>JBHLNR010000046.1:0-22248 GCA_048941385.1 Promethearchaeota archaeon
CCTCAATTTGAATTACTTGAAATAAAGAAGCTTGAAAGGAACTTAAGAATGAAAATTATTGTAGCAATAAAATTAAGCCATAAAAACAAAAATCAAATTATGACTCAAATCAACCAAATTTACGGTGATGTTTATGGAATTTTACTAGATAATAGTGAAGGTAGTGGAAAAGCGTTTAACTTTAAACTCATAAAGCAATTTTTAAAAAAGTATAGTAAAGCAAAGATTATCCTTGCTGGTGGAATCAATATAAATAATCTTGAAAAAATTTTCAAGGATTTAAATCCATTCGGAATAGATGTAAGTAGTGCTTTGGAATCTGAGAAAGGTGTAAAGGATCTTAAAAAAATAGAAGATTTCTTAATTAAAATAGAAGAATTAAATAATTCCTTAAGAGTATGATAAAAATGGATTATATAGATAAATATCCTGATGAACGAGGCAAATTTGGTGAATTCGGAGGTATTTTTGCTCCCGAAATTCTCATGCCAGCACTTCGTGAATTAACAGAAGCTTGTCATAAATATCTCCATAATGAGTCATTTCAAAATGAATATTATCAAATTCTTAAAGACTACAGTGGTAGACCTACACCTTTATATTACGCAGCTAGATTGAGTGAATATATTGGATGCAAAGTTTATTTAAAGCGAGAAGACTTAAATCATGGAGGAGCACATAAGATAAATAACGTTATGGGTCAAGCTCTTCTGGCAAAGAAAATAGGAAAAACAAAGCTTGTGGCAGAAACGGGTGCTGGACAACACGGATTTGCGACTGCTATCGCTGGAGCTTATTTTGGGATGGAAACAAAAGTTTTTATGGGTGAAATCGATATTGAGAGACAGGCTTACAATGTTTATAGGATGCAGCTTCTTGGTGCTGAGGTAATTCCTGTTAAATCTGGATCAAAAACATTAAAGGACGCTGTAAATGAAGGGCTTCGATATTGGATTGCTAATGTAGATGACACTCATTATTTGATGGGAAGTGTTGTTGGCCCACATCCTTATCCCTTAATAGTCAGAGAATTTCAGAGAATTATAGGAAAAGAAACAAAAAAACAAATCATAGATTTAGAGGGAAAGCTCCCAAATTATATAATTGCATGTATTGGCGGAGGGAGTAACGCAATTGGAATTATGTATGACTTTATAGATGATAAAGATGTTGAATTAATTGGAATTGAGGCTGCTGGGGAAGGTAAAGAAACTGAAAAACACTCTATTGCCTTAGGTTTGGGACGAAAAGGAGTGCTTCATGGGTCATTGATGTATTTATTACAGAATAAATATGGGAATATAATGGAAACCCACTCAATTAGTGCGGGATTAGATTATCCTGGTGTTGGTCCTGAACATTGCTTCTTAAAAGAACTTAATCGCCTTAGAGTTGGTGAAGCAACCGATGTAGAAACCCTGAAGGCATTTAAAAATTTAAGTATAATGGAAGGAATTATTCCTGCTCTTGAAAGTTCTCATGCTCTTGCATATTTGGATAAAATTAAAGATGAATTTAATAAAGAAGACATTGTGGTTGTAAATTTGTCTGGTAGTGGTTCTAAAGATTTAGATATATTAAAAAAGCATATGGAGTTTAAGGTAAAATGAACGATACTAACAGAATTTTAAAGCTATTTAAAGATGAAGAGTGGAAGGATGAAAAATTTTTCATGCCATTTTTAGTTGCTGGAGACCCAAATATTGACGAATTTAAAATTCTTGTTGAAAAAGTCGAACCATATTCAGATATCATTGAAATAGGGATACCTTTCAGTGATCCTATAGCAGATGGGCCAACAATTCAAGAAGCAAATGTTAGAGCGTTCAATGCAGGTATAAATACAAAAGTAGCATTAAGTACCATAAAAGATATAAGAGCGAAAACTGAAAAACCCATAGTTATTCTAACCTATTACAATATTTTAATCCAAGGAGCAGATACCATTGAAGATTCTCTTGATAAAACATTTAAAAATTTAAAAGAATGCGGTATTGATGGTATTGTAATTGGAGATTTACCTATTGAGGAAGCTAATTTAACCTTGAAGGTATGTGAAAAATATAATATTTGCCTAATTTTTCTTATTGCTCCATCAACTACAGAAGATAGATTGGAAAAAATTTTGAAAGTTGCGAGAGGATTCATATATTTAATATCAGTAATGGGAGTAACTGGAGCACGGGAAAAAGTGGCTCAAATTACAAAAGATACAATTAAGAGAATGAAGCAAAAAACAAATAAACTACTCCCTATATTCGTTGGTTTTGGTATTTCTAAGCAGGAACATGCCACTACGATAATAGATGCTGGGGCTGATGGTATCATAATAGGGTCAGCAATTGTTAACATAATTAAAAAGAATTTAAACAATTATGAAGAAATGGAAAAAGATTTAGTGAATTTTGTATCTAGTATCAAAAAGGCTATTAAGGGGTTGAATTAAATATGGAGTTTGACATACATATAGAAAAAATAGGAGAATTAGATAATATTTTTACGTTCTATAAATTTTTAGTAGAAAAGTATGAGTTAAAAAAGCATGTACTATTAGAATCTGCTTCAGAAAATACCAAAAAAACCCTTTATAGTTTTATAGCACTAGAACCCGATTTCATGTTAGAAATCAACGAAAATAGATATAAAATTTATGACATTTCTACTGCAAGAGGGGAAACTATTAAGGAGTATGTAGAATCTAAAGATATTTCGCAGGAAAGACCTCAAAATCCACTACCCTTTAAGGATAACGTTGAATATAATATGATTGCTCTCGATACACTGAGCTCTCTTACTCCTTATTCAAATCTTCCCTTTACAGAACTATTTCCAAGAAATATATTTTATGGAGGGATGCTTGGATATATAGGTTATGATGTGGTTGCCCCCTTCGTTGGGTACAAATCCACAAGTGATTTTCCAGATATCTTAATGGGGCTTTATACTAAAGCGCTTGTCTATTCACATAAATCAAATTCATTATTTTTGGTTGATAATAGCATTGATGATTATTCAAAAGATAAGAACATTAGATATCAGTTAGATCTATTTAAAAAAAACCATAAATCGAAGAGTGTTAAGGAAATTCCTATTGATATTGAAGAGATCGATGAATCTGGATTTAAATCAAATACAAGTAAGAGCGCTCATGAAAGAATGATTGAGAAAACTAAAGAGCATATTTATGCAGGTGATATAATCCAAGCAGTCATTTCTCGAAGGTTATACACAGAGAGTAAGATAAACCCAATGGCAATTTACGAGGTTCTAAGAGTTCTAAATCCTTCACAATATATGTATAGCATGAATTTTGATGATATAAAAATTATTGGAAGTAGTCCTGAAGCACTTATATCTAAAGATAAGGATGTTCTTAACACTGTTCCGATTGCGGGAACCATAAGGAGAGGTAAGACACCAGAAGAAGATTTAGAATTAGAAAGAATGTTATTAGATGATCCAAAAGAACAAGCTGAACATATCATGTTAGTCGATTTAGCTAGAAACGATCTTGCTAAAGTCTCTTATCCTGGTACAGTTGATACTTTTGAACTGATGACAATCCAAAAATATCGAAAAGTCCAACATATTGTAAGTAAGATTAGGAGTAAAACACCATTAGATGGATATGTAGTTCTTAAAAGTGTGTTCCCTGCGGGTACACTCTCAGGTGCTCCAAAACTTAGAGCCATGGAGATAATACAAGATTTGGAAACAGAAAATCGAGGTCCTTATGGCGGAGGTGTGGGTTATTTTAGTTTCAATGGCGATATGACTTTTGCCATAGCTATTAGAACATTATTTGGAATGAAGGATAAATATTTTGCACAAGCAGGTGGTGGTATTGTTGCAGATAGTCAACCAGATAAAGAATACGTGGAAACTTACAATAAATTGTATAGTGTAATAAAATCAATTAAGATTGCAGAGGTGAGTGAATAATTAACATCCTTTTTATTAATAATTTTGACAGTTTTGTTTACAATTTAGTAAATTATTTTTGTCAATTAGAACCCGAATCGAATATTTTTGTTGAAAAAAACAGTATATCCATAGAATATGTGAAGAGCTTATCAGTGGATAAAATTGTAATTTCTCCTGGACCAGGCCACCCAAAATATGACACAGGTTCTGTGATATCAATTATTAAAGAGTTTCATTCAAAGGTTCCTATACTTGGAATTTGTCTAGGGCATCAAACGATTGTTGAAGCGTTTGGCGCTGATACAAGTAAAGATTATGTCGATCGAGCAAATGTAGGACCTATGCATGGTAAAATTTCCAAAATTTTTCACGACCAAGAAACTATTTTTAGTAATATTCCTAATCCGCTATTAGGGATTAGGTATCATTCCTTAGCTGCGAAGCAGGAAAGTCTACCCCAAAGTCTTAAAATCACGGCTACAGCTGATGATGGTGTAATTATGGCTGTTCGACATAAACAATATCCAATTGAGGGGATTCAATTCCATCCAGAATCAATAAAGATGAAACCTTATGGTATGAAAATATTAGAAAATTTTCTAAATTTATAGTACTTTATTTCTTATCGAAATAAAAAAAAATTTTAACTAACACATATTAACAAAATTGATACGTCTCATGTGTGAGTTACTGGAGAATTAAATAAATGGAAACAAGTAAACAAGCGAGCAATAAAAAAATCAAAGTTGGAATTCCGCGAGCTCTTCATTTTTATCGCTATTTTCCATTTTGGAAGAAATTTCTTGAAGAATTAGGCGCTGAACTTGTTTTAAGCCCTCCAACAAACAAAAAGATCGTGGAAGAAGGTGTAACACATGGATTCGGGGAACTCTGTATCCCTGTTAAGATTTATTATGGTCAAGTATTAAAGTTAGTACGAAATAATCCAGATTTAAATTATATTTTTGTACCTAGATATGTTGCAGAAGTGAAGGAAGCGTATTTTTGTCCAAAATTTCTATCTCTACCGGATATTATAAAAATTTTACCTGGAGTTCCAAAAATACTAAATTTTGAAGTAAATGTGAAGGAATTTCCTATAGCTACCTCTGCCATTGAGTTAGGAAAGGAGTTAGGTAGAACTCAAAATCAATCATTAGATGCGTACAGAGAAGCTCAAAGATATTTTGACGAATATCATAAATTTCTGAGAGAAGGAGCCTCTGTAAATCATGCTTTAAGATTAGTGGAAAGAAATAGACCTTTTACATTACCGAAAAAAAAACAAAAGGGAGACCTCAAATTTCTTCTTCTCGGACATGCTTACAATATTTTTGATACATTTATAAATTTAGATTTTCAGAAAAAATTGCAGGACCAGGGTGTTGAGGTTCTTACAATTGAGAATTTACCTGAAGCTATTTTTAGAACACCTGTAATAGTCAATAAGCGTCTTAGAAACTACTGGAGACATGAGGAAGAAATAATGCAGTCAATAAGGTATTTCCTTACTAAAGGTCGTGGTGAAATAGATGGAGTTATTTTTCTCATAAGCTTTGCATGTGGTCCAGATAGTCTTATTTCTGAATTGATCATGCGAGATATGAAGGTTGTTGGGCTTCCTTTCTTAGAGATTATAATGGATGAACATTCTGGGGAAGCTGGCCTGCTTACGCGTGTAGAATCGTTTGTCGAGATGGTTCGAAGGAAAAAGAAGAAACTGGCAATGGATTCAAAAAAGAAAGAAACAATAACAATCTAAGTCTTGTTAAATATATTGTTTTTTTTTTTAAATAAGCTTAATATATAAATAATACGAATATTGCTATCTCTTTATTAAAAAGTTAAAAAAGAGAGAAACTTTTTATTTTCATTTTTGACCTTTTAACACAATCTTTTTTTCTAAGATTTTCTCGTAAAGCTCTTCTGGTGTTGAAGGAGGGCGGGACTCATAATCTTTTTTAGCCAGATGTATTGCTTCTTCAGGACATGTAACTATACAATTTCCACATCCAATACACTTTTTAACATTTATTTCAGATTTTTCATTCCTTATCTCTATAGCATATATTTGACAGCGCTCTGCGCATGTTCCACAACCTGTACATAATTCTAAATCTACTTCAGCAAAATGATTTGATGGTAATAGCTCAGCTGTATTGGGCATTAATCTTAGAAACTGTAAGATGCCACAACAACATCCACAGCAACTACAAAGAAAATGTGGAGAAAGAGCGTTTCCTGCTTCGAACACCAAGCCGTCTTCTTGACTTTTTCTTAAAATTTCGAGTGCTTCTTCCTTATTTATTTCCCTACCCCATCCATTATGAATGTAAAGTTGTGCTAGTTCTCCAAAACCCATACAATTTTCACGCAATTCGGTTTTCTCACAAGGAATACCTAATATATCACTCCCTTGACGGCAAATACAATTTTGCACACAAATAGGACCTTCTAAATCTTCAATGATTTTTTTAAGCTCGTCATAAGTAGGGAGATGATGTTCTCTTGTAATACTTTTCTCCACAGGAACAGTTCGAAATTGAGAAATATTTGTACTTAAAAATTCTTGAGCAAACGCTTCAATAAGATATTGGTTAAATGTATCTAAAAAGTCTCTTGTAAGTTTATTAACTTTATGCTCATACAATCCTAACACAAGTATATCGTTTGCATAATATTTTTTACCATTTTCTTGCTTGAAAAAGAGTGATCCCTTCTTAACCATATTATCTAAAGAATTTTCAAGTTTTTCCTTAGATATACCTAAATCTTTAACATTGTTATAAATTTCCTCTAAAGACTCGAGGGATTTCATTGGAAATTTATACTTCAATCTTATTGCTATTTTTGCTTCTTCAGGTGTAAAATAATATGTTAACAATTTGAGTTCTACACCTGACTTGGTTGGGGGATATCCAACCGGTAATTCATCTAAATGCTGCTGAAGCTCTTGATATATTTTTATCTCATCTTCATTCAATCCTAGACTATCTTCCATAGTTGCATACGCTTCTTTAATAATTATTAAGATTCTATAAAATAGATTTAATATATTAAGTGTTTTAAGAATTACTTTTTTAATTTTTACTAAAACACGAGGAATGGAAAAAAAAGAGTAAATAATTATTTAGCCAGCAGTACTTGCTGGGATTAAAAGTATGTCATCACCATTATGTATATCATAATCTCTTAAGGAACCATTTTCATCAAAAGTAACCCCACCTGAAGATAAGTGAAAATCATTAGGATCAAGGCCATATAAATTTCCTACAGTATTCTTAATATCATCAATACGAATCCCATCATTCACTGTTAATTTTTCCTTTTTTTCACCAGGGCCTATAGTTGACATGAAATAAAGTGTTAACTTTTTCCCTCCTGAAGGTATTTTAGAGGCAGGAGTTTTAGAATTAACTGGTCCTTCTCCAGTTAAATCCTCATCAAAATTATTAAAACTCATTTTATTTTACATCCTTTTTTATTATTCTTAATTTTTAAAAAATCAATCTTAAGATCTTAGCAGCAAAAAGATATTATAAAGCCCATTGGTATGATTTTGAAGTTTTTTTAATAAAATAATATTACTTGATATTGTCAAGTATTTGGTTGTGTTTATCAATATTTATATAAAAATATTCATTATTAGTAGAAGAAAAATGCTTACAAATAAGTATGAGAGAATCAGAAAAATACGCAGCTTCAATCGTTTTTATACAAAATTATTAGGACTTCTTGACAAAACATTGCTAAAAAGTGCCTATTCTTTAACAGAAGTAAGAATCATGTTTGAAATAAATCGTATCTCATCTATAACCGCAAGTGAACTTGTTAAGGTACTTAATTTAGATCCTGCATACCTTAGTCGAATTTTGAGTAATTTTGAAAGGAAAAATTTAATTCGCAAGGAGAAGTCAAATATAGATATGCGTAAACAGCATCTTTCTTTAACAGCTGAAGGTCAAGGTATAATCTATGAGCTCCAAGAGAAAGCTAATGAACAAATTGAAAAAATTCTTACCGATATTAATCACGAGGATCAAAATCGACTGGTTACAGCTATGCAAACAGTTGAGAGAATTTTAAAAAATGAAAGCGAAAGTACAGAATTTTACAGTATGCGATCTCATAGGTCTGGTGATATTGGTTATATAATCTATCGACATGGGGTAATTTATGCGATTGAAAATCAACTTGACGAAACTTTTGAAGCTTATGTGGCTAAATACATAGCTGAATTTATTGAGAATTATGATCCAAGCAAAGAACACTTATGGGTAGCTGAGAAAGAAACTGAAATTGTAGGATCAATAGCAATTGTTAAATTAGAGGAAAAGATTGCTCAGCTCAGATGGTTTCTTGTTGAACCACATGAACGCAATAAGGGAATTGGTACAAAACTAATGCATGAAGCACTAAATTTCTGTAAAAATCGAGGTTATCAAAAAGTTGTTTTAGGAACCATTAGTGAACTGAAAGCCGCACGAAGAATGTATCTAAAGAACGGATTTCAATTAATTGAATCTAACAGTCACCATATATGGGGTCGAGAATTGACTGAAGAGAATTGGGAGTTAATATTATAAGTAAGATTTTAGTCTTATATATCTTAATAAGTAATACTTCTGATACTGTGTTTTAGGGTAAAACTTTTATAAATTAACTTTTGATTAAATTAACTTACTATTTGATTTTATAATTAAAGAGTTAATTTATTAAACAAATCAAAGTAATCATCATAAAGAATGTCACAGATGGAAATCAATGTCAAATGAGAGCCTTTCTGAAATAAATCAACGTACTACAACTTATTATGAGGGATTAGAAATTGGTGCCGTTTCTGTAAAGTGGGTACGTCGAACAGAAAATGGAGAGGTAGTATCCGAGGTTGTACGTCACGAGGGATCACCAAAAAAAAAGATAAAGGAAATATTTAAACGGCATAAGGTAGGTAAAGATTCCAAAATTATAATAACTGGTCAAGCTACGAGTAGTTTTCTTAATTTACCATACATTTCAGAAGTAGAATGCTTGGAAAAGGCGTTATCCTATTATAATATAAAACCTGACATTCTACTATCCCTTGGAGGGGAAACTTTTAGTGTTTATCCAATGAAAAATGGTATAATAAAAAATATTATCTCAACTACTAAGTGTGCTGCGGGGACAGGTGAGTTTATTATCCAACAACTTCAAAGGATGGGAATGACCATTGAAGAAGGTATAAAGGCAAGTTTACATGGGGAGTTTACTCAGCTAGCAACACGTTGTTCTGTTCATTGCAAATCCGATGCAACTCATAAGCTTAATAAAGGTGAATGTAAACCAAAGGATATCGCAAAAACACTAATTCGTGATTTGGCAAGTAAGGTTAGTAATATGATTGAGTCAGCTCAATGGGGGACAGATTTAATTGTAATATCAGGAGGAGTTGCTTTAAATAAAATATTCATTGAAAATCTACAAAAATTTCTTATTTCATCTGAAATTAAAGTCCTCCCAGAAAGTCCTTATCTTGAAGTTTTTGGAGCTTCTTTATACGCGTCAGAGTTTCAAGAAGAATACTCCCCTCGTGAAAAATTATTCAAAAATTCTTCTATTGAATTTGAAAGACATAAACCTCTTAAAAATGCTGAATCCCTTTTAGATTATCGTGTGAACAAGAATACTCAAGGGAAAGTAATCGAAGGTGATTCTTATATCCTCGGGATAGATGCTGGATCAACTACAACTAAAGCTGTTTTATTTAACGTTTCTGATGATTCAGTCGGAGCCAGTGTTTATTTAAGAACGTTGGGTAATCCTGTATTAGCTACAAAACAATGTATCAAAGGACTGCTAGATCAATTTAGAAATAAAACTATTAAGATTGTCCAATGTGGGGTTACTGGTTCAGCAAGAGAGATGGTTTCAGTTTATTTAGATAATTGTCGGAGTTTTAATGAAATATTAGCACATGCGAGAGCTGCTGTTGAAGAAGTTCCAGATGTCGATACTGTATTTGAGATTGGTGGTCAGGATTCGAAGTTTATTTCATTTCTAAAAGGAGTTCCTATTGATTATGCAATGAATGAGGGATGCTCAGCGGGAACGGGAAGTTTTCTTGAGGAATCTGCTTCAGTTGATATGG
Organism: Promethearchaeota archaeon; assembly: GCA_048941385.1. Classification (GTDB taxonomy): domain Archaea; phylum Asgardarchaeota; class Lokiarchaeia; order Sigyniarchaeales; family SOKP01; genus Loki-b32. Next base: position 10,055 of record JBHLNR010000046.1, read on the forward strand.
GTATTGGTGTTGAAAAAATTAGTAATGTCGCTATGAAGAGTTTAGAACCTATAGCATTTGGTGAAAGATGCGCCGCTTTCATCAATACTGATTTAAGAAATGCACTTCAACAGGGTGCTAAACAAGAGGATGTTGTTGCTGGTCTTGTTTATTCCATTGCTGAAAACTATATTTCTCGAATTATAGGATCTCGTCAAGTAGGGAAAAATCTCCTATTTCTTGGGGGTGTAGCGTTAAATAGATCAGTAGCCTTAGCTATAGCTGCTTATTTAAAGCAAAAAGTTATTGTACCAGCACATCCTGAACTAATGGGTAGTGTGGGAACTGCTCTCATGGTACGCGATCTTTTACAAGAAGGTGTGATCATTGAGCGAGATTTTGAGCTTGAGAAACTTGAAAAAGGTACAATTGAACTGAAAAAAATATTTAGATGCAAGTCATGTGAGAACAATTGCGAAATTCAAAACATATCCATAAGGGGAAAGCTCTATCCATTTGGGGGTGTGTGTTCTAAATATAGGTTACTACGTCAAAAGGGGAAGAAAATAAAAGAAGGTCAAGATTTAGTGGCATTTCGAAATAAAATGATGTTTGAAGAATTTGGGGCTCGAAATATTGATAATCCGCGTGGAACGATTGGTCTTCCGATGGCACTTACAGTATATACTTTATTCCCATTGTATGTAAAATTTTTCAACGAACTTGGGTTCAATGTAGAAATTTCTGGTGGTTCTAAAACGGACGGCACAAAGGCGATTGCATCCATCTGTTATCCCTGTGAATTAGTTCACAGAGAGGTTGATTACCTCATCAAATGTGATGTAGATTATATTTTTATACCTCGTGAAATTGAATATGATATTCCCAACGGATTCTTGCATGGTTATACATGTCCCTCAACAACAACCATTCCAGATGTTATACGTGCACAATTTGAGAATATATGCAATAAGATTCTTTCACCGCACGTGGGAACTTCTAATCATTTGATACAAATGACGCTTAAAGAATTCGGTAGAATCGCAGTAAAATTAGGTTTGAATTTTGAGGAGGGTATGAAGGCAGGACAAAAAGCGTTAATCCATAACAATAATTTCTGGGAAAAATATAGAGAAGTAGGTGAAAAGAAACTAAAGGAATTATTAAAGAAACCAAGTGTTATTATTGCAGGTAGACCTTATGTGGTTTATCCATCAGAAGTAAATATTGCTCTCCCTCGAAAAATAGTCAGTAGAGGCTACAACGCAATACCTGCCGATATGTTATATATGTTATCAGATGAGATCAATATGTATGAGAGAAATGTATGGAGTTATACACAACAGATTGACAATGTAGTACAATACGTAAAAAACCATTCCAACGTATATATATGTCTCGTTTCTTGTTTTTCCTGTGGTCCTGATGGTACTATGTATCATAAGTTTAGGAATGATCTTGCGGGATTTACATTTTGCTACCTTGAAATAGATTCTCATACTGCTCATGCAGGTTTTGAGACACGCGTGGGTGCGTTTCTTGATATTATTGAAGAACGTCGACTAAAAAAAGTAGAAAAATTAGAATTGGTAGTTGAGTGAGGTATAAAAACATGATTAAAACAGAACGTACGTCTAGAAAAATAGGAGAAATTCGGTTTTCAAAGAATTATGAATACATCATAGATAGTGAAGGCAACAGGGTAGATTTTGATGATCCACGGATTGTATTTGTTGAACCTGCAGCTCGAAATCCATATGGAAAACGCCTTGTAATAGATCTATACAAGCACCATAATAGAAACATCAGAATAAGCCAAGAAACTGATGATAATATTTTACAATATGCAAAACAAGTATGTTCAGGTAGAGAATGTGTTCCTAGTCTTGCAATTGCAGGAGCAATTTTGAAGGACATTTATGAATTTCGAGGAAATGATGAAATTACAATTTATCGTGATCCTTTGAACCAACACGGCCCCTGTCAAAACGGAGCATGGCCCGTTCTCTGGGATATATTATTTAAGAAAAGATTAAATATAGAAAACGCATTTTTTTGTATTGCTCCAAGTTTCAAAAATAATTACTTAGGATTAAAACCTGAGTTAGTTTTATTGGAAAATGTTGACTTTATTATAGGACATTTTCTCGTTGAAGCAAGAAATGCACTACAATGTATAGCTGAAAATAAAGTTCTAGCACTTGAGCGATTTGAGGTTATTACTGATGAGTTTATTCACAGTGTAAAAGAAAAAGAAAAAACTTTGAGAACTGGATTGGTGAGATGGGCACGAGATGTGACTAACATACCATTAAAAGCTACAGTAGAAGAGACTCCAAAAATATTGATTTTTGGTGGTTTAAATTTATTGTTTAATCACTATCCTGTAGAAGAATTTTTTCTTGAAAAAGGAATAATTGTAAAGGTCGTTGATCTCATTGAATCATTAAATATGTTGTTATCAGAGCCAATTTTGCGATATGGATTCAGGAAAGGTATTCTTACTCCAAAACAGCAATTTGAAGAAGCTTTATTAGATCTTTCCGTTGTAGAAGAAGAATATAAAAGGGATGCTATGAAAGCAAAGCGAAGCTTAAATAAAATGGAATTTTTAGCTTCACAATGTAATACCTATCGAAAAATAATGAGTAAAACAGGTTTATTATTTGATCCTCAAGTAGATTATGTGGATCTCATGGAAGAGGGGAATAAATACGTATCATCAAATAGTTTTACAGAAACACCCGTCACTACTGGTAGATTCATACATTCAGTGAATTCAGGTGTTTTTGATGGATTAATAAACATGGGGGCATTTAACTGTCAACCCGCCATGAATTCACAGGCAATAATTCGCCCTCTGGCAAATAAATCTGATATTCCATATGCAGCAATAGATTGCGAGGGTCCTTGGATATCAACAAATCAGCGTAGGCTTCTTGAAACAATTGCAGTTCAAGCAAGGCGAGTACGTAAAAAGAAGAACGAGAAATTAATCCAGAAAACTGTTAACTGACTTTTCTCTGAATCTTTCCTTTCATCCAACCGATCTTTTTTGTTTTAATATTATCAAATTTGGGGATATATGGTTTCAAATCTAGTATAGGTGTTTTATCTAAAATATCAATATCCCTTATGTGAATCATATTGTCTCTAATTTCGATAATCTCTAATATTGAAATTCCTATAGGATTAGGCCGAAAAGGTGTTCGGATAGCAAAAACTCCTTTTTTATCATCATCTAAAAATGGTTTAGATTGAAGTGGGACTGGTTGTTTTACCATATCAAAAAAATATAAACAATAAAGATGAGAAAAATCAGAAAGATCTTTTAAACCAGCAACATATTCAGGAAAGACTTCAATAGTCCCCTTAGCATCTGACATTGAAAATTGAATTGGGATACCCTTTAAATTTTTAAATTGCGTATGAATGATACCTATTGGTTTAAAGCACACCTTTTCAGGAAATTCCCTATCTTTAAATTCAATTAATTCTCTCTCTAATATTTCCATAATTTTACACAAAGTCTTATTAATAAAATAATTGGTATAAAATATTAAATCTAAAGAAAAGGATAAAAATATTTAATAAGCAAATCTTTTGCGACAACTTTATTGTCATTATAATCTTGTTTAAGTTTTGAATAATCATAAGGGATATTTTTGAAATTAACATTTAGGTTATCATCATCAATCTCTAATAGACAAAAAGATGTTCTTGGCTTCCAAGTAATACTAATTGATCCAGGATTGATTATCTTTTTTTTCTTCCAATTGATATATAATTGTAGATGAGAATGACCAACTAATATTATATCTACATCTTCAGGATAATCATTTATAAATTCCTCGAGAGTTTTTCCTTGATATATCAAAAGATTATCCATAAATGTCCTGTTAGGAGTATCATAGAAATGAGAATGGAGCATAAGTAATTTCTTACCATTAATGTCAAGATATTTTGATGTAGGTGTCTCTTCTATAGTTTTAAGTAAATCTTCTCCAAGCTGATTCGCGATCCATTCATGATGGGGTTGTGTTGATCTTCGCCATTCACTTTTTCGTTTTCCTAACAAAATTATTTCATTATTTCCTATAATATTTTCAAATCGATTATCGTTATAAACTAAGTTTACTACTTCCTTTGGATGGGGACCAATCGATACAAAATCTCCTAGGTTCAATATTTTGTCTGCTTGAAAATTTTCTTCATTATATTGAAGAAAACTCTCTAATGCATATTTATTTGCATGAATGTCAGCTATTACAGCTAGTTTGGTCGTATCTTCCAACTTTTATCCACTCAATGGTTAATAATAATGAAAAAGAAATTTGCTTTTTTAATCTAATTTTTTTAAGATATTTAGAAGGAATTTCCATGTATTTTCGACAGACTTTATACGTAAACGTTCATTAGGAGAGTGAACATCAGCAGTAGTAGGTCCCATTGCTATTGCTTCCATTTTGGGATTTAGGTTAATCAAGAGAGTGCTTTCTAGACCTCCCTGTATCAAAATAATTATAGGATCTTTATTAAATAATTCTTTGTGAGCATCTTTAGCTATATTCAAAAGTTTAGAATCAAATTTTGGTTCCCATGGAGGATAACTCCCTGTTATTGTTGTTTCCATTTCAAGACCAGACAACTTTAATAATGTAATCACTTGTTCACATATGCTTTTATTATGATATTTATTGAAACTACGATGGAGCATCCGTATTCTGAGATAATCTTTTTCTGTTTTTAATATCCCTATATTAGTAGATGCAAAAGCGTATGCATTGATTTTTGGATGGATTGATAAAGGACCACTGGGAATGATATATAAGAGATCGAGTAATTTTCCTTGAACTTTTTGAGAAAATACTGTGTTTATGCTATTCTCTTCCAGAATTTTAATTGAGACTTTCATATTGTTTTCGATACCCTCATAGTTCTTCTTTATTTCTGCAAAAAGTGCATGAGATAAAGATATTATTTCTGATATATCTTCCTCCTTTGCAAGCATTATCGCAGATGCTTCTCGTGTTATCGCATTCGCTGCTTTTCCTCCATTGATAGAATTAATATGAATTGAGTAATTTTTTGCCAATTTCCATAAGATATGGCATAATAATTTATTTGCACTTGCTCTTCCTCGGTTAATATCACCTCCAGAGTGCCCTCCAGTTAACCTGCTCAAAGATATTTTAAAAATGGTAAATTTACCTTTAATCTTGCTAATTGAAATAGGTTTGGTTTTAATATCAACGATAAATCCAATACCTCCTGTACAACCATTGGTAATCATCCCTTCTCCTCCAGAGTCGAGGTTAATGAGCATGTTTCCATCCAATAGGCTCTTGTCAATATCTTTCACACCACCGAGATTAAATTCCTCAAGAACAGTAAATAATAGTGTTAGACTGAGGGATTCTAAATTCAGAGTCCCATCGTGAATTTTTTTCATAATAGAGAGATTGAAGCATATTCCATTACCATCATCAGCCCCAAGGGTTGTGCCCTCAGCAGTTAACCATTTATCATTTCCGATTTCTATAACCTTCAATTTTAATGGATCTTTTGAAAAATCGTGATCTACATCGTCGTTTTTCTCACAAACCATATCCATATGACACTGTAGAATTAATTTTTCTTTTTCAGAAGTTTTTGCTGGGACATATATTGCCAGATTTCCAACATTATCTACTTTAGTTTTAAATCCAAAATTTTCGCCTTCTTGCTTTATAAAATTTCTAATTTTTTCTTCATATCGAGAGCAGCGGGGGATTTGTGAAATTTTCTCAAAATAATCCCAAAATTCTTCGGGTTGCCCTAAATCTTTTAGTTTTGACATTTTTATCAGTTAAAATTAGAGATAACCTAGTTCATTTAAATGAATTGTATACTAATAACACTAGATATAATTTAACTTATAATTATTTAAAAATTTTAAAAAGATAAGTAAAGGATTGAATATTATGAGTCAGATTGGATATAAAGTTGTTGGTACCATAAAAGAAGTAAAAGGGCATTGTAACGCTGGTCATAAAGTAGGAGATAAAATTGAATTGAGTGGTCATAGTGCTGGAGGACTATGTGGGTTTTTTTACCATGATATTTTCCCATATATTATTATGCTTCAATTTGGTGGAGGATTTCCAAAACAATGGGTTGCTGACCAAGATGTTGTTGAGCTTGTATGTATGGATAAGTTTAATGAAGTTAAAATTGAATTAAAGAGGATAAAAGAAGATTGAGGGATTTTTGAAGTGCCAGAATTCACTAATGATGGTGTTAAAATTTATTATGAAATAGAAGGGAAGGGACCTCCAGTTTTATTAATACATGGTTTTTCATCAAGTATGGAATACAATTGGAAGCAACAAGGTTGGCTAGATGCCCTAAAGGATAATTTTAAAGTAATTTTAATAGATTGTCGAGGTCATGGAAAAAGTGATAAACCTCATGATAAAGCTTTTTATGGTCAAAGAATGCAAGATGATGTAGTAAAGTTATTAGAACACCTTTCTATTGAGAAAGCTAATTTATTTGGATATTCTATGGGTGCCCTTATTACATATAGTTTATTACTAAGAAAACCAGAGATCTTTATTTCTGCCATTCTTGGAGGATTTGTTTTAACCTTTAGAGAAGATGAAAAAGCAAGAAACGATTTTAGAGAAATCATAAAAAGGAGAATCGGAGCGTTTAAAGCGGATACTATTGAACAAGTTAAAGATCCTATGGCACGTCAATTTCGTGAATATGCAGAAATGAGAGGGAATGATTTACTTGCTTTAGCTGCTGTGGAAGGTGGGACTCTTGAACAATTTGAAACAGCAGCTTCTCCTGACCAAATTAAAGATTCTCTAAAAAAAATAGACGTTCCTGTATTGACAGTTGTAGGATCCAATGAGGCTATAGCAGGGGACAAAACTTTAATTGCTCAATTGGTACCAAACGCTTGCCATTTTCAAATTCAAGGAAAAGACCATTTAACTGTTGTTTCTGATCCAAAATTTCACATGGTAGTAAATGCGTTTCTGGATTATATAAATATAAAGAAAGATTAAGTTATAATCTACCAAAAATCATACCGATCATAAACAATATACCTAGCATTCCAAGAGAAGATCTCTCTTATCCCCAACTGAATAACTTCTAATCGTGAAGTAATTCCTTCAAAAACTCTTCTTTCTTGTAAATCCATTGTTTTAAGGCTAAAAGATTACTTTTCTCATGAAAAATCGCAAAATATGCTATGTTTTTCATGATTTGTTTGAAAAACAGAGTAGAGTCATCATAATTAATAATTAAATCTCTTAAAATTCTTTCTGTTGCAAGGTTATTCAATGGTTCGATTATCTCATATAATCTCGCAGATATTTGTTTCATATTAGAATCATCATCGGATGCATAGATTAATGGTAAACCCTTCAATCTACCTCCAATTCCGAATATAGCAATCATTTCAGCATCTACTTTTTTTTTAAGTTTTTGCATTTCTAATTCAACTTCTTGAATACCTTTTTCTTCCTTTTTCCCAAATATTTTAGATAAAAATCCCATTTTTGATTTCCTAATTCAAATTAATTATATTTTTTAACTGAGTTTTGCTATATAATTTGAAGTTTCATCCACTAAATATGTAGCCATACCTATTGGTGTATTTCTTCTAATTAAAGCTGATAGAACAAAATTATCGTTAACTTTGTGTAAGATTAAAGTGCGTTGTTCATAAGATAGAATAATTTGATCTAATACGTATTGTTGAGATTTCCAAAAAGCATCAATCATTCTTAAGCAAAGATCCAGGAATTCCTTATTCCATTCCTTTGTTAAGGGAACTCCTGAACTTGATATTAAATCACAATCCAATATTTCTGCATTTGAACGGAAATCATCTAAAATGTTTTTATATTGGTTTCTAAGATCTTCACCAATATCAATATCGTAATATTCAGAAATGATCTTATCCACTACTTCCCCTAATCCTTTAAAATCTTCTAAACACCAAGATGGTTCATTTAGTATAGTTCCATACTCAGAATAGATGGTATCTCTTAACTTAACTAATTTTTTTTGTATATTTATTATACTATCAGCTTTTTCATAGAAAGCAACAATAATAAAATCATTTGTAAGTTCAAATAAAATACGATAGGGTCCTAACTCAATATCTTGAATCTCGGTACCAAAAGTTTTCTGAGTAAAATCAAATGTAGCAGAAATAAAGCCACTTGTTAGAGTTTCATTCCAAGTTGTGGGTCCATAAGTTCTACTGCATATATTTTCCCCTGTTCTCTTTAAAATTAGAATCGCAAGAATCATGTTTAAATCAAATATTAACTTAAAAATTAAAAAAAAATGCTTTAATAAAAATTTAAAGTACAATCTTAAAAATTTATAGTTTAAACCTTAATAAGGAAACTACAATCGCAGTTATCAACTGCTCTAAGCTTTAAACTCTTAAACTCAATATTGTCTAACGCATGTTTTACAGCAGTTTCAATTAAGCCTTCAGTGTAAGTACAATAGAACTTATTTGAAATCTTAATACCTGCCCTTTTAAATGGACAATCTTTAATTGAGACAGTTAATTCATTTCCATTAATTTTGATTTCAGATGTTCCAGTTCCCACCGCAGGATCAATGATATCTTGAGTTAGCTTTTCAGCAAATGTTTCTGGAGTCCATTTATCAATGTTATATTTTTCCTTTAATCTCTTTTCTACTGTTTCACCTTGTTGTTCACCTATTAATCTAAAGATTGTTTGAATCGTTTCTGGCCCCATTACATTGTTAAATTCATCCATAGCCATACTAAACATTGAAGAAATGAATTTTAATTGTTTTAACCTTTGCTTTAGTCTTTCACTCAAGAAACCTCACTCCTCCAGTTTAAATATTTCATTTATTTTTTTACTTGTATCTTCCATTTCTAATGTAATCAATCCAATATTTGGTTCTTTTCTTGTTATAGCAACTAAAATAACGCGTCCTGCTCCAATTAAAAACATGTTTCCCTTGTCAAGCTCTAGATTTAGGCTCACAAAATCACCATTAAAAAGTGCTTCTGCTGACCTTTTAGATGTACCTAAAAGGGCTGCTGACATCGCCGCAATCATCCTTTCATTTGCCTCACTCGGTAATGCTGATGCTATTACTAATCCATTAGTTCTTATCACAGCGGAACCAATTATATCAGACACTTTTCCTTCGAGTTCCTGTAAAATATTTGTGACTTCTTCAACTTTACTCATTTCTTTTTCATCCTAAAAAAATTATTGAATATCAACCACAATTAAAAAAAATATATTCTTAGAACAATTCCTTTACAATTACATGAAGTTTAACTCTTTTAAATTTAAGTTGAGAATATAAATTCTTTGATAGTTAAGAAAAAAATAAGAATTTATGAATAATGCGAATTGAAAAATTTGATGGTAAAACTTTAACAAATCAAATGATTCTTAATAAATATGTCAAAGTTTTTTGAGAATTTCAGAGAAAGGGTTAAGAAAATTCCCCACCTAATTACAAAACGCTGGGTACATATATTTATTTTAGGTGATTCATTGGAATTTGAGTTACCTCCGATTATGCAAAATCAAACTTTGAAAGAATATTTAGAAAATTTAGTTTTAAAAGTTGATGATGTTGTCGTATATGATGCAAGTACATATCCTTTTAACTTTGATATTAAAATGGATGAAAAAATATATCCGAATAAGGAGATCTTAGAAATCTATGATAAATCTTTAAAAATCGGAGAGAAACTAGGATTGATTGTTCCAAATCGACCAAATATTACTCCTGGTTTCCATAATGTAATTATTGCTACTCATAGTGCAGGGGTGAAAGCTAGCTTTACTAAATATATTTCTCTTGCTCGTGAAGAAACGAGTATACCTACACCTCAAATAGCTAAAAAGGAAGAATTCCCCCAATGTGCGTATTGTGGAAAAAGAAGTTCAGCCCCGAATCAAGTTATTTGTGAATATTGTGGGGCTGAATTAAATTAAAAGTGAGTTTTGATTATATTTGGTGAAATTCATCATTTTGGATATGTATATAAAGATGGGGAAGAAGCAATAAAGAAATTCAAGGATCTTTTTGGTATTGAAGAATTTGCTCGATTTAATTATATTGTTGTTAAAGTCGTAAGAGCTATGATTGGAAGGTTGCAGGTAGATATAATTGAACCTCAAGACGAAAATTCAATATTTTATGAGTTTTTAAAGAACGGAAATGTAGGATTTCATCATATAGGTTTTCAAGTTGATGATGTTGATGAGAAAATTAAAGAATGGGATTCAAAGGGTTTTAAACAAGTGAATAAAGGTATAATTGGACCGGCAAAATTTGTATATTTTGATGCTACAGACACCCTCGGTTATATTGTTGAATTTGCACAAATAGACTATAAGCAATCCTAGATTAGAATTTTTCTATGAAAGAAGGATGGTAAATGACATATATCTATAGAATTTTGATGATGAATAATAATTTTAATTTCTTCCTTTTAAATGAGTCCAAGTAAAATTACAGTATAAATAATCGTTATAGTATTATAGAATCCATGCATTATTATGACCACGATTAAGTTTTCGTTTCGCCAGTAATAAATTAACCCCAGCATTAAAGAAATACAAAAAAAGGGTAAAAATGTTGCTATAAATGAAAGGAGAAGAATTAACGGTCTTTCATATGTAAGTATAAATACACCAGATAGATGGATCATCGAAAAAATATAAGCTGTAATAATTATTCCCCAAATAGTTCCTATTCTTCTAACTAATCCTTTTTGCATAAAACCTCTAAATAAAATTTCTTCTGTGGGTGCTACAACTAATAAAATTGTTATTATAGAAAGTATCAAGCTAGGTATATCAGTGGGTAAGCTAGCGACTGTTGGATCAGAAACTTCTTTCTCTAACTCAATCCCAAAAATGAATTCTATAAATCGTGTTAGGGAATTCTGCACTAATAATACCAATAGAAATCCTATTAATGCAAAACCGATTCCTATCAAAACCTCTTTGATAATCCCTTTTCTATTAAATCCTCTTGAGGTAAATCCGAGTAAAATTAAACTATTTTTAACTGTTGGTTCCTCAAGATATTTTCGCACATATAATATTGGAAAAATTACGAAAATTATAGAGAATAGAGATATTATAGACACAAAAGGTGAAAGTAATGATAACTGGGTTAAAACGTTAGGATTGGACCATATAAATGCTAATAAAATCAATAATCCTAAGAGTACTAAGTTCATTACCAATATAGCTATGAACGGTAATCCAATAGAAAACTTAGGGGGCCATAATTTATCTTGTTTGTTAGAGACTAAGTCTTTGGTTGCTATTTTCGAAACTTCTTCCTGAACTTCTATTACTTGAGTATCCAATTGCTGGATTGATGCTTTAGGTTGCTGATCCAATGGAGGAATCCGTTTCAAGCCTTTAATTTCCAGGAAATACCAACTGACTCCAAGAATAACTCCTAGTATAATCAATGTTCCAATAGTTCCCCCCAAAAAAATAGGTATATTACTCACTTCATAATAAAAAATTAATTTGGGGGGAAAATACCTATTATCTCCCTGTTTTGAAGCTATGCTTATGGTATTATCATCATTTGTATTGAGACAAATAGACCAAATTAATGATTTAAGCAGAAGAGTACTGGGATATCCATATATTGCAAAATCAAATCGAAATGTTAAATCAAATAAGTGTGTGCCCTTTTTCGTAATTTTTCTATAAGTATGGCACCCAATCACTTTTGAAGGTCGGTTATTCCATGTAATATTAAATTCGCCCCATTCATTCCCCGTTTTGAAAATCCTTAAAGTATTGTTTGCTTCAAATGAAATAATTTTCATTTTTAAGACTACCCTTGTGAAATTACTTGGAGCGCCTGTTAAATTAAACTTAATAAATGATTCATACCAATCTGTATTATGAGCAACTTTAAGGTCATCTTCTCCCCCATAATTAGTATCGGGATTACTTTTGTTAACTGTTGCATCTTCAATTGCTATAAATGATTTACTTTCTTCTAAAGCTAACGCTGGAGAAAGAATTAATATAATATTTAACGTTATTATGCTTACCATAAGTAATCTTTGAATAGCCTTTCTCACTTGAATACACCCCTAATTTAATTATTATGCATTTAATATTTATAAATCTATATTTTCATGGACAAAAGAATTGAAATAA
>JBHLNR010000229.1:0-5137 GCA_048941385.1 Promethearchaeota archaeon
AAAATCCTTCCTGGAGGACGAGTTATAGAAAATTTTTAGTATGTTATCTAAAAAAAAATCCAATTTAAACCATTTTCTATTTTATTCATTTTTATTTATATCTGAAGGAAAAATCTAACATAATTTAACTCATAAATATCAAAAATAACCATTGTAATTTCATACAAAGAAAAATATAAGTATAATTTATATTAATTTTTAAAAATGAAAATTTACACTTTTTTATGTATTTAGAATTAATTTTCATCTTTCTCAATTAATTTTTTGAAGATGAGATATAAGAATAAACCTATAAAAAACCCGATGGTTATGTTCAAAAAATAGCAAAATATGGCTGAAATGAGTATAATCGGAATTTTTTTTACACTGAAATCCTTACAGGCTACTCTTCCTAATAAATAAGCTGTATAAATCAACATTGCTCCTAATATAGCAAGTGGAAATTCAGTGAAAAGCAAAAACAAAATTTTTGAAAAGAATAGACCGAGAAATAATTCCATAATTCCTTCTAAAATCATCGAACCACCTGTTCTTGCACCAAAAGCATACTGTGCCATTAATCCACCAGACCCATGGCATGTAGGCATTCCAGTAAAGAAAGGACTAACTAAGTTCATAATTCCCATGTTAAAAGCTAAAGAATTCGCATCTATTAAGTCAGCTCTTTCAGGAAATAGATCTTTAATTAATACAACTGTAGCAATCATAACATTAGTAAGTGTTAAAAATAATTGAGCGATTCCTGCGAATATCATTCCTAATATAAAATTATCCCATGTTGGAAATTCAAAACTAAAACTTGGCAATCCAAATACAATATCTGAAATCATAATGGTTCTAGAGAAGATCAAAATTAAAATTCCGAGAATTGTTAGGATTATTGCAGATGGAATTGGTTTGTTTCTTATTAATACCAAAATTATTAAAATTGAGATAAAACCTAGAAAAATATTTTCCTTAAATAATAAAATCCCTGTCCAACCCAATATTAATGCTAAACCAAGCTGAATGCCACGAACAGTAATAGTTGGAACTTTTTGAACTATTTTGTTTAGCTTTTTAGATAAACCTAGGATAAGCCAAATAACACCAGTTCCAAATCCTGTGGATATAACCATGTTAGGCTTCCATCTTTCTGAAATAGCTACAGTTCCTATTGTTTTTTGCGGTTGAACTGGTAAAGGGAGGTTAAATTTAATCCCTAAAATAATATTGGTCATTCCTAATGTCAGAAAAATCCCAGCTGGATTTAAGCCAACAATTGAAATATATCCAATGATAAAGGGTATTAAAGTACCCCAATCTCCAAAAGCACCCCCAAATTCTCTTAGTGAAAATTTATTTTTTACGAATTCATATGGTTTTTTGCTGTTATTTGACTCCATATTCAATATTTATCATGTAAAAGAATTAAGCAGATTAAATTAAAGTTCTCCAAAATGATTGTTAAGGAAACAACTTTACTCTTTCCAAAAATTTAAATTTATTCAGTTTATCATATTTTAAGAATAAGAATCATCAGATAAATCTTAAATAGCATAAAGCTTCTTGTTATAAGTTTTAAATTAGATTAATAAGCATCAGTGGAAGGTAAAGTGTCATTAGAAAGCAGATTGAATTTTGAAAAGGTCATATCCTCAATTTCCTCTAGATTTGTCGGTAATATTAATCTTGATGATGCTATTAATTCCTCTTTTCAAGATTTAGGCCTATTATCTAAATCTAATCGAGTTTCACTTTTTCTTTTTAATGGCAATAAAAGAACTATAGAAAATACTCATGAATGGTGTGCTGATGGGATTTCTTCCCAATTAAAAAAATTACAAAAAATTGAGATTGAAAAACTCTCTTGGTGGAAAGAACAGGTTGAAAAGATAAGTTTTATTAATATTAGGGATATCTCATCTTTACCTGATAATGCAATAACAGTAAAGGAATTTTTACTGAAGCAAGATATTAAATCTCTTTTAGCTTTTCCCATTTATGTCAAAAGAGATATAGCTGGATATGTCTGTTTTATTAAAACATTAGAAAAAACTCAATGGAAAGGTAAAGATTTTGCGATTCTACGTATTTTTTCACAAATCTTAGGAGATACAATTGAACGCTTAAATGCAGAAACAGAATTAAGAGAAAGTAAGGAGTTATTAAGAGCTACATTCGAAGCAACTGCAGATGGAATTCTGGCAATAAATGATGATGATGTAATAACAAATATGAATGCTAGATTCATCTATATGTGGCGTATTCCAGAAGATATAGCTGAGCAGACTGATTTTAAGAAGTTGTTGGAATATATTGTAGACCAACTAAAAGAATCCTCAAAATTTTTACTTAAAATGTATAATCTCAGGAAAACATCAGAAGATGCTTATGACATGATATTTTTCAAGGATGGTAGAATTTTTGAGCAATATTCTTGTCCACTATTTCATGATGGTCAAAATGTAGGACGTGTATGGAGTTTTAAAGATATTACCGAACACCAACATGCAGAACAGGAACTGAGAAAATCTGAGAAAAAATATCGTGATGCTTATGAACGAGCTGAATTTTATAAAGATATAATGTCACACGATATTAACAACATATTCCATAACATCCAATCATCAATAGAATTAATCAACATCTTAAAAGAACAATCAACAGGTATGGAAGAAATTGAGGAAATTTTTCAGATTGTTGACAATCAAATCATCAGAGGAGTCAAACTAATTGATAACGTGTATAAACTTTCGAAACTTCAAGAGACAGAAATGACATTAAAGAAGGTGAATCTCTATAAATACTTAGATGAAGCGATAATTTTTGCAAATAAGAGCTCTCAAGGTAAAAAATTAGATATTAGATTAAATAAAAATAAAGAAGAGATTATTGTTTTAGCAAATGAATTTTTATTGGATGTATTTGAAAATATCCTCCATAATGCAATTAAATATAATCAAAACCTCACTATTGAAATACAAATTAATATTCTGAAACAAGTAATAAACCTAAGAAAATATATCAAATTGGAATTTAAAGATAATGGTATTGGTATTTTTGATGAAAACAAAGAGAGCATTTTTCAAAAAGGCTTTAAAAGAGATAGAAAAGTTAGAGGTATGGGGATTGGCTTATCTCTTGTGAAAAAAATAATCGAAAGTTACGATGGTAGAATTTGGGTTGAAAATCGTATTAAGGATGATTATGAACAAGGTAGTAATTTTATATTATTAATACCTGAATTAGAATAAGCTAGAATTGATCAAATTAGAAGTTCAAACAAATCTTTTGCTTTTGGTTTTATTTTACATAACTTACTAAACCTCCGTAGAATCCACCAACATGAGGGACAATAAGTTGTAGCGTAATCTATATCTTCTCTATTGAAATCTGACATCCTCTTACGAGCAACGCTTTCAATTACAGAAGTTCTTCCCATCCATCCAGTTCCCCCTCCACAGCACCAATGAGGGATATCAATTACATCATAACCAGTTTTTTTAAGTGCTGTATTGACCAAAGTATCTACACCTTCTTTACCCCTGTTCATTAATTGGCACAAATGTTGAATCCCAATTCTGCCATTACGTTTTTCTTTAGAAGGTTTAATATAATCTGAGATGTATTTAATTTCAATATCTGTTTTTACTTTCGGTTTCAAATAGGTTTTAAAAAGATAAAAGCATGCAGGACATAAACAGATTATTCTCTTATATTTTTCAAAAACTTCTGTATTTTCCTTAATACATGTTTCAAATTCTGTTTTTAATCCACTCGCAAGTAAATGCCATCCACAACAAATTTCTTCTGCTAATATAGTAAAGTCAAGCTTTTGCCCTAAAAGATATTGAAGTGCGTGTTCAGTATATTTTGGAATCCTAATTGTAGAGAGACATCCCATGAAAAAAAGTGTGTCTGATTCAGGGTTGAGCCCTTTAGGTCTCTTTATCCTCATTTTATTTGTTGGATAAGGACTTCTATACTTATGAAAATATTCAAGCATATCATTGATTTCATCAAAAGTATTCCCATCTTCAATAAACTTTTGTTTTAATAAGAATCTTTCAGATTCTGTGTCGCATTCACCACAATGGACACAATTATATAGTTTTTCAAAAAAATCTTGCGTGAATATAATATTTTTTTCTTCCTGAATAAGTTGTCTGATGTCATCATCACTAAGAAAATTTTCAGGGTCTACTTCTTCAGTAGGAAAATTCTTTCTACCTTTTATACGCTCTTTCATGATATGTCTTTAGGCAGATTAAACATAATATAATAAAAAAATAAGATTTAAAACCTATTTTAACGTCTATTTATCATTTTTAAGTTTAACATCCGTTCTTTGAATGCCAACTTCTCTATTTGTTGACATCGGTGTTCCGCAATGGTCACGTTTAGCTTCATTTTCTTTAAAAGCTTTATCCAACTCTCTCTCTACTTCTTCATCAGTCATTTCATTATCAGTCATATTTAAAAAAGAGGAAATGCAGTATTTAAAAATTTAGATTATGAAATATTGATACTCTGAATACACATGATTAAAAAAGAGAAATGATAAATTGACTATTATTAATCAGAGTGTTGATTGATAAACTCTAATGTAGCATTTTCTTTTTCAACTGGCCTTCTTTCTGGAACTACAATATAGTTTATTCCCTTATCATAGAAATCAGGGCTCAAAAAGAGATTACAATAACATGCTTGATACTCTTTTATATCCTGAGCAGCATAATCACATGGACATATAAGATCTCTATCCAACTCCCTGTTACCACTTGCAAATCTACATGGACAAGATTGGTATCCTAGATTTCGCTTATTGTCAACCAATCCATCAACTAAATCATCATAAGTTGTTTTTTCTTGATTGTAAATCCAATTATTAGTTTTCGCTACTTGATTAATATATTCTTTCATCCCTTCTTTTGTTTCCATATCCACTTAACTCCCCTCATTTAATAAGTAATTTTTCATATTCAATTGGTTGATATCCAATAACATGTCCACTTTCACATACAAGAAAAGGATAGGAAATTCTCGATTCATACTTCGATCTAAGATATTCTAATATGGTTGATTTATCTTTTGGGTCAATTTTATCAACATCAATGTATCTATACTTTATATTCCTATCATTCAGAAATGTTTT
>JBHLNR010000230.1:0-5114 GCA_048941385.1 Promethearchaeota archaeon
TATTAATAGATTTATTTTATATGCTTGTCCAGGTGTTATAACGATAGGTAATTCTAGTTTTTTATGAAATGTAAAATTATCCGTTAACTGGACTCCAATTTTCGTAATTTTTAATTCTTTTATCTTATAATTATAAAAAGAGTTTTCAGAAATATCTAAAAGAGGTTTTGTATCGATATTTAAAGTCAGATTTATAACATCATTAGTTGTATACAACTTTTTATCTAAATTCAATTTAGAGGTTAAAGAAACAATTGTTTTAGCTATTACTAAAGCTGCTTTTGCAAGGTTTGCTTCACCTTCATAAAGTTTTGAATTTGCAAAATCATTTTCGATCTTTTTAACATATTTCTCATTTTTATCTTTTGTAGCTACAGTTAAATCCTTAACTAGCCTTATTAAAGCACTTTCTTTAAAGTAGCTATCATCAACTTCACTTCTAATTTTTTTAATAATATTTAATCCTTCTTCTTGCTTTCCATCAACAAATAAACATAAAAAAGACAAGCTTGAAAATAATACGAAAAAATGGTTTCTATCTGAAGAGTTTCGTAAATTAGGGATATAATTGAGAGATTCTTTGAAGAATTGATAAGCTTCAGAAAAATTATTATCAAGAAGAGATATATTTCCAGCATTTCTTAAAGAGTCTAAACCACTTAGATATTTATCTTCATGTAATGCACTCTTAGCAGCATTGAAAAAACACTCCTTAGCAAATTCATAATTCCCTAACTTTAGGAAATTAGTTCCAGCAGTGTTAAATAATTTCGCAGCACGTTTATATTGTAATGCTTTATAGAGTTGTTCTGCTTTATTTAATTGTTTTTTAGGATCTTTTGCCATATATAAAACTCACTTTAATAAAATCATAATAAATAAGAAAATAATTTTTAAAATAAAAAGTTAAAAGTAAGAATGATAATATTTATCCAAATTTAAAAATATAATTTCCGAAACCTTCACAAGGCTAGTCCCAATTCAACTAAAATTTATTTGAAAAGATCACTCTATTCGGTTTTCTTCTTTTTTGATTCCTTTTCTTCTTTATTAGAAGTATTTGAATCTTTTAAAGGATTGCTACCTAAGTTTTTAATTGTCTCTGAAATGCGAGTTGCTTCGGTTTGGAAACGCTGACCTTCAGCAGCACTACAATGAAACATTTGAATCCTTTCTGGTGAAATACCCACTGTTTTTAAAATTTCTTTTGCATAACTAACATTCCTTTCAGCAACCAGATTACCTGTTTCATAATCACATTCACCTCGGTATCAAGCTCCAATGACAACTCCATCAGCACCTTTGCCTATAGCTCGCATCATTAAAGAGGGTGTAACTCTTCCTGAACAATTAATCCTTACAGGTCTTAGTGTAGCAGGATATTGAGCTCTAATAGTTCCTGCCATATCTCCTGCTCCATATCCTCATTTCCAACAAAGAAATGCTAGAATTTTTATATCTCCATTTGATAAGTCACTCATTTAATTCACCTCTCTATATTTCCTCCAAAATTGCATCAATTTGTTTTTCATATTGTGGTTCCCTATAATATCTTAGCGTTATTGCCTCTGAAGGACAATTTGCTAAACAAGTTCCACAGCCTCTACATAATATCTCATTCACTTCTGCTCCATCATCTGTTAGATTTATAGCATTATAGGGGCAATTTAACTCACATAATCCACATTTTGCACATCGTTCTTTATTTACAGATGCTCTAATCAGTAAAATTCGGTATTTATCTTTACCCATCAGTCTTGCAAGCGAAGATGCTGCCGCCCTTCCTTGAGCTATTGACTCAACTATAGACTTTGGACCCTGACTCACTCCTGCAAGCACGATACCCGGTATTTTTGTGTCTATCGGATTTAATCTCGCATGAAATTCTTTAAAGAAGGCATCTTGACTAGTTTCTAGCTTTAACATTTTTTGAATTGTTTCAATATTTTTAGCTGGAACCATCGATGCTGAAAGTACAACTAAATCAAATTCTAGTTCTTTTAAACCACTCGAACCCAAAGTATTTTGCATTATTATTTTTAGATTATGTGTTTCTGGATCTTCCTTTATCCTGCTAATGTTTGTTCTTATATATTTGATACCTTCTTTTCTTGAGAGTGTGAAATATTCTTCATAATCTTTTCCAGCAGCGCGCATATCCATGTAAGCAACTGAAATATCTGCTTCTGGATAATGTTGTTTGATTAATTTGCTATTCTTTATTGAAATCATACAACATACACCAGAACTACAATAAGTATTCATGTTTAAATCTCTTGAACCTACACATTGAATGAATAATATTTTCTTTGGTTCTTTTCCATCTGAAGGTCTTAGTAAATGTCCTATTGTAGGTCCATTTGGTGCTAACATTCTTTCAAGTTTCAATTGAGTTATTACGTTCGGATATTGATTATAACCTAAATATCCAGTTGGAGGTTCAAATTCATCCCAACCAGTTGCAACAACAATTGAACCTACATTTATCTCAACGATCTCATCTTCTTGATCGAAATCTATTGCATCTACTTCGCATGCACCCTTACATAATTCACATTTTATACATCGATCCATATCAATTTGAGCTAGAGAAGGAACAGCTTGAGCAAATGCAACGTAAATAGCCTTTCTTGAGTCCATCCCTTCATTGAATTCATTGTATCCAAAAGCAGGACACACTTCAAAACAAGCTCCACATCCATTACAATCATTGTTTACATAGCGAGCTCTTTTTCTTATTTTTACAGTGAAATTTCCCACAAAACCAGATACATCCTCTACTTCGCTATATGTGTATAGATTCAGTCCAGGAGTTCTTGCAGCCTGTAGCATTACGGGTCCGAGAATTCATATACTACAATCATCTGTCGGAAATGTACGATCTAGTTTAGCCATTTTGCCCCCAATTGTAGGACTTTTCTCTACTAAATGCACTTCAAAACCCTCTTCAGCAAGATCAATTCCCGCTGATAACCCTGCAACTCCACCTCCAATTATTAGAGCCTTCTTTGTTATATCTACTTCTTTTATTAATATTTTTTCTAAGACAGAAGCTCTAGCAACCGCTGAGCGAATAATATCTTCAGCAACTTTTTGAGCACCTACTTTGTCCTTTTTATGTACAAAACTAGAGTGCTCACGGATATTGGCAAATTCTAAATAG
This sequence comes from Promethearchaeota archaeon, assembly GCA_048941385.1. Taxonomy (GTDB): domain Archaea; phylum Asgardarchaeota; class Lokiarchaeia; order Sigyniarchaeales; family SOKP01; genus Loki-b32. Next base: position 3,164 of record JBHLNR010000230.1, read on the forward strand.
GAAGCATCAATTCCCATTGCTTCTAACACGCTTTTGAAAACAGGTTCATGAGTTTTAGGTGTACATGATCCTACAACTAATCTATTTGCATTACTCTCGATCATCTTTTCTTTTATATACTCTGCACCAGGTTCGGTTCAAAGACTTATATAATCTAAAGCTTCTACAACATTAGGAAGAGTTTTCGAGAATTCCACTAATGCTTTAGTATCAATAATTTCAGCGATATTTAAGCCTCATTGGCAAATAAATACAGCAATCCTAGGTGTTTCTTCATCATATTGAATTGTTTTATCTTTAGTTTCTACCATTGCATATTACCTTTCTATATTTACTTGGTGTTTTCCTCCAATTTGTTTATTTTATTATCAATGTAAATACAAATGTTATAATCTAATTAAATAAATTTAAATCAAAAATGTTTCTTATATCTTTTATAATATTATCAGTTAAAAATAATATTAATAATAAATTGAATTTTTAAAACCTAAAACGATTTTCCTCTTTATGGTGATATATATGCTTTTTCAAATCCCTTCAATAGAAGAACTAATACCTATTATCATTGCAGTTTGTTTACTTCTTGTTGATATTTTAATTCTAAAGCTTGGTTTAGCAATAACTAAAGCTCCAGAAAAAACCGATTTTAAATGGGTTGCATATAGTTTTGGTATTCAATTTGGATTAATTTTTTTTATTAGTACTCCAATGATATTAGGTGGTTGGACAGGGCAATACTCAGAGGGAGGACCACCAATTGTATTGATAATCCTTACAGTGATTTTCTGTGCATTTATAGATTTAAATGTCATAAACATCCTTCATAAAATTGGTTTACCAAGATCTCTTATTGTTGTGGTATTAATTTTAGGTCCTGTTACCTATGCAATGTACCTTTTAGGTTCAAATCTTGGAGCATTGGTAGCATAATATTAGGAAATTTTACTACATTCCTATCTCAGCATTGATACTTTTATTCATATCAATAATTTCATTTCTAGCTGCTTCCCCAAATTTCTCTGGAGGAAAAGCATTGTTTTTATTATATGCAAAAATGATTCCCCTAGAAGAATTTACAAGACCTCCTAAACCATTATTGTAGAAACCATTTTTAATATCTTTTACTTGAGCTCCCTGAGCGCCAAAACCAGGAATTAAAATATATGAATTTTTAACAACTTCACGGATGCTTTTTAACTCTTGAGGATATGTTGCTCCCACTACAGCTCCTATATTGGTAAAATTAGAAAATATTTGTGCTGTTTTACTCCATTTATAAATTAATTCAGCCATTTGGAGATAATTTCTTTTTAAAAGTTGGCCTTCAACCTTAAATTGAGTAATATCTTGAGAGATGTTTTCTAACTTTATACTAAATAAATCTTGAAATTCTTTACTACTTGGATTTGAAGTCTTTACTAGGATAAATACACCTTTTTCTTGATATTCTAAAAATGGTTTAATGCTATCAAATCCTAAATACGCATTAATTGTACATGCATCTGCATTAAAAATCTTAAACATTGAATAAGCATATGCTTCAGATGTGCTACCAATATCATTTCGCTTTGCATCTAATATTACTAATAAATCATTTTTATGGGCAAATTTTATAGTTTCTTTTAACGCATTTAAAGCCTCATATTTTTCGTAAAAAGCAATCTGGGGTTTTACAACGGGAATTAAATCATAAGTGTTCTCGATCAAAATTTTATTAAATTCAGTGATAATTTTATTTGGTTCATTTAATTCTTCGATTAGATACTGAGGAATTTCTCCTTCATTATCCATTTTAGGATCAAGGCCCATTGAAACAACAGATTTTTTCTCTTTTATAAGTTGAATTAGATCCTCAATAAAATTCATGATTATATTTTAATTGTTGTAACTTTCAATAATAAATGAGACTTTTGCAAAAATAAATGAGACCAATTTCAGAAATAAATGAGAC
>JBHLNR010000231.1:0-5095 GCA_048941385.1 Promethearchaeota archaeon
TAAATAAAACCTAAAACTAAATATAATACAAAAAAAAAAAGTAGAAAAAGATGACTCAAACTTACCAGAAGACAAAGGGATTGGACATCATTGAAGTTGAAAAATACAATGTTCAAATTTTTAATGGAGATCAAATGGATAAACTACTTGGAGAATTAAATCCAAAATATTTTGAGGAATCCCACACACTATCAGAAGCAAAACAGAGAATACATACTATAAATATTAGTGTAGGTTCTAAATTCGATTTCTTTAGTGCATTCTAATATTTTATTATATCTTTTTTATTCTCAACTTTATTAATAACCCATATAAAAATCTTCTGTTTTTGAAACCCTTAAAAATGAATTTCATTATCAGTTATATGATAATGACAAGCTATACTTCAAGAGCTCATTTGAGCAATTTCAAGTATGCAATAAAGATTATTGGTGATTGTAAAGATATTTGGCTTCTGGATCAATTTCCTAATATTGATCAATTATTATATGATTATGGTTTGATAGATATCAATGGGAAAATTCAAGATTTTAAATCATATTATCAATTTCGAGATGCTCTTGATCATTTAAGCGATTATAAATATATTAAGATTTTAATAGATTCTCAGTCAATTTCTCGAATTTATAAGGGTACTAGAGAAATTCCGAATAACTTTACCTATGATGATTATTGGTCAAGAAATGATTAAATCCTGAAATACTCAATCTGTAATATATATCTGAATTATTTTTACATTTTTACTTTTAGTCCAATTTTTCTTCTTGGAATTGAACTTCTATTAAACATTAATATTCTTTGCATTTAAGTATTTGGAAATCTAAAACTAGTCTTAAACTCCGCATGAACTTCGCAAGCTTAAACTATAAATGAAACCTTGCCCTAACTATTCTTAAGAAAAAATATGAGAGTGATGAGGAAAATGGCTCAAATAACTGTAAAAAAAGATTCTCTTAGTGAGCTTGAAGAACTACATAGAATTCTGTTGGAAAAAAAATTTAAACCTGCTGATAAAGTCGCTGAAGAATTCAAGAAACGCAATAAGCTGCATGAACAATTCAAGGGACTTAATCCTAAATACTTTGAAGAAGCTATTCCAGTAACATACGCACTTGATAAACTTCATACTTCCGATATCAAAATCAGTTCCAAATACGATTTTTCCAGAATCTTCTAATTTACAGGATTAATTTCATAAAAAAGAAAAGAGAGGTGATTGAAAAATTGGTTCAGGTATTAATTAGGAAAAAAGAATTAGAAAAACCATTTAAAATAGAAGAAATAATAATTTTTGAAGAACTCCCTGCTAAAGATGAAGGCTACAAGGTTACAAGAGTTAAGGCAGAGGAGAAACCAGTTAAAAAAGCTTTACTCAAATTGTTGGAGAAAGCTAAGTATAATGCTAAATATTTAGAAGAGAAAATTCCAGTAGAAAAATATAAGAGAAATATCTACAACAGGAACTACGGGATTTTCTAAAATTCGCTTAATCATCATCATGCTGATTCAATTCATCCGACAAGCCAAAGCAGCAAAGTCAGGGAGAAATCAGGGGGAGGGGGACCTTTAAAATCCCCCTCCATTGATTAATTTTTGATATAAATTTAAATTATATAAGGAGGGCGAAAAAAAATGAAAAAGAAACAATTGGAGAGAATTGAAAGGATTAAGATAAAAAACGATCTTGAAGGGCATAAGCTTTTTATCAATCGTATAATTAAATGATTAATTTTTTCAAATTTTTAAAAAAAAAAATGGAGGAAATAAAATCCCAAAAAAGAAAAAATTTGAGGGAACATTGGGTGATTACCTCTTACATTCAGAGAAGTATAAATTTAGTATAAGAGATTTTAAATAATTTACTTAACTTTTTTTCCAATTCTATTTTTTTAGCTTATTGATAAATTTTAAGTATAATCACGATCATAAACCAAAATTTTATATTAAAAAATAACTGATCTTAGCTTAATTAGAATTTTTTTATGAAATATATAGATTTTTTAATTCCTTCGTAATTTTCTTCTATAAATCCTATGAGTGAAGAAGGTCGTAAGTTTAGGTTCAAGATAACGGTTATCGGAGATGGTAGAGTTGGAAAGACTTCACTAATTAAAAATTACACCCAAGGATCATTTAAGATGGATTATGTTAAGACAATTGGGGCTCAATTCTCTGTGTACGATAAAGAAATTGGAGATGATAAAGTAAGGTTGATATTTTGGGATATTGCAGGACAAGACCATTTCCATTTCTTACGTCCTTCATTTTTCAATAATAGTAAAGCAGCAATTATAGTATACAGTCTTGAAGATAATAAACAAGGAATTGATAGTTTTAAGCATATCTCAACCTGGGATGATGATATAAAAAAATATTGTGGAAATATTCCCGTTGTTCTATTTGCCAATAAAGTAGATTTAGTTGATGAAAATAATATAGATAAATCTGTTTTGGAGAAAATAGTTGAAGAAAATAATTATCTTGGATATTACATAACCTCTGCAAAAACAGGTAAGGGTGTTATTACAGCTTTTAATACTTTAATCGAAGATTTATATAAAACATATAAAGCCTTATCTCTCGAGTTGCAGGAATAAGGAAATTTGAATTACTAGTCAAAAGTTTTATAATGTTTTAAACCTAGTCTTACATCATAAAATATTTTTTATACTTCATATTCTGAATTCTTTTGAAATTTTTATGAAGGATATAAGTTTTGTTTTTAAAATTGTAGTTATAGGGGATGGAAGAGTTGGAAAAACTTCTCTAATTCAGAAGTTTACTCAGAGTACGTTTAAAGAGGATTATATTAAAACTATAGGTGCTCAACTCTCCAATTTTGATAAAGAGATAAATGATGATAAGATTAGACTGCAATTTTGGGATATTGCAGGGCAAGATACTTTTCATTTTCTCCGTCCTTCTTTTTTTAAAAATAGTAGAGCTGCGATTATTGTATACAGTCTTGAGGATAATAAGCTTGGTCAGGAGAGTTTTGAAAATATTCCCAATTGGTATGATGAAATCAAGAAATATTGTGGGGATATTCCTATTCTTATTTTCGCAAATAAAGGCGATTTAGTCGATATCTCTCAATTGGATGAATCACCTATTACAGAATTAGTTGAAGAGAATAATTTACTTGGGTACCGGATTACTTCAGCTAAGACAGGTAAAGGAGTAACTGACGCGTTCAATGATATCATAAATAAACTTTATCAAAAATTTAAATCACTCTCAAATGAATTGTAGTTAACTTGATCTAATAAACAAAATTTATATAATAAGATAGATAAGAAGTTGCTTCATTTCTCAAGTACAAAGGCTTTTAAGCAAAAATTTCTTTATAAACATTAATTTTTTGAGATGCTCTATTAAACATTATCCTATTTTGAGATTCTAGATTGAAAATGGAGATCGTGCCTTTATCTGACTCAATGCTTAAGGATTTGGCAGATGTAGAACAATTGATATACCACGCTAAATTTAATAAAGCACTTGAATTAGTTCTAAATCTTGAGAAATCAGTAATAAAAGACTCTTTAGCTCAGCTTAGGGTAATTATTTTGAAGGGGAGAATATATTGCTTTAAGGAACAATATAAACAAGCTATCGAGATTGGAGAGACCGCATATCAGCTAAGTCAGAAACTAGGATATGTAGTAGGATCTATTGATGCCCTTCTTATCAGATCACACATAATCTTTTTAGGAAAAAAAGAAGATGCTTATAACCTCATTATTGAGGTTGAGAAGCTTTTAAATTCTATAAAGAAGTCTCAACTTTCTTGGTATTCTAGATTACAAGCAGATACTTTGTTGATGAAGGCGATTATTTGTCGTTCTAAAGGTGAAATCAATGAAGCGTTAGAATTAGCTAAAGAATGTTTATTAATCCGACAAAATCTAAATAAAAAACTCGACCTTTCAACTGTTTATTATCTCATAGGAGAGTTGTATCTTTATAAAAGTGACTCTACCTCCGGTTTAGACTACGCTATGAAGAGCTTAAAGGTTCAGGAAGAATTAGGTAATTCGATTGGGATTGCCAGGAGTTTGTATTTAGTTGGAACCTGTTATTTTGTTAGAAGTGATTTTGGTATCGCATCTAGATTTGCTAGACAAAGCCTGAAAATTTCTGAAATCGGCAACTTTACCAAAATTGATGCATTAGATATTTTAGCAGCTATTTATGCTAATATAGGTCAATTAGACAGAGCTATAAAATTTCGTAAAAGAGCAATTAAGATCGCCCAAGAACAAAATTTTAATGAACAATTAATAATAAGCCTATATGGAATTTCAACGATTTATAGAGCTAAAGGTGACATTGATCAGGCTGCATATTATCTTAAGACTAGTTTAGATCTTTCTAAAAAGTACAATACACCTTTTGGAATACAAGCTTCACTTTTCTATTTAATTTTAATTAATATTGATAAAAATCTTCTTGATCAAGCAAAAGTATATTTAAAACAATTGGAGCAATTTGCTGATCAAGAAGAGAGTAATGTTTATAAGAATGTTTTCTTGCTCTCAAAAGCTTTAGTATTGAAAAATAGTGGTCGAATTAGAAACCTTACTGAAGCCGAAACACTCCTAAAAACGATAGTTGAAAGAGAAATTGAGACACCCGTTATATACCGATTAGCATTGGTTAACTTATGTGAACTGTTCTTAGAAGAATTAAAATTCACAAATAATATTGAAGTTTTAGACGAAATTAGACCATTAATTAATAAAATTTATAAGATTGCAGAGAAACAAAATGCTTATTCTTGGTTAGCAGACACAAAATTATTACAAGCAAAGTTAGCATTAATCCAGATGGATTTTGATGGAGCAAAGCAATTATTAACTCAAGCACAACGTATCGCAGAATTGAATGGTCTTGCCTTACTGGCTTTAAAAATTTCTAATGAGCATGATAATTTGTTAGACCATTTGAATGAATGGAATAATCTTAAAAATGTTGATGCTCCTATGTCGAAACGTATAGAATTGGCTTCTTTTAACGGTGTTGTAGATCGCATGCAGGGAAAAAGTGTAATTGACCCACCAATTATAACACCTGAAATCCCCGTTTTGCTCCTTAT
>JBHLNR010000047.1:0-21991 GCA_048941385.1 Promethearchaeota archaeon
TAATCCCATACCTGCTCCTATGCCTATAATGAATTTCCCCAACCTATAATGTTCCATTGCGACTATAATCGCTCCAAATATAACAGAAATTCCACCTCCTATTGCTATATATCCTAGGATCTGTATTACAAGGGAAATGATATTCGCAACATCCTCTCCAACTACAGCTTCGAGTAAACTAAATATAGTTTCAAAGAAAGTAATACTTCCTACAGTGGAACTTATAATCATTAAGATTCCACCAATAATACATAAAATAATCCATTTTTTATTTTCCATTATTTATTTAACCATTTATGTTTAAAAAGATGTGATTCTATTTAGGCAACAAAAATTAATAAGTTTTGCTTAAAATTAGATAGAGAATATTACAATTCAATCCTTTCTGGATGCGTATATATATTCATTCGCTTACCACGTGCAAATCCAATTAAAGTTATACCATAAGCATATGCTAATTTAATACCAGATTCTATAGGTGCGGAAATAGAAACAATAATAGGGATTTTTGCTCGGATTGCTTTTAGCACAGAATCGCTTGTTAATCTCCCCGTAGAAATTAAAAAGACATCTTTGAAACTATCATTATTGAGGAGCATTTCACCTATGACCTTATCTATGGCATTATGGCGTCCTATATCTTCTTTTGCACTTAATAAATTCCCCTTGATATCAAAGATGGCCGCTCCATGACACCCGCCTGTTTCCCGATATAGAGGAGTTTCTAATTGCATTTTCTTTATTGCTGTGAAAATTAATTCCGATTTAATACTTAGGTGGTTATCAATCCATAATTTTTCCTTAACTTTTGCTTCATCTAATCTGTTTTTAATTAGTTTTCTCCAAGGTGATGATATGCCGCAGGTCGTATCAACAACTCTACTGACAGGTGTTATATCTATATCTTCAACATTAAAGTCTAGTGTATCTTGTAATCTAATCTTAATTAAATTATCTGACTCAGATACTTCTATATCTTTGACATCATCAACAGAATTTATTATCCCTATTGAAAATAAAAAGCCATAGGTCAATTCTTTTAAATCTTTCGGTAAGCAGATAATATTAACTAAAGGTTTGGAATTCACAAGTATATCAACAGGTTGTTCAATAAGAACTATATCCTGCAAATCTTCCTTACTTTGACTTTTTATTCTTGAAATATTCACTTTTCGCCAAAACAAATTTTCAACCTAATTCTGATATGCTAAGTAATTTTATAAACAGTTGTCTAAAATAGTTATTGTATCATAAATTTTAAAAAAAGTGGTTATTCACCATAAATTAAAAAGAAGAAAACAAAAAATATTATCGATCTTCAAAATCAGTTCCACATTCATTACAAAAATTCGCATTTAAGGGTAAGGGAACACCGCAATTAGGGCAATGCTTGATTTGTTGAGAATCTAAAGTAGTCGTTTCAGTCCCTTCTTCAACAATCTCCGGTTCTTTTACTTTTTTCGGTTTCCTTATAAACCAACGCCCAATAATCGCTATTGTAACCCCTAGAAATTGAAGACTGGTTCCATATGTGAAAAAACCTTTGAGATTGGCTAAATATGTTTCTAGTTGAGGGTCTAGTTCGATCCCAAAAAGCTCTATTCCATTAGAAATCAGCCATATTATTAATGCAAGCGAACCAAACATTAATCCGATACCAATAATCCATTTTCCTAACCGATATTGTTTAAAAATTATTAAAATAGCTCCGAAGATTATTGCTCCTCCACCCCAATCAGCAATAAACCGTATAATGTTTACAATAATGTTTAATATGTGTTCTAAATCTGGATATTCGTTCGTGACATAATCTCTTAGAAATTCATATACTCCAATACTCCCAACTGTTGAACTTATAATCATTAGTATTCCCCCAATTATCATTAGAGGGATTCCAATTTTATGTCTCATATTATCTTTATCTCGTATTATTATTGATCTAATAATTGTATTACATAAATAAAAATGATTATTATCGTTTTTACTAATTTTAATCGGTAAAAAAAAGGATATAAATTATCAGGCTGCTACGTACAACCTTCCATTAGAGCTATTTGATATTTCTCCGGTTTTCTTGTCTACCTTGGAGTGATTTTTTTCAACTGAATGATCACCACTGTACTCAGTAAATTTTCCTGTTATTTTTTCCCCATTCATTAATTCAATTTCTTTTACTTCCCCAATTTTTTTATAAGAGGGAAGTATTCGTGAGACTTTACCTTTTACCACTATTGTACCTCTTACTTGGTCTGCTCCTGCACATCTATTGCAATCTCCTTCAACAATTATAGTTCCTCCATGTCCATGAATCCCTAAAAAAGAACCAGCACTTCCACATTGTAAGGTTGGAAATCTTTTTCCTGGTTTTGAGCCATTAACCCATGTTAGAGCTTCATTACCAACTTTACCATGCACTTTTATTAAACCGTTCTGCATTCCTTTCCAAAACCCTCTATAGGCAGCACCTACATAATGTCCGGCATCTCCTGTAATTTCTAATTCTCCACCGTTTAGCATTGCTCCCGCCCAATCATCCGCATTTCCGTTAACTAATATTTTACCTCCGGTCATTTGATTACCAACATGCATGCCTACATTACCGTTTATAACTATTTCACCCGCTGTCATCTTTTCACCAATACGTTTGACATTGGAGAGATTTCCCTCAACGATAATTTTCATATCTTCTATTTCTCCCGGCTTTCCTGTGATGTCAAAATAGTCTCCTAAAGCTTTCTCCTCATTTCCATGATAAACTACTAAGTTCTTTATCTCTGCGATAGTTTTTCCTGCGAATTGATCGGGGCTAATCACTTCTGCTTCTAAAGGGAATTCTGGTTCTTTTTTTAATTTTAGCTTTACTTCTGACATATTTTACTCCCCCTTTTTTCGCTTTACGACTTCAATTAACCTTTCTAATATCTCTTTATCAGTCAAACATTCACCAGGAGCATCTTTTACTTTTCTCAATCTGAGTGGTACACTATCCATTCGATATGCTGTTCCTTCACATTCAATCCCTGCAATAGCTGGGGGTAATATAACATCGGCATTCACAGAGGTTGGAGTATGATGAGGTTCTATTGATATCAAGGGATGTTTAAACATGTTTTTCACTGCTGCTGCTGGAAAATTGCTTGCAGGATCAGATGCTACTATTAAAGACGCATCGACTCCATTTCTCATGAGCACATCAACAGATGAAAATTCTCCGGGATTATATCGAGGATAACCTTTCGAAAAATCTATAGAATATGAATACCCAGTTTGCCATGCAAATACTTGGTTTGCTCCTGCTACATTATAATGACCTCTCATTGGAGTTAATAAAAATTTAGTATAATCATTTAATTCTCTTACTAAACAAATAGCAGCATCTATATTTCGATGATGTGCAAGAGATTGTGTTAATCCCATCCCAAAGAAGATAACACCAAAATTACAAGATTTTAATTTGTTTACCAAAGCAATAATATCCTCCATAGATACTCCAGAAACCTCCTTCCCATCCAACTCAGTACCTCTTAAGATTGCTCTAATTGCATTAATTAATTCATAATCCTCACTCGGATTTACTTGGATAAATAAATCTGCTATTTGAGCGGTGTGGGTATTTCTAGGATCAACCACAATTATATATCTATCATTTCTCCCATCTTTTCTGAAGTACCCTCTTACAAACTCACTATATCTGCCCAAATGTCTTGGGTGAGCATGAACGGGATTACAACCCCAAAAAACAACAAGATCCGCTCTGTTTTTATATTCACCTAATGTAGACGTAGGTGCTCCAACATCTTGAATTGCTAATAAAGAAGGACCGTGACATACGGAAGCTGTATTATCTAAAACAGCACCTAATATTTCTGCTAACTCAACTCCTTTCCCCTGTGCATCACATTCAGTACTTGAAAATCCATATAACAAGGGTCTTTTAGCACTTATTAAAATATCAGCTGCTTTATCTAATGCTTCATCCCATGAAACTTCTTTAAAAGAGCCATTATCTTTTATTAATGGTTTTTCATAGCGATGATCACTTGGGTTTGAAGCAAAATATTTTTTTGTGCCTATTTGGCAACCATTTCTGACTTCTACTACTTTATTTTCTCTTATATCCACATCAATTTCTAAATCATCACAGAGAGTGCCGCAGACCGCGATTAATCGATAAGATTCTATCTAAACGGGCAGACTACATCTGTGGTTGTATTTATTTTCTCTACCATATTAACCCTCCTTTAAAGTATTTATTAATTCTACAGAACCTAAAACTTTACCGTTTGGTACTACTTCTACTGTTGCTTTCATTCCTTTATAAGTTGGTGTACCACAGGATTGTGAATCTGGGTTAACAACTTGATTTGCCCATGGTCCCATAGGTATAAATATAATTCCTGGATGAGGTCCTTCCTCTGAAATTGTTGAATATACTAGGACTTCTCCATAATCAGTGATAACTTTTACGGGAGTTCCTACAAGGCAATCCAATTTCTTGAAATCTTCCTTATCAAAAACGCAAATTGCAGCTGCTCGTACCGCTTCCCTGGAGACTTTTCCTCCCTCTAGAGCAACACCTTGATCTATTGTACGACATGTAATTAAAACAAGATTATTTATTATCATTTTCTCTAATCTTCCTCCTTTGATTCAGTCCATCTTAAAGTTTTTAATCTTTCTAAAAGAGGTTCCCAGAACATTTCACTAAATTCTCCTGAAGTTTTAACATCAGTAATTTTTAACTTTACAGCTCCCGTTGGGCATCCATTATCACAGGATCCACAAAAAATACATTTTTCCTTATCTGCAACAACGTTCGGTACTCTTTCCCAACCCTTATCTGATTTTTCTGGAAGTGAAATTGCGAAAGATGGGCACACTTCATAACAAGTTTGACATCCACCAGGACATTCTTCATCAACAATGCGAATTTCTCCATCAGTATATTGTTTAGCAATTCGTTCAACCCCATTATAACTAGTAATTTTTTTAGCCTCAAATTCTAGTTTAGGAACAACTTTTTGATCAACAATTGGAATATCATTAAGTTCTATAACGTTCCCATCTTTTTTCAGAGTTAAAGCTGAAAAAGGACACATTACTACACAAGTCCCGCAGAAAACACATTTCTTGGGATCGTATACTTCAGGGATGATATCTTCCAAAGTTGGAAAACGACGGGATGAACCAACTGGTCCTCTTGATATAGCATCCTTAGGACATACTCGTGCGCAGGTTCCACATCCTACACATTTACTCCTATCTAAAATTAATTCTAAACTTTCTGTAAGAAATTGTACTTTAACATGTTCTATTTCTTTACTTATTGATCTTGAAATTTTTGGAAATGAAATATTTACCACCTTATTTTACTTCTACTAATTTAACTTCGATTGCGGAGACTGGACAAAATTTTACGCAAACACCGCAACCATCACAATTAGGACTTTTTCTATTTTCAACAAATATATCATAAGCCATTCCATTTTTAACCAAAACTACAGCGTTTTTTTCCGTTAAATAACCTTTTTCCTTTAATTGTTGAAAATTTATAGGACAGCTAACAACACAATCGTTACACCCAATACATATGTTTTTATTGATTTTTAATCGATAGACCTGCATTTTATTCTCTCGTATTTAATTGAAATGAAAAATACTATATACAATAGCGTAAAATATTAATCGCTTTTTAAAGGCTCTAAAAAATCCTTCTTAAGTTAAATTAGATTTATTAAGAATTAATTAAAAAATTTGTTGTAATGTTCATAAAGTATAGTTTATAAAAAGAGCATAGATTAAAGATTGAATTTTTTATTCCTTAAACTTATTAATTTCGACACGAATCTTTTATTAATTATCTTTTAATTAATCTGACTAAAATTTTTTTTCTGAAAACATGGAATCTACTAAAAGTGAAGATTGTTTAATTTTTTATGCATTAACACCAGAAATTACCAAATTAAAGCAAGTATACAACATTATTGGTGAATTTCTAAAAAATAAACAATTAATTGATCCGTCTGATCGATTTAACCTAATCTGGTATCAAGATGATGGCCCAAATTACTTAGATCAATTTACATTTGATCCAGAATATATTTTAAAGACGTTAAAGTCATTAGGTAAAAGTATTTCAAAAGCCAATATAGCAGGAGGAGTCTTCATAGCAATAACCTTTATCATTGAGGTATTTAAAAAGATTTCCGAAAAATTCTTTAGGTTATTGATATTAGTAGATAATGGTGCATATGAAATCCCTGATGAGTATCTCCCAGCACTCGAGGAATTAATAAAGAAAGTCAGAGATATGCCTTTTTTCATTGACATTATCTTTATGGGAAGTCCGTATTCAGATCAAGCACAAAAACTGTTGAAAATAGCAAATTTATCTAATGGTGAATTATATGGAATAAAAAATATAAAAGATCTAATTCCAATTTTGTCTGAGTTATCAGAAAAGAAATTCGTTTCTGAACCTTCATTTGTTAAACAGAAAATAAGAATGATTCTCCCCGATAATCAACCATTCTACATTAATTTAGCTGATGATCCTCCTAAAGTTGCGGGAATATCAACATGCTCAATTTGCTTCAATAAAGATGATGAAGGCATAGTAAAATGCCCTTCATGTGATACTCCAGCTCATAAAGTATGCTGGGCTCAATGGGCAGAGAGTTCAAACATTGGAATCCCCCATGTATTTAGATGTCATAATTGTTTCAATATCTTAAGACTTGACAAAGACTATTTACATGATGTTCGAACAGGGAAAATACCTACGATTGCAGAATTAATTAAAATGAAAAAGAGAAATATAATTGAATACTTACATGAAATCGAGTCTAAAAGCGAACCTAAAATTGTTCATACTGAAGATCCAATGGCAGTAGAAATTCGGACTATGATTGAAGCTAAAAAATCCCAACTTGATGAAGAAACAAGAAGAAAAAGGAAATCCTTAGTTAAAATCTGTCCTAATTGCAGCAAAATAATGATGGGGGATAAGAAAAATTGTCCTTCATGTGGATTTGTTTTATTTTAGTCTCTATATAGGGACAGATTTTTGTTTTCAGTCTGGAAATTTGAGAATTTTGGGTTCTTTCCATTCCTTTCTTAGAATACTATAAAGAGCGAAATCTCTCCATTTGCCTTGATTAAATACCATATCTCGCATAATTCCTTCTCTAGTAAAACCTGTCTTTTCAAGAATTTTATGTGATGCAATATTCCTAATATCTGCGGTTGCTTGGATGCGTGTAATATTTTTTGTTAAAAACAAATAATCTACAAAAATAGTGGCCGCTTCTGAACAGAAACCTTTCTGTCGTTCAGAGGGGATTAGTAAATATCCAATTTCTAATAATTCAATAGGTCCGCCTTTTACTAGAAAATACAAAATTAGACCAATTCTAGTATTATCTTTTTTCTCGATTATGAAAATTTGACGATTATCAGTTAAATCACTTAGAGCTTTCTTCAATAAATCTTTTGAGATTTGTCTAAACGTATTTGCGTTATATCTACCCATTATTTCAGGTGTGTTAAACCACTTATAATAAAGTGGTATGTCTTCCTGTTCTATAATTCGTAAATTTATATTTGGTCCCTCAAGCATTCTTTTTAAATCACTTCATTGTAAAATTCCTACTTACTCCAATGAGTATAATGATTCTAAAACATATTATTATATAAATCTTAAGAAAAGGCACTCAATATGTCAAGATTTGGATGTAAAATTTTATAATCCATATATTTAAATAATTTAGGGCAAAAAAATAAATAAGTTAAGTATTAGACATAATTATTTCAAAATTGAGTGAATAATGAATTATGGATCAAGATCTTTTTACCTTTCTTGTTGGTGGTAAGGCAGGAGAAGGCGTTAAAAAAGCAGGCTCTGTAGCAGCATATATCTTCTCAAATATGGGACGCCACGTGTTCCAGATGGACGACTATATGAGTTTAATACGAGGGGGACATAATTTTTCGGTTATTAGCACTTCTCCTCGTTGGATTAGTAGTCATTATATGAAAGCTAATTTGGTCGTAAATTTTGATAAAAGAAGTTTTGAAACCCATATTGATGATATCGCTAACAATGGAATAATGATCTATAATTCAGATGAACAGGATCTTGAAAATGGGGTTGGAATACCATTTACTTCAGAAGCTACAAGGTTTCCTATGAAAAGCTTGATGTATGGTGTTGGTGCAGTAGCAATTTTGTCAGCTACAATCGGAATTGAAAAAGATCAAATGAATCAAATAATAAGGAATGAATATCCTAAAGGAATAGAAGATAATATTGCCTTTGCAAATGTAATTTATGATTTAGTATTTCCTGAATGTGGAGCTATATTTTCTCTCCAGAAGGGGGATAGAAGGAGACCTATTATAACAGGAAATGAAGCAATCAGTCTGGGCGGTATAGCAGGAGGATTGGATGTTTATTATGGTTATCCAATGACTCCAGCATCTACGATCTTACATACACTCGCTCGTGAAGCTAAAAACTTTGGGTTAGCAGTTGTTCATGCAGAGAGCGAAATTGCTGTTATTAATATGGCAATTGGTTCAACTTTTACAGGAGCAAGATCTATGGTTGGAACAAGTGGGGGGGGTTTTGCTCTTATGACAGAAGGTTTTTCCTTAGCAGGCATTACAGAAGCACCTGTATTAATTGTTTTATCTCAGAGACCAGGACCCGCAACTGGAGTCCCCACTTATACAGAACAAGCGGATTTAGCTTTTGCTTTAACTGCGGGCCATGGAGATTTCTTAAGAATAGTTGCTTCTCCTAGAACGATTAGAGAAGCATATTATCTTACCGGCGAAATGCTGAATCTGGTTTGGAAATTCCAAACTCCCGGTATTTTATTAACAGAAAAGCATCTTTCAGAAAGTAGTATGACAGTTGAAATTGATGTTGAAAATTCTGAATGGGCAGAATCAAAAATGCATATAGCTGGTGACTATAAAAGATATTTAGATACTGATGACGGAATTTCTCCCATGTTATTTCCACCATCAAATCAAACAATAAAATGGAATAGTTACGAACATGATGAATTTGGGATCACAACTGAAGATGCGGCGAAGATTGCATTTATGCATGATAAGAGAAATAAAAAGCTGAAAACACTTGTAGAACATTTGAAAGGAAAACAAACTGTCAAAATTATTCGTGGAGAGAATCCTATAAATTTTTTCACCTATGGTTCTACTTATATGAGCGTTTTAGAGGCTCTTAAATATGGGAATTTAAAACCTACAATTGTTGCACCAATTTATTTAAGTCCGTTTCCAACCTGGGAATTAGAAGAGTTTAAAGATCAAAATAATATTGTTGTTGAACAGAGTGTTTCTTGTCAGTTCACATCTCTCTTAAAAGAAAAAGCAGGATTGAAAATAAAGCATACCATTAAACAATATGATGGACGGCCTTTTGATCCAATTGAATTATTAACAAAAATAAAGGAGGTCATCTAAAAAATGGAAGATCTTAAAACTTATGCTGAAAATACGTGGTGCCCCGGTTGTGGGAATTTTGGAATTCTCAATGCAATAAGAAAAGCAATCCCTATTCTTGAGGAAAGGGGAATAAAAAGAGAAAACATTGTTATAACTGCAGGTATTGGATGTCACGCTAAAATATTTGATTATTTGAATTTAAGCGGTTTTTATGGACTCCATGGTCGAAATTGCTCTAATTCAGAAGGGATCAAAATTGCTAATCCAGATTTAAAGGTTATTAACTTTTCAGGAGATGGAAATGGCCTTGGGGAAGGATTAGCACATACAATCTTTGCTGCAAAACGAAACCAAGATATGACGTATATCCTACATAATAATGGTGTTTATGCATTAACGACAGGTCAGTTTTCTCCTTTAACAGAAAAAGGCTGGGAAGGTCCTTCTACACCATTAGGGAGTATTGAAGAACCATTCAATCCTGTTTCTCTAATGATTGAAGTTGGTGCAACTTTTGTGGCGAGAACTTATGCAGGTGATATAGAGCATCTTACCAAGGTGATTATTGAAGCAACAATACATGATGGTTTTTCTTTTATTGAGGTATTACAACCTGCAGTATCTTATCATAAATGGGAAGAATATAGTAAATATATAGAATTACTTGATAAAAAACCACAATCCCGTGAGGAGGCTTTAACCAAATCAAGGGATGTACACAAATTTACGATTGGTATTTTTTATCAAGCTGACAGACAAGTATATCATAAGGGATTATATGGAGATCATAATCCTATTACAAAAAATCTGTCGAGAGATTTACGATTAGATAAAATTAGAAATATACTTGAGAGGAAATAAAAAAAAAAGAAATCTCTTCATTGTATTTAAAATTTATATAATAGGGATTGACTAAGAAGGTGAAGATGCATACTATATCTAATAAAAATTCCCGTATTCTATAGTTTTACCTAATAGTTTTGTTATAGAAAAGTATGTTCGTATCTAGAACTAATCTAATTACAATTTAAATTAAATTCTTAGATTTTACTTGAAAGAATATATTCCTTGATCCGCATCGTGGATGAATTTTATTAATCCTTCAAAATATACCTTCTGATCATCATAAAAGGCTCAATGACTACCATTTGATGCTTTTCCTTATATTCTTTAAGGATTTATAATTTTAGGATTTACTATTTTTTACTCAATATGCCAATTTGTTGCTTGGGTTATGCCATTAAAACGATATTTTAATAAGGATTTTAAAAGACCAATTGATATGGAATATAGCGAAAAATAATTAATGGATATTATTTAAAAAAGAACTTAAAAAAGAAAAGTAAGCTTATGAAAACATTTCAATCTTTTTTCATAATCTTTCCACTATAGTCTTATTTCAATAATTAATCATTTTTTGATTGAATCAAAGTGTTTATCAATTTTTAAAAAGAAATAAAGTTAAATTTAACCGCTTTTATTCTTAATTCAAAGATTTTTTGGAGAATATATTGTGAATCAAGATGATTACGTATATAGAAGATTTAATTGACGCAATTCCAGATCTCGCGGTAATTTTTGATTCAAAAGGAAAAGTAATTGATGTATCACAGAAGGTTTTAGATTTTTATAATATTCAAGATAAAAATTTTTTTATCGGAAAACGTCTCTCTGAATTTGTAGTTAAAGAGCAACTTGATGAACTTCAAAAAAATTTTAAAGAGCTTCTAACAAAAGGTTACTCAGAAGGACATGAATACAAATTATTAAAAGGAGATGGAAGCTTTTTTTATGGTGAATTAAACTCAAAAGCTATAGAAATTAAAACAAACAAGGAACTCCTTTTTACAACAATCATAAGAGATATCACATCCCAAAAAGCACTACTTGATGAATTGAACACTTCAAAAAGAATGTTTCAATTAGTGTTAGATAATATTCCTCAACATATTTTTTGGAAAGATATTGATTCAAAATATTTAGGGTGCAATAGAAATTTTGCCAGAGTAGCTGGTGTTAGAGATCCAGAAAATATAATAGGAAAGATAGATCATGATTTAGCGTGGAAATTTGAAGAAGCAGAATCATTTTATGAAATTGAGCGTCTAGTAATGGAATCTGGAAAACCTGAATATCACGTGATTGAACCACAAACCCAAGCAGATGGAAAACAAGCATGGTTAGATGTAAATCGAATTCCTCTCTATGATTCGAAGAACAATATTATTGGGCTTCTTGGTTCTTATGAAGATATTACAGAACGAAAGATTGCTGAAGAAAAATTAAAAGAATCTGGGGAGAAATTTAGAACTCTTGTTGAGACTAGCAGTGATTGGATTTGGGAAATAGATAAAAATAGCAAATATGTATATTCCAGTCCAAAAATTAGAGAACTACTAGGCTATGAGCCTGAAGAAGTTATAGGTAAAACTCCATTCGATTTGATGCCACTAGAGGAAGCTAAACGTGTAAGGAAAATATTTGAGGAAACAGTTATGTTTCAAAGATCCTTTGAAGGGTTAGTAAATAGAAATTTGCACAAGAATGGACAAGTTATAGTACTTGAAACGAGTGGTGCTCCAATTTTTGATATTGAAGGAACTTTTCTAGGATATCGTGGTATTGATCGAGACATTACTGAACGAAAGAAAGCAGAATTGGAATTAAGAGAATCAGAAGAAAAGTTTAGAACTATTACTGAGCAATCCTTTTTAGGAATAGTAATCCTACAAGAGGGAAAAATAAAATATGCAAACGAGACTCTATTAAAAACAACGGGATATACTCAACAAGAAGTATCAAGTTGGACGTCAAACGAATTTTTCAAACTAGTTCATCCTGAAGATTTATCAGTTGCGATGAAACGGTTCCAAAGAATGCAAACGGCAAGCATGGGCTCAGTAGGAGCTCATCCTTATAGACTATTTACGAAATCTGGAGAAAGAATATGGATCGAAATAAACTCTAAAGTAATTCAATATCAAGGGAAAAATGCAGTTTTAGTTTCTCTCATTGACATTACAAAAAAAAAAGAAGCTGAAGAAAAAACCAAAGAATTAGATGAAATAAGAAAAGATCTTATCACAAGGATTTCACATGAATTAAGAACTCCACTCACTTCAATTTATGGGGTATCTCAAGTTTTATTAAGAGATTCATCTTTAAATGAAGAGCTAAGATATTATCTTGAAATATCTCATAGTGGCATATTACGACTAAAAGAGCTTGTAGAGAATTTATTGGATGCTTCTCAATTGGATATCAAAAAATTAAATCTTAATCTCGAAGAGATAAACTTAAGTGAAATAATGAGGGATTGTGTCAAAGAATTAATGTATCTAGCATCATCCAGACAATTAAGTATTGATTTAGATTTACCCAATGAAATTTATTATAAAGTAGACATAAATAGATTTTCTCAATCAATCATAAACCTTGTCTCGAATGCAATCAAAAATACTCCTTCAGGTGGGAAGATACGATTAAAATTAGAAGAATCAGACAAATTAATTGATATTATTGTAGAAGACAATGGAGTTGGACTTACGCAAGAAGAAAAAAGGAAATTATTTCAAAAGTTTGGAAAGATTGAACGATACGGTCAAGATCTTGATGTAGACATAGAAGGAGCAGGTTTAGGGCTTTATATTACAAAAGAGATTATAGAACTTCATGGAGGTAAAGTTTTAGTTGAATCTGACGGAAGAAACAAGGGTTCCAAATTCTCTATACGTTTTTTTAAAAATATGAGGGAGAATGGTTAGGAACATAAATTATTTTTCTTTTATTTCTTTCAGAAACTTCTCAACTAGTTCAAAATCTTTTAAGTTAAAAGGTTTTGATATTACTCCATCAACTCCAAATTCAACCATTTTTTCTGCAACCTCTGAATTTGGTACAGCAGTTAAGAATATGATTCGAATATCTTTGTAATCAGGATTAAACTTAATTGATTTTAAAACGTCATACCCACTTATATCTGGTAAAATAATATCGAGTAGTATGATTAATGGTTTAGACTCTTTTAAAAGGTCTAATCCCTTCTTACCTGTCCTTGCTTCTTTACAAGAATGTCCTATACGCCCCAAGTATCTTGTTAGGAAATTTAGTGTCTCTACGTTGTCTTCTATGATTAGAATGTCATATTTGCTTTTTTCTCTATCCATAATTTTTTCCTTTTCAGGTTTTAAGTTTTCAAAATTAGATATTATAAATTCTTCAAAAGAAAGGCACTGGTTATATATATTCTTTAATTCTATAGTAACCGCATAATCTAGAGAATATTCTTTCCCTTCAATTAGTAATTGTAAATAAGCCATAATTGTAGTTAATCTTTCTTTTAAATCATGAGAAAGTCTTGAAAGCACGTTAGTGTTTTCTGGCTCTTTTTCACTATAGGGGGATGATTTATATTGAATGTAAAAATCGATGGCTTCTTTTACTAATTTTGAAAGAGTAGAATAATTGGTTTTACTAACGAATGATACCCACCTTTCTTTCATGTTCTTAGAAACATAGAGTGCGACACGTTCTTTATCAATGTCGTACAGACGTTCACCTTTTTGCCATTTTAAGAATCCTTTAGTAATTTCATTGTTCCAAATTGCATTTTTCCCAGTTTCTAATTCATATTTCTTCATTTCTTCTGTTATTTTGACTTTTTGCGCCATTTTTCTTTATCAGAAATTATATTTTTGATGTTCTTTAATACTAATAAATAATTTTGCACATAAAAAATTGTCTATTTTCTGATCGTTAATATCTATTAATTATAAAAATACTTTCTAAAAACATGAATAATTATAAACCAAATAAGATTTTAATAAATTGTATATTTTCTTTATCCAGAATGATCTATATGTACAAAAGTTCTTAAGTGCTAAATAGTTCTTGCACAAATTTTTTAACAAGCTTTTTAAGAAATAGATTTCCAATATTATATATTCGATGTCTAAATCTTTAGATGCTTCTATTCAATTTTATTCGAATAAATAACAATAACGCATTTTTAAAATGTCAAACAACAAAAAAAATGAAGAACATCTACAGTTGATTGTGAATCAACGAGTCAAGGATTTGAGAAAATCTCAGAAGGTTCTGGGTTGGGTTTGTATATCTCAAAAGAAATTATAGATTTGCATGGTGGCGAGATTTGGCTCGAATCTGAAGGCATTAATAAGGGTTCAACTTTTTATTTCTCACTACCAATTTTAGTATAAGCTAATAATTTAATAATTATTTTGCACATAATCCCCTTTTTGTATGCAAAAATCGTTAATTTTGATAAAATTTCGTTCTATCCACATGAACAGAAAGTAAAAGGCCTATATTTTAATTTCTAAATTTTTTTAACTAATATAATATAGAAGGTTTTGCACAAAGGATAAAAATTATGAGAGTTTCTTGCACAAAATATAGCATATTAGATGATAAATTAGAACTTAATTAATGAATTAATATGGATTGCTATGACGAAATTCTGAATTTATATTCAGAAAAAAGAGGAATAAATAAGTATATCTCATATTTGATTGATTTAATAAACAAGAAATCAAAAAATTTAACTGAATTACAATTTAGAAATTGTTTAATACTTGTTTTAGCTATTTGGAATCCTAAATTCATAGATTTATACGGTAGTGAAGAGAAAGAAGCAAAATACCTCCGGGAGAATGAAAAAGGAATCCTGAAAAAAATACTAAAATCTGAATTTGAAGATTTCGATAATCATATATTAATTTCAAATAAAATAAACTAAAAACATAATATCAGAGGAATTAGAATGTTAAAATCATTTATTGAAACCGAAACAATAAACCTAACAGAACCACTTCAAACTATTATTAATCACATTAACTATATTATCATAGAATTAGATTTGTATGGAAAAATCATTTATATGAATGCTCATGCAAACAATATGCTCGGATATAATCAAAAAGAATTACTTGGAATAAACTACCTTAAATTCATCCACCCAGAAGATCAATCGAATCTAATGCATAAGATGAAAACTTTATTGCAACAAGGGGGCTCAATATCGGGTGGATTTAGAATTTTGCATAAGGATGGACACCATATACAGCTCTCGGTAAATGGAACTGTCTTAAGGGAAAAAGAATCTATTAAACTTATTGCAATATTACAGGATATCTCCCAACAAAATAAATTGAAAGAAAAGAATATAGAGCTGGAAAAAGTTAATTTTTTGAAAAATGAGTTCCTTAGTAGAGCTTCTCATGAATTAAAAACACCTTTAGCCGCAATCAGTGGCAATGCACAATTAGCCTTAATGTTAACCGATACAAATTTAAATCCCAAATTAAAAATTATTATTGAAGAAATTCAAAATAAATGCGAACAACTCAATCGAATAATTAATAAACTTATTGCAAGCTCTAAATTAGAAACTAGCAATATTCAATTGGACACTACAAGAGAAGATTTATCATCTCTTATAAAAATTTGTGTGAATGAAGTACAAACCTTAGTCAAAATAAGAAATCTTACGATTAAATTAGACCTAAGAAATCCTATAATTACTAAATTTAATAAAGAGCAGATTCATGAAGTTATTGTTATTATTCTAACTAATGCTATAAATTATTCTCCTCCTGGGGGGATTATAGAAATAAAGACTAAAGTTAAAGGCAATTTTATTGTTATTTCTATAAAAGATGAGGGAGTTGGTTTTACTGAGGATGAGAAAAGAAAAATATTTCAAAAGTTTGTAAGAATAGAGAGAAAAACCAAAGACTTTGACGAATTAGTAAAGGGCTCAGGGTTGGGTTTATATATTGCAAAAAGTATCCTAGAAAGACATGGAGGGGAAATTTGGGTTGAATCAAAAGGTCGAAATAATGGTTCCAAATTTAGATTTACACTTCCGATAGCATGAATGTAAAAACTGATAAAAAAAAATATTGAGTAAATAAAATGTTTGAGTATAATCACTTAAAAAAGATGATCCAGTTTCTTATAAGTCGAGAACCGCAATCAAATATTTATTCTGGATGGTTAGAAACCTTACATAATTTAGAAGAGATGAGCAATGAACTTAGAAAGAAGATACATGAAGAAGTGAAACGATACCGTTAATAAGTGATACAGAAGATGATCTATTTTGATTTATAATGAAAAGTGTGTCGTTATGTTTGATTTAAATGCAAAATGACTATCTGAAAGGTATTCTGAGGGAATTGATAAATCTAATCATAATAAAATTATTTTAAAGAATCATAAAAAAATAAAAACCTCATCTTATAGGAGGAGATAAGTTATGGATTGTTCCGATGAAATATTAAGTCTAGCTAATAAAAAAGAATGAAATCAAAGATGGTTAAATTATTTACATGAATTAATGAACAAAAAAGCAGAAAATTTAGATAATTTACAATTTAATAATTATAAGCTTTTGACTTTGGCAATTTGGGATGATGAATTTGTTGAAAAGTATTTCAAAAGAAGAATAAAAAGAAAGGAACTTAGTCGAGATCAAAAAGAAACAATAATAACAATATTAAGAAACAAATTAATATGATGATAAGTGGTGAGAAATCTTAATAAAAAAGATATGAAAAAAGCTCTAAAAAACCTTGATCTATTTAAACAATTTGAAACCTTTATACAAGGAAAAATCCCACAGGAATTAGAGGTTTTTGTATGGGAATCAAACACAAAATCCTGGAGAAGAATTATTAATTTAAGCCATAAAATTGTATAAATTTAATGAAAAAGGTGTAGGGGTTTATTTAATTAGACCTTTTCCATAGTTATTAATGACTGGTTTTTAGTTAATTCACTCACCAACCTTTCTATAATTTGATCCACTCTTTTGACATTTAATTTTTTTAATCTTTCCTTTAACGCATTTTCGCAGACATCTATATAATCTTTAAGATCTAACTGCTTTAATGGTTTGAAAGGACCAGTTTCATCTTTAATTGCCAATCTTATTAGCCCACCAGAAGCAGAAGTAGATAGATTTACTTCATTAGACAACAAAATACTGAGGTATTTAATCATTTCCATGATTATCAGCCCTCTCTAACTGATCTCTTATCAATTTCATCAATTTCTCCTCGGATAATCCACTGTCTTCCAATGGTTTATATCCATATTTTCGATTTATATAATCCTTTAACCTTTCAGGAATAATCCAGGCGATTATCATCCCTATTATAAAAGTCAAACTAAGAATTACAGTTATAGTAAATTGAATAAAACTTAGTAAATCAGCAGGATCACCAAATTCAGTGTCCCATGGCACGAAAAATGCCATTATCACATGAAATGGCCATAAAAAAGAAACAATAGAAATGGTTTTGTATCTAGTTTTTATCCAAGGAGCTATTTCGCGATTATATAATCTTTTTAATGTACTAAATGAAGACCATCCTAACCAAAAGAATATTAAGAACATATAACAGTTTATTATAATACGTTCAAAATATCTTGTAAATGGATTTATATCAATTTCAATCGTTAATGAAAGACTTAATCTTATAACGATTAAAATTAATGCTAAATATAAGATTAGTTTAGCACGATAATCTTGCTTTTCTTTATTGAAAGTAAGATATGTAAAAATAGCTATTAAGTAATAACCTGTAGCTGTAAAAATTTCTTGAAAAAAATAACCAAACCCTAATATAAAATTAGTAAATAAGGCAACAAAAAATAGAACAAAAGCAAAGCCTATCGAATACAGGTTGTTGAACTTGGCCTGATAAGCTTTAATGAGTAAAAAAATACCAAGAAGTAAATTATCAATTATAATTATCCATAATAATATCGTAAACAGAATCAGAATCATAGAATATCCCTAATTTAGCTTTGATATTTCTAAAATGATTGAAATATTATTTAATATTTTTGATTTCAATTTTTTCTTAGTTTAAAAGCTTTTTTTTTCCCAAACTTGTAAAATTTCCTCTAAAAAGAAATTATTTAAGAAAAAGAGAAGGAATTTCTTATTACAAAAGATTTGAAGCATATTGTTTTACCAAGAATTCAATCTTATCTGAGTCTGTTTGATTTTTATCAAGTTCAGGGCACATATGTTCTAGGTGTGATAATAATTCCTCCAAACCATCTTCAGCATATTTAACATTCACATTATCTCCGTTATTAATTACAATAGAACCTAATAAATTTCTAGATCGCTTAAAGATAATTAAGTTATCGCCAAATTTTAGCTGATCTAAATCTGAATGGAACGATTGCTTTACAAAACTATTAATTGCTGAAAAAAGTCCTCCTTGTAATATATCTTCGTCTGTTGATGATGTAAGCGGTACACCTCCTTGATCGAAAATAGTAACTGCCTTTGTACTGATTTTTCTAGATAGTTGGTTTCCTGTTAATTTATAATAAATTTTCATAAATGCTTTGACAATACCGTATCCCGTTTTACAGGAAATAGGCATAACTTCAAAAGAAGGTAATTTTTTCAAATCCAATGCTTTGATTATATCACTTATACTCGCCACCGGTTGCAAATCGTATTTATTGGCTAAAACAATCAATGGTTTCTTTTTAAAGATATCTGATAATTTCCATAGTTCGTTTTTTGCTTCACCAAATCTATCCTTAGCATGAGCATCAATCATAAATAAAACGCACTCCGCTTGTGAAGCTTCTCCAAGCCATAAATCCCGAAAATCTTTTTGACCGCCCATATCAATTAAGTTTATTCTTATCCCTTGTACTTGCAATTGAGTCATTTCTTTGCCCATTGTTGGAGTATGTTCTATGAAGGTCCCATTTTGAAGAAAACTAACCATTGTACTCTTACCAGCACTATCTAATCCACAAATAACAACCTTCTTTTCTTTTGTAAAAACTCTTTTTAGAATATTTTTAATTCCCATTTTTGCCAACTAGTAGAGTAGTGTGAAATATTGTTTTTATCCTTACCTAATTATATAGATTTTTGAATAAAAAGTTGGTCTTTTTAACTTATTTTTGTTCCATTGCTACAAAAAAGACTTATTCTTAAAAGTAAATAATATTTCATTCCAGAATTAAGATTGAGTTTGTCCTTCATAATCTAATGAAAGTTCAATAAAAAATGAGAATCTGACTTTTAATATAAGATAAAATTATATAATTCTAACCTTTTACAACAAATTTTGTTATCCAAGTGCCCATAATTTTCTTTTCTTCCTCTTGATCTGGAAAAACATATTTTTCATAGAAACCTTTTGTACCTAAGAAGAGGAACATCATTGCGAATAATCTGCAGAAAATGAAAAATGCTTCAACAGGAACTGTTTGGCCTAAAGCCCAAAGTAAGAAGAATAAACCCATTCCAATTGCTAATCCATTCAGTTTTCTTTTTCCATCCTTAATTAATAAATAGGCAGAACCATAACCAACCAGCATAGCATATATGATAAAAGGTATAGGCGAATCTACTAATATTCTCCCAGTAATAAGATAGAAAGCAATGATAAAGGGAAGTGTATATAATTTAGTTAACTTTTTTAAAAAAAACATAAATTCCAGTTGAATTATAAATAATACATTTCCGATAATCTGACCAATTGTAACATATCCAATAATTTCAAGATCTAATTTAAGATCAAGAAGATAAAACAACATATCAATTATTGATTTAGTTAATACAGCAATCATGTAGATTGAAATGGCAATCAAAATGCGGTTTTTATTATCTTTCCAAGTATTTAAGGTAATGTTTATTGATAATAGTCCAAATATAAAGTAAAGCCCTTCTATTATCATATAGAGAAACTGAGGCATTTTATTGAATAACCTCCTCTTTAAATGGTCTGAATAATCCCAGTGAGAAAAACAAAATAAAAATATTATAAGCAAATATTATTATTTGATTGACAATAGAAACCTCGATTACCAATGTACTAAACGCTAATGTAAAAAAGACGGCTAAACCAAGTGCTCCATTATCTTTCACTCGAAAACTTGTAAAATATATAAATGAAAGGCAAAAAACAGCTGATATTTGTATATACAGTTCAAGCCAACCACTAAATCCAGTTAAATAGTGAAAAATTACCATTCCCCCGAAGATAAATAGTGAAAAGAAATAAAAAGCCTCCCATCGATTAATATAAAAAACTAAACTTAGCCCTAAAGATACCATAATACCAATTAATATTGAATATAAGTTTATATACGTTATACTGTACCCAAATATTTCCTCGGGGAACAATGACAACTCCACCAGGTATTCAAAAACACTCATCATCGCGAAACTCAAAAATATTCCAAAAATAATTAAACGTACGTTATTGTATTGCCCGGCTGTCCTTTTTTCTTTAATAATCCTTCTTCCTAAGATTAATGTTGCTAATGGAATTAGTGTAGCACTAAGAAAATAACCTAATACTCTTAAATTTTCAACTATAATATCTTCTACCATTAAAAAAAACTTCCTTTTAACTGTGGTTTTTGTTTTAATACCTTTTCTTTAATATCTTTAAATATTCTCGATAATTCTATGAGATTTCTTTCAATTAAGACGTCCTTTTCTTGATTCATTCCCTCATAAATGAGTTTATGAAATTTTGTTAAAATTGATTCATTTAGTAATCCCTTTGCTTCTAAAATGTCTACAAGTTCTTTCAGAACGTGTTTGTATATTTCGACTCTATCACGTTTATGTAAAAGAATTGATAAAGAGAATAAATCATCCCTATCATGCGCCCTTTTAACTTTAAAAATATATGATAATACTAAATATTTATTTAGCTTATCTTCGATGAATTGCCCGACTTTAGACCCGATAGGGAAACATTTGCTAAGAAGCTCGTTTTCAGTCCCAATTGACTTTAAAGAAGGAGTGGAGCTTATTATTTCAGGATTGCTTCCAATGAAGCCGCCTAATTTTGCCAGAATAGCATATTCTGTAGCCATTTTTGGAATCTACTTTTTGAAAATGTTATCTTAATTTTTGATAAATGATAAGTACTTTGTTTCAATATTCAATAAATTAATAACTACTAAAAAATTAGGTGTTTTTTCACTTTTTTTGTTGCAATAACACGTTAATCTTGCACAAATATATTTTGGTTTTGCACAAAAAGAAACATTTTTGTACTATAATTTTATAAAAAACAGTTATTGCGAATAATCTATTTGATACAAAACACTATTGCGTTTTCCTAATATTAATTGAATCGAAAGTTATTTTAATAATAGAAAAATGTGAGTTTTGAATGAAAAGAAAGGTTTGTTTTCCACACATCCACACACATCATTCCATGATATAAGAGAAAAACATCTTGTTTACTTTGGAGAAAATTTTCCTTGATCTACATCATTGATGAATTAGATCATATAATAATTAAGCTTATTTAAAATATTATTGACTTAAAAAAGATTAATTATAAAATTATTATTTATGGATTCAATTATTCCAAGTCATTAAGATTGATTTTATTTAATATATAATAATAAAAAAAAATTATCTTGTTCTT
The DNA here is from genome assembly GCA_048941385.1 of Promethearchaeota archaeon. Classification (GTDB taxonomy): domain Archaea; phylum Asgardarchaeota; class Lokiarchaeia; order Sigyniarchaeales; family SOKP01; genus Loki-b32. Next base: position 21,936 of record JBHLNR010000047.1, read on the forward strand.
GTTGCTTCGATTATATTAATATTGGCTGCCCATCTTGATGTAAAAACTGAACCTAA
>JBHLNR010000232.1:0-5089 GCA_048941385.1 Promethearchaeota archaeon
AAATTATTTTAATTATTAATGATATATTGGTACTTATAAAACCTAAGTTGCTATATATCTTCATATTACAATCTTATATTATTTTACTCTTAGATATTCATAAATAGGAATTCTCATTAAGAGTAAGTCATTACAGTAAAAGGTAATTTTACAGGTTATTCCTAAAATACATTAATTAAAGCTGATGTATATTTAAGCTAACATTCATTCAAGATTTTTTAGAAAAATTAAAATGGAACAATTTAAAATGATTAAAGCATTAAATCTTATTTATGAATACCCATCATAAAGAAGATTATTTAGTTAGAAAAGTACAACCTTTTAAGCTTACAGAAGTAAAAACTGGGAATGAGATCCTAACGTCTCTAAAGCATTGTGGTTTTCAAGGTAGAAATCTTGGTATTGCTCTTGATATCTTAGAAAAAATGGTAAGTGATACGAACATTCTTACAGTTTTAGCAATTTCGGGAGCTTTAGTTCCATCAGGGATGGGAGATATAATAACTACACTTATAGAATACGAATTAATTGATGTTCTAATAAGTACAGGTGCAAATATCACTCACGATTTAATCGATGCCACCTGCAATGTTGGGCATTATCTAGGGAGTGCACATGTTGACGATGATGAATTGTTCAAACATAGAATCAATAGAATTTATGATGTTTTCCTTCCTGAAGAAAATTATTCAATGGCAGATAAGAAGTTATTTGAGATAATTCAATCAATGTACCAAACAAAAAATATCCAGACAACTCCATCTGAATTCCTAAAAGAAATAGGAAGTAAAATAGAAAATAGATGTATTCTATCAATGGCAGCAAAAAAAAACATCCCAATATATATTCCTGCCTTTTCAGATTCAGAATTAGCATTAAAACTTTTAAAATATGCATTTTATGAAGGATATGATTTTCAGTTCGATATTTTAGAAGATATTAAGAAATTTGCTGATATTGTAAGAAATTCAAAAGATTATGGTTCTTTTATAATTGGGGGTGGTGTTCCACGAAATTGGGCTCAACAGATTTTTCCAATGTTAGATGAACTAGATAAGATTGAAAGGATGGGTTATAATTATTCAGTCAGGATACATACTGCTATGGAATATGATGGAGGACTTTCTGGGAGTACATTTTCGGAAGCAAAATCCTGGGGAAAATACACTTCAGAATCGAAACACATTAGTGTTTGGTGTGATGCAACAATCGCCCTACCTATTTTAATTACAGGATTATTGCAGAGATTGAAAATTATCTAAAATTTTAACCATTCTCCAATTTTATTGCTTCCTTTAACGCTTTATAAGATTTTTCTCTCTTTTCTTCAGCAAGTGAACATTCTATTATCTTCCAGAATCCTATGATTTTGTATTAATTTTGTGAATAATCTAAAATTAAAATCGATATAATTAGGTTAAAATATATCCATTATCTTTTATAGTAATTAATTTATTTCTAAGAAATTTGTCGAAATGTTTCTCTATCATGACTAATTCTGAAATAACTTCAAAATTTGCAAATGAATACCTTTTGTAGATTAGATTTCTACCTTTTAGATCTACTGGTCGAATTGGATTCCGTTCAGACAAATTGGATAATATCCTTTCATCTCTTTTAGTAATAATCATTCTAAAATTTTCTAATTCGGCGCGAATATTATTACCTCCAAAAACTGGATCTCTATGACCTAGCACTGCAATCTCAAGATCTAAACTTTTAAGTTTTTCGATTGAATTTTCATAAGCCATTAAATCAGAATCAATTGTAGCATAGTATGGAAATCTTGTTAAATCAATATCTCCAAAAAATGCAATCTTTGAATTTAATTCAATAAATGCACAATGTCCTGCTGTATGACCTGGAGTGTGAATTACTTTTAACTTTAAATAATCAGATATGTTAATGATTTCATTATCTCTGATGAAACGCGATATCTTTGTATTCTTCATGCCAAATAAATCGAACAAAGTCCTAAATTCCTCTCCAGCATTTGTACCATCAACTCTATAATAAGGTAATATCTGTTCAATATCTTCAATTGGAATTCTATCCTCTTCATGACATAAGAAGTTTAAATCATGAAAAAGATTATTCCCAGATATATGATCCTCATGCCAATGACTTAAAACTATAGCATTGATTTGAAATTGTCTTTTGACTTTTCTTAAACGTCTTCCTGAAATTCCTGTATCTATTAAATAGTCTCCGACAAGTAAAGAGTGAGAATATGGATAATTTCCCTCCCGTTCTCCTTCTATAAAATATATATTTTCGAATTTATTAATTAAAGATTGCATAAATTCTTGCATTATAATCAACAGATTGAGAATTTGAGAAACTTAAACGATTTAGTTTTCTTAAAGTTTGGGATTAGACTCAGAAGTGATTTAAATCAATTTTAGAATTGACTAAATTGTAGGAGTTTTAATGGTCCCTTAAAAATAAAAATTTAGAAAACATCTAAAAAATATATTTACTATATCATGTATTATCTATGCCCGAATTGCTCTTCAATGAGAAAACCAAAGTTAGTAAACTATTTTCCTCCCATAACAGCTAAATGTTTAGAATGTGGACATATGAACCTAGAAAAAAAATTTATCAACGAAGAAGAGCACCGTTCAAATACACCACTCAATTATTCACATTGAGTATCTCTATTTTATCTTTTTTTTTATTTCCTACAAGAAAAAATTAGTGCGAATAGAAAAATTAGCAAAATTACATTTAGTAACTTTTAGCAATATAAATTGTGCATCCCGCAGGTTTTCCACAGATTAAACAGGTAGCAAATTCATTTTTTTCTTCATCAACTCTTTTTCCACGAACTTCTCCACCAATTTCTTTTTCAACTATTTCAGCACATCGATAACCATCCATATCGATTGAACAGAACCCACAGCACACAATTTTTCCATTATTGATTGCTTCAGCTGCTGCGTCTTTCTCATATACACACTCAACCTGTGATTCAAAATCGATTAAAGATTTCTCTTTAATCTCATTTGTGTAATTCTTAGCAATATCTTCGATTGTAGAAGTCAAATCATTATCATTAATAGTAATTTTTTCTCCATTATGCCGTTTTACAGCAATTATTTGATTTTTTTCTATATCTTGAGGTCCCACTTCAATTCGAATAGGCACTCCCTTTAATTCCCAGTGGTAAAATTTATTCCCAATAGATTCATCAGAATCATCTAATTTGACAATATATTTCTCTTTAAGCAGATCTGCTATTTCTTTAGCTTTCTTTAATATGATGTCCTCTTTACCTTTGAAAATTATAGGTATTACAACTATTTGGAGTGGTGCAAGATCAAAAGGTAGAACCAAACCCTTATCATCCCCAAGGTATGCAACCATAGCTCCGTAATTCCTACTTTGAGCAGGTCCATAACAAGTCTGATAACCATATTTCTCTTCACCATCAGCATCAATAAATTTGACGTTAAAAGCCTTTGAGAATTTCTGCCCTAACAGGTGTGTTGAAGGTAATTGTAACACTTTACCAGATCCCATCAATGCATCAGCAGCATAAGTATGAATGGCGCCTGCGAATTTATCCCATTCCGGTCTTTGAAAAAAGATAATAGGGATACAACACTCGTCCTGAAGAATTTGATATGTACTTTCCATATCCTCTTTGACTTGTTCCATGGCTTCTTCCATCGTGGCGAAAACATTATGTGATTCAATCCAGTGAAATTCTCTTCCTCTGAAAAACGGTCTTGTCATTTTCCCTTCATACCTCCAAACTTGACATGAAAGATATCGTTTGAAAGGTAGATCCTTGTAGCTTCTTATCCATAAAGCATACATCTGATATAATGCAGTTTCACTAGTTGGTCTCAGCGCTAAACGCTCTGATAATTTACCTGAACTCCCTGCTTCTGTTACCCAAAATACTTCAGGGGCAAAACCTTCAACATGTTCTGCTTCTATTAAGAAATTTGATTCAGGAATTAGAGAAGGCATAGTTAAGGGGAGATGTCCTTTTCTGTCTAATAAGGCCTCTGTTTTTTGATACATCTTTCGGATGGTAAGTGTTGCCCATTCACGATATACAACGAACCCTTTGATATTATACCTAATATCGGCGAGTTCAGCCTTGTTTAGAATCTCAGTATACCACGCAGAGAAGTCTTCTTCTTTTGAAACATTTATTCCCGTTTGTGGAACTTCCTTCTTCTTTTTTGCCATAGGAATCTATTTAAAAGAAGATTTTTAAAGATAAATATTTTATGAGTAAACATCTAAAAATTTCAGTTCTTAACTGTTTCTGGTGTTCTCAGATCATCCAAAATTTGTTCTAAATCTTGATATAATTCTGGATAAAGTCTGGAAAATAAACGATACCAATCAAGTCCAATCATCCCACCTGCAATAAAACAAAGTAAAATCCCTATCAATACAATAATCTCATGGTGTAAATTAAAGATCTCATAAGGCAAAAGATCAGTACCATGAATAAACATGTTTAACGCAAAGGAGTTTAATAAAATTCCAAAAGGATACAGTTTCACTCTAAAAAACTTAAAAAAATGCAAAGAATCTTGAGAAATTTGATTGAATACAGGTGAAATTTTATATGTGGGTTGATTATTGCGTCTCTTTTCGATGAATTTCAACCTAATTACATCTCTTCTATCCCTTAAAGCTAGAAAATTTCCACTGAATAAAAATAAAAATAGCAGTATCATTTCTATTGCTAAAAAGATTCTTAGTTGCCTCCGTAATGCTTCATATTGAATCATTAAAAGACGAAATAACCATAAGATAAGTGCTATTATAACAAAAATTATTCCCACAAATCCCTCATGAACATGATAATTCTTAAATATCTTACGCTTTCGATTCTGATTAGAGTTATTCCGAATATATTTGATTATATATAAATTCAAACCAGGAGATAACATAGAAATACATATTATAGCTGAGGAATGTCTTATTGTAGACCAATTCCATAAACCAAGGTCAAATTTAAAAAATTCCAAAAAATAGATGCCAATCCATAATAAGGTACCAATCGGAATTAAAATATTGAAGATTGTAATGTAAAGATTGAAATCAATGAGAAAGAATA
>JBHLNR010000233.1:0-5068 GCA_048941385.1 Promethearchaeota archaeon
TTGAACCTTCTGATGTGCCCCATTTAGTACAAGCAGCGAAAGATAGAAACAGACCTATGGATCTCTCTGATATTGAAGTTAAAGGTGAAAAAATAGAGGATTTAGCCTCTCATCATGAATGGGATTTCATATATAACGATGCAGGTGACCTTCCACTCCCATTCCAGAGAATTGGAGTACAAGGATTAAAATATCGAAAGTATGACAGTACTTTGTGCACCTATTGCTCTGGAATTAATGGAATGTTATTATTAATCATTAAAAATGCATGGCAGTCAAGAAAAGGAAAACCATTTGATAATGTTGAATTTCTAAATGGAAAACTTCAGGAACCAACTCTAGGGATGAATAAAACTATACTCATTGGTCAATGTCAGGTTAATAAAAACAAAGATCATCCTGATATTAAAGAAGTGATTTCAATTAAAGGATGTCCTCCCTCGATGGAAGATGTGAGACATGCTTTTAGTCAAATTGGAATCGAACTCCCTGGTGGAATGTTGGAAAACACAAACAGAGCAGGTGCAGGATTATTGATGGCAAAGTATAAAGGTAGACCTGAATTTGAAGAGTCTTTCTTTCAAGTAGCATAAAATTTTATTTTTTGAATTTATTTTACATTTTACATCTTTTTTCTCTTTTAATTACAAATTAAATTTATATGCAAAAGTGGGTTATTTTCAAATTATAAATTTAAAACAAATCCAAGTGAAAATTATGAAAGATTATTCAGATTGGGAACCAGTGTTTGATTATGAGAATGAATCACCATTTGTGAATCCTAATAGACCTTGGTTAAAGTTTCGTCCACCAACAGTCCCAAAATCAATTAAAATAGATCCAATACCTGTGCATGAATTTATAAGAGTTTCAGCTAACAAATTTCCTAATAATTTATGTATTTTAGACAAAAAAACTGATAAAAAATATATGTACAGAGAACTCATTTATAATGCTGATAAGATCGCAAATGCTTTAACAGATTTAGGAATTGGGAAGGGAGATTTTGTAGGGATAATGTCTATTAATTGTCCTGAATTTGTCTTCACATGGTTAGGAATTCTAGAAACTGGGGCTACAGTAGTTCCTATTAATTCTCTTCTAGCAGAATCAGATGTAACCCATATTGTACGAGAAACTGGAAATATCAATGTTATTTTCACCCATAAGGTTAACTACAGAACAATCAAGAAAACGAGGAAACAAGTTGAGGTGAAGCATGTTATTTTATTTGGTGCTGAAGAAGCTAAAGATGATGCTATTACTCTTGAAGAATTTATAGAGGGAAAAGCTGCTAAACGACCTGAAATAGAATTAGATCCTATGAATGATGTTGCTGCTTTAATGTTTACTGGAGGTACAACAGGTCTACCAAAAGGGGTAATGTTAACTCATCACAATTTGGTTGTGGATGTACTGATAGCTCTTTATAATACGAATAAACCACTTGATGAGATAAATGAGCTTTTCGGTAAAACAGCTGGTTTAGGAATTTTACCACTTTGTCATGTATTTGGGCATGAGGCATTAATTTATACATTATATGCAGGGGCATTGATTGTTATGTTCTCTTTTAATCCTTCCGAAGTATTAGAGACAATAGAACGTTATAAAGTTCAATTATTTGCAGGTGTACCTGTTATGTACCAGATGCTTGTAAATTCCCCAGATTTTACAGAACGAGATCTCTCCAGTCTTGAGGCTGCTGCCTGTGGATCAGCGGCTCTAGCACCTGAAATCTCTAAGAAATTTAAAGAAGTTGTAGGGATTGACGTTAGTCAGGGATTTGGTCTTACAGAAGGAACTGCATTCACACATAGTGCCGCAGATTGGATGCCAGAAATTAAACCCGAGAGTATTGGTGTCCCAAATATTGATACAGATGTGAAAATAGTGGATCCTGAAACCTTAGGAGAACTTGAACCAGGAGAAGTAGGAGAGATGTTAATTAAGGGACCTCAAGTAATGAAAGGATATTGGAAAAAACCAGAGGAAACTAAAAGGGATATTGTTGATGGGTGGCTTAGAACGGGAGATCTAGCAAAAATGGATGAAGATGGATATTTTTATATCGCAGGACGCACTAAGGACATGATTAAATATAAAAGCTATAAGGTTATGCCTAAAGATGTTGAAATGAAATTGATGGAAAATCCTGCTATTTTGGAAGTAGGAGTCGTTGGTGTACCAGATCCTAATATAGGAGAAACTATTAAAGCTTTTGTAGTACTTAAAAAGGAATACCAAGATGGAAAGATTTCAGAAAGAGACATCATCGAATGGTCTAAAGAAAATTTAGCAGCATACAAATATCCTCGAAAAGTGGAGTTTATAAGAACTTTGCCTCGAACTACTATTGGTAAACCATTTCGAAGAAAATTAAAAGAAATGGAAGAAGAAAAGAAGGAAAAACCTCTAACTCCTTTGTAATTTTACTTTTTTTTAAATTTTTGATTATTATTTCATAAATTTTTTAATATTGACTTTGTCTTTTCATAATCCTTCTTTCAAATAAGTTAAAAACTTTTTTTTCTGTATTTTTTTCTTTTTAGATAAGATTTATAAGCTCGGACATTTTAATTTTAAATCAACTTTTTTGAGGTAAATTCGATGAAAGATTATTCAGAATGGAAAGTTAATCTAGATTTTGAGAACGAGGCACCACATGTGAATCCTGATAGACCTTGGCTAAGATTCCGAGAGCCTGATGTGCCAAAATCAATTACGTTTGATCCAATTCCCATCCATGAGTTTATAAAATGGATTGCGAGACAGTACCCAAACAATGTATGCATATATCATAAACCAACTGATAAAAAATACACATATCGTGAACTAATTTATTATTCAGATAAAGTGGGAAATGCTCTATCAAAATTAGGGATTAAAAAGGGAGATTCTGTAGCAATTATGTCAGAAAATTGCGCCGAATTTATTTTCTGTGCCATTGGTATAATGGAAACGGGAGCAATAGCAATTCCTGTAAACCCTTTGTTAAAGGAATCAGATGTTGCTCATATTGTTCGAGAAGCTGGAAATGTGAAAGCGTTTTTTGTTCATAAAAATAACTTTAGAACAGTTAAAAGGGTTCGAAAACAAGTTAATTTTGATAATCTAATTCTAATCGGTACTGAAGAGGAAAAACCTGAAGCAATTACTTACACTGAGCTAATAACTGATGTGAGTCCAAATCCTCCTGATGTAGATATAGATCCCGTAAATGACATTGTAGCATTAATGTTTACAGGAGGTACTACAGGTCTACCAAAAGGAGTAATTTGGACACATGATAGCTTGCTTCATAGTGGTATAAACTTGGCTTACTCATCAGGCGATACATATGAAGAAAATGTTGGTAATGGAGTGAATTTATCTATATTACCCTTATGTCATGCTATGGGCTTTGGTATATTAATAATTGCTCTTTATTGGGCTGCTATGTTAGTAATGTTCCCTTTCAATCCTTCTGAGGTGTTAAAGGCGATTGAATATTATAAACTTAAATTATTTGTTGGAGTTCCAGTTATGTATCAAATGCTAATTAATTCTCCTGAATTTACGGAAACAGACTTTTCTAGTCTTGAAACAGCAGGATCTGGTTCAGCTGCACTAGCACCTGAATACAATAAAAAGTGGGAGGAGGTTGTCGGATTTAAAGTTGGTCAAGGTTATGGACTTACTGAATCATGTGCATTTGCGACTTCTGCTGCAAGTTGGATGCCTGAAATTAAACCTAATAGTATTGGAATTCCTAATATCGAAACAGATGTAATTATTGTAAATCCTGAAACATTAGAAGAACTTAAAACTGGAGAAATAGGGGAGCTTCTAATAAAAGGTCCCCAAGTAATGAAAGGATATTGGAAAAATCCAGAAGCCACTAAAGAAGATATTGTGAATGGATGGCTAAGAACAGGTGATTTAGCGAGAATGGATGAAGATGGGTACTTTTACATTGAAGGACGCACAAAAGATATGGTAAAATATAAAGGCTATAAGATAATGGCAAGAGAAGTTGAAGAAGTACTCGTAGAACACCCTGCAATTGTAGAAGCGGGTGTAGTCGGTGCCCCTGATCCAAATATAGGTGAAACAATAAAGGCATATGTGGTTTTAGAATCGGATTATAAAGATAAAATAACTGAACGAGAAATTATTGAATGGGCAAAGGAAAATTTAGCAGGATATAAATATCCCCGTCAAGTAGAATTCATAAATGTATTACCTAGGACAGCAGTTGGTAAAATATTTAGGAGGAAGTTGAGAGAAAAAGCATTCGAAGATCAAGAGAAACAGCTTACTACTTCATAGTATTTAAAATTTTTTTTCTTTCTTATATAAACAAAACTATTTCTTTCTTAATCATGTATAATCCTTATTTTTCAACTAGTTTTAAAGTGTTGAACCGGTTGATGAATTGTCATGTTAATATCTTTATATAAATTAGAATCACAAATTTCTGCTAACCATGAATATTTTGTATCAGGTTCTAAAGGGCTCCATCGAGTATTTATTAGAGTTGAACTTTTATTCAATCCGTAAGAGGGTATTAGAATGGAAGTGAGATATATATTATCAACATGAGTTAAGTCATGGAAATTGATGAAATCACTTCTTCCTTTAGAGACATAAGGAGCATAAAATGCATTGACCCCTTTGCGCTTATCTAATGTTCTCCATTTTATATTAACATAAATCCTTGGATCTCCCATATATTTCGGTTTCTCTTCAAAGGAATATTCTATCTTATTTTTAAGAGTCAGATAACTCTCTAATAATTTATTGTTAGTTTTTAAGATGCGTGTTTTGTGCCGTGTCTCATCATTCCAATAGTTTATTGTAAATCTATATTGTCCATCCTCTAAAAAGCCATTTCTATCATAACCAAGGTACCATATCATCTGACGATTGTACCGATCTACTATATATCCATTTCCATTCTTAATATCGAATAACTGGTTTTTAAAATGAAACTCATATCCTTTAGGACCCTCAATAAGAACTTCTTTTATTAGCTCCCCACTTTCTACATTCCAAATTCGAATTTGTCCAGAACTTGCAGTTAATA
>JBHLNR010000234.1:0-5055 GCA_048941385.1 Promethearchaeota archaeon
ATTATGAAATCAAGCATGTTAATGATTTAAAAAACTTCGATGGTGAAATCCAAATTTTCGGTGATTTTGAGGGAATTATTGAAACAGGACTAGATATGAATCTAAATAAGAAATGTACTATCAATGTTAAACAATTAAATAAATACGATGCACCTGAATCCTTTGTAACAATTTTAAAAGATTTCATTTCAAGATCTGAGGGATTTTATCCTGCAGAAATTACTCAAACTCTTGTACAAGAATTGAAAATTTCAGATCAAGAAGCTAATTTTATAGTCTTCGAAGCATATAAAAATAAATTATTTTCAACAATAAACTAAGAGAAAGTTATAGGGTATTATTTTTTTTATAACCCTTATTGAATTTTTTTACCAGATTTTTCAAGTATTTTATTTAAAACCAATATTGTCTTTATATGTAAGACCTCTTAATTTTATGAATTACAAATTCTATAATAATACAGAAGGTTTGCTAGATAGATTTTTAATGTGATAATAATATAATTAACTTGAGTTGCAAAGAATTCAATATCGTATGGAACAAGATTTTACAAAAGAAATTTTTAAAGTTTTAAATAATTGGGAGAGACCTAAAATTGAGAAACCCGCGGACAAACTTCTATATAAACCGGAACATATGAAAACAGCGGAAGAAGTGGTTCGAGCTAAGTTAAGACTTGGCAATAGGATAACTGCCTTAGAAATCGCCAAGCTTGGAAATAATATATATAATTTGGGCTTGAAAATAACTCCCTTCAATGTAATGGATCCCCAATTTTGGGAAAGAGAATGCTTGTTTATTACCGAAAATCATTTTGATTGGTATAACAATACAAACATATCTTGGGAGTATATTATCTTTCGCCAATCTGATGGTCATCCTTTTAAATTAAAAGAACTATTTGAAAAATATCATATAGGTTGATTAGGTCGTTACAGAGTTATGGGTAATTATCCCAGAACCATAAAAAAATATGGAACATCTGAATCATTATTTTTATTTATGATGGCAGGGATTTCCCTTCTTTAGTACCTATTTTATTTTGATTTCTTCTCCACACGCTTCGCAAATTATAAATTCTTTCAATTTCATGTAGTCGGTCAAGATAATTACATTTTCGCAGTTTTCACATGTAATTTCGATTACTGACAAGTTGTCTGAGCTAATCTTTAAAGAATCGCATTTTATACTTATATCTTTCAGCAGGTCGATAATTTTTTCTTCTCGAGTACTCATGGCTTTGATGATTAATTGATTAGTTTTTTCTTCGATTTTTTTCATGATAATTGACAATGCTACATCCTGCTTATCATATTTTCCTTCAGCATAAGCATTAATCTTCTTAACGTCTGGAGTTTCCGATTCTGGGGCCGATTTAAGGATAAAAAAGTTGTTCTGTTCTAGAATCTCTAATACTTCAGGTTTTAGTTCCTCTGGAGGTAGTATACATTCAAATGTTAGTTTATTTTCCTTCATGACTGAAGTGTTCTTCCGAAAAGCTTCTTCGTTGATTGATTTTGGTACTAGCAAATTACACACATACTCTATTTCAAATGGGATAATTGGAGTTGTTTGTTGCTTTCCTAAATGATCGTTAAAAATTACGAAACCCTTTATAAAATCTCCCACACAACTGTCCTTGGCAATAAATTTAAACGAAGGGCTTTCATAAGCATTAGGGTTAAGAATGTCTATTTTATATCTATCATTTTGCGTAATTAATCCTGAAGGGATCGATGTTAAAAAAATCTGTACGTTGGTTATCACATAATCAGAAGCATTTAAAACTTTGACCTTGAAATTAAAAATACTCTGGTTATTTTCAACTTTCCAGTCTCCTCCACGCATTATTTTGATATTTTTGAGCATTTGAGAGGGTTGAGGTCCATCATCCTTGATCTCTTGTTTCTTTCTTGGTGTTATAGTTATATCTTCTGGGATGGATTTAACGATTTCTTTTAGAGTTTGCGAAGATATGATTCCAGGTTCCTTCTCCTTCTTCTTCGTTTCTAGTTCTGGTGCTTCCCCTTTTCTTTGGGGAAGAAAAAGTTTCTTTATATTAAATAAGACTGATTCTATATATGTCCTTATCGATTGATAAATACTAGATTGGATGGTGTCGAGACTAGCTTCCAAATTTTGAGGTGAGGCTGCTATTGTATTGGAAATTATTTTAACATCTTCAACATCAATTTTTAGGTACTCCAATATGCTCAATTTTTTTATTGTCATGTAAACAATTTCAAGAATCTCCTTTACATCTTGAATGAACTCATCAAGAAATCTGAAACTTTCGAAGATTTCTTCATTCGTAGGCTTAAATAATTCTATCAGTAGTTTAGCTATATCTTGATCCATCTCTTCACAAAAATAGGTAATATTGTGAAATATAGAAGAAATTAAATTAAAGATCTCTTGATTTTCTTTTACGGTAAGACTAATCCTCTGGTATTCTGTTGCTACAATGTTAATACTGGATATTTCATGTCCTATTTCATCGGTAATCCATTTCCTCATCTCTTCAATAGACTTTAAAATGTCTGTCTTAACTGCATCTATAGAATAATTAATACTTTGAGTAAGCATGTCTAAAATTTGAAGAATACCAGAAAGATCTTTTCTAAATTTCTCTAAATTTAGATTTTTTCTAAATTTCTCTTCAGATTTAAATTTTAAAATTACATTCAACGAAAGGTAGACATTTTCAAGAACTTCATTTAAATCCTGAAAAAAATCATTGAAATTAGAAATCCGAGCAAAGAATTCATTCGAGTTCTTCCCTATAAATTCATTTACTTTAATCTCTATCTGCTCAATAAAAAGAGGAATATTTTCTTTCTTATAGAAAAGTTTAGAAGATAAGCCTTCGATAAAATCTGATACTTTTGAATTTTTAACTGTTTCTTGATTAAGGATGGTTATTTGTTCAAGTCGTTGACTAATTGTTTTAAACATTAAATCAAAATTTTTTAATTTGATAGGTTTAAAATAATTTAAGTTTACCTGATTTATTGCATATCTAGTCTCTAATTTTGAATTAAATTTTAATGCCAAGAGGATCATTATTACAGCGTTTTCATTGTATTTTTCGAAACCTTCTATTGACTCACTGCAAGTGATATGAAATTTCTCTACGGTGATTTTTCTTTCGTTAAAGTAATTAGTTATTTCTTTCCTTAGCTCTCTAACTTTTTTATATCTATCATCGGTAAGTAAGTCTATCTTATTAATACAGACATGTATTTTAGTGGGGAAAAATCGAACATCATTGAAAAATTCAAATTGGCTTTCCAAATCTCTATCCACAGAAAAAATTGCTATAACTTCGGTCACATAGCTAGAAAATGTTTTGATTGAACTTCTAACTATAGGTTGTTGCTTATCTCCGCCCACTGCGAAGATACTATATGCTGTTCCTAATCTATCTTCTTGGAAGATGACCCTAGCGGGATGCAAAGTTTCAGTTTTAGATTTATCCAAAGTGTCTGTAAGATTTTTAGTACGAGCATTCAATTCCCCAGAAAAATCCGATTTTATGATCCTAGGTTTTAAGTTTTCCAGTAATTTATCAATCTTCCCATTATTTAAGTAATCCGCAAATATTCGCAAGATTGATTTTTTTCCAACAGAAATGCCCCCAAACAATCCGACATTAACCATAAATTTCACACTTTTACTTATTATTAAAGAACCTTCATTTAGATCGTCCTTTCTTTTTTTTAACTAATTTGCATTGTAGCCCACGAAATTCATAAATAATTTAGTATCCGTATTAATTTTTAATCTTTCGTAAATAAATAAAATCCTAAATATAGCTTTTAATTCTAACTTAGAGAAATTAGTATATACACCAAAATATAAAATTAATTAAGATTTAATGAAATGGATAATAATAGCCTTATAATATTCTAATTTAGTAAATCTTAAAACAGATTATAAGAGGTAAAAAAAATGCCAGTTGTTCATGTATTACCTGTTTTAAATTATTTTGATATGTTATACATAATAATTTATCCTGATCAAGATTAAACTAATACTAATTTCACAACCTTCAAATTCTAAGGGTAATAGATTACTATATTTTAAACAAACATTACAATAATTTACAGTAACTATTACAATCTCTTCTTATATTCATTGTAATCATATATTTGATATGAAAATTCAAAGAATATTAGCCGTTTCACGATCTTATTTAATTATCTAAATTTGGAACAGGGCTACTTTTAAAATTGCATAAACGCTATAAAATGCGATTAATAGACTTCCTTCCCATCTTTTAAGTCTTTTCTCAGTCCATAAGAAATAAATAGCTAAAATTAACGCCACGAATAGAACGGGTATATCAAAAACCAGAATTATCATGGGAACATTAAAATTAACTAGTATTGCACCTGATCCTGTGGCTAATAAGATATCGCAGATATTGGAACCTAAAATATCCCCTACTGCGATTCCGAATGAACCTCTCCTAATCGCAGTTAAATCAGCAACAAGTTCCGGTAAACTTGTGCCCAATCCAACAAGTATTATTCCAATTACATTTTCAGGAATCAAGAATTCTCTTGATAAATCATGCGCTGAAATTAATGTGGTCTCTGCTGCGATTATTAATATTAAAAGCCCAAGAAGAAAAATACCTATATCTCTAGGGGTTGATGATTCTTTACGAGGAGTCTTAACTGGTTCAAAACTTACAGTATCTAAACGTTCTTTTTCAATATATTTAGAATCTAGTTTAATTTTTTGTAAACGTTTCTCACTCCAAATTACAAAACTTAGATAAATAAAATATATTATTATCATTACGAGGGCTTCAAATTGAGTAAGAACTCCATCCAAGGAGAAAAAAAGAAAGATCAATACCGAAATAAAAAGCATAGGTCCTTCTCTTCTCAATTCCCATTTACTAACGAAAATTGGTTGGGTCACTACTAAAATTCCAATAATTAAAGTGATTTGAGTCAAAAAAGAACCAACTTTATTTCCTATAACTATTCCATCAATGTTAGGATCAATACCCAAAATCTTATCAATACCCCCCATTATACTTAC
>JBHLNR010000235.1:0-5030 GCA_048941385.1 Promethearchaeota archaeon
CCTTAAATTGTAAATCTTTTTTTAATTTTATAATTTAATCTTTACCTAGGTTTATTGATTATATAATTATAAAAAAGAGTTCTGTAAATGAATGAGGAAGATATTAATCTAAAAATTAGAAGTAAAAGTCTTTTTGATGGTATTAACAAAACACCATTTAGATATGGAAAAATAGAGTTGTTGAAGGCATTAGGCTTAGATGATAGCGATATCGATAAAAAACCATTTATTGCAGTAGTGAATACGTGGAATGAACTCAATCCAGGTCATAAACATTTGAGAACTCTCGCTGAAGCAGTCAAATATGGAATCCTTGAAGCTGGAGGTGTACCTTTTGAATTCTGCACTATTGGTGCATGTGATGGAATAGCGATGGGAAACATCGGTATGCGTTCTATTTTACCTCACAGAGAAGTGATTGTCGATTCAATTGAATTAATGGTTGAAGCTCATCGATTAGATGGTATGGTGACTTTATCTAGTTGTGATAAAATTAATCCTGCAATACTGATGGCAGCAATCCGTTTAGATATTCCCACAATATGTGTTCCAGGAGGGTCGAATTTATATCACGTAAGATTTATGCCAGATTATAAAGGCATTACAACAGAGATTTATGAAGATTTTACTCATAAGATTGGATGTATAACTTGTGCAACTTATGGAGCATGTGAGGCCATGGGTACAGCAAATACTACTCAATGTTTAATGGAAGCCTTTGGGATGACCTTACCAAATGCTAGTACAATACCAGCAATGACTCAAATGAAATATATGGTTGCCAAAAATTCGGGGAAAAGAATAATTGAATTGCTTAAAGAGCAATTAACCCCCTCACAGATTATGACTAAAGAATCCTTAGAAAATGCTGTAATAGTTGATTTAGCAATTGGAGGATCAACAAACTCAGCATTACATCTTCCCGCAATAGCAAATGAGATGGGAATTGATTTTGATTTGGAAATATTTAATGAATATAATAAAAAAATTCCCACGATCGCAAACATTGCTCCATCGGGAGATTTTGGTACTCCAGATTTATATACTGCAGGAGGGATCCCTGCAGTATTGAGTAGATTAAAAGACTTTCTTCATTTAGAATGTTTAACCGTTTCTGGAAAAACAATTGGAAAGATTATAAGAAAAGTTGAAGTTCTGGATGAAAACATAATTAGACCTTTGACTGATCCCATTTTTCCTGAAGGAGGAACTGTTGTATTAAAGGGCACTTTAGCACCAGAAGGAGCTGTAGTTAAGCAATCAGCAATTGTAAATAAGGATATGTTGAAATTTGAAGGACCAGCATTATGTTTTAATACAGAACAAGATGTCCTTGATGCATTAACGTCTGATCAAGTTCAAAATAATTCTGTGCTTATTGTTCGGTATGAAGGCCCTAAAGGCGGACCTGGTATGCCTGAATTACTTGCTGTAACTATGACATTAGTAGGAAAACCTAAATTAGATAAAGTTGCATTAATTACTGATGGACGCTTTTCAGGATATACATCAGGACCTTGTATCGGTCATGTGAGTCCAGAAGCATATGTTGGGGGACCAATTGCTATAGTTAAAGATGGAGATATAATTAAAATCGATATTACTAATAGGATCCTTGACATTGGTATTACAAATGAAGAAATTCAAGAACGCGTAGAAAATTGGAAACCTTTTGAAAAAGAAATTAATAGCAAAGCACTTTTGAAATACCGTAGTTTCGTTTCTTCCGCTGCCGAGGGAGCAATTCTTAAATATTAGCAGAAATTTGAAGGAATCTTGATATATAACTTATTATTAATCATACATTTAAACTTTTTAAGGAAAGGAGAATAACGAAATTTAGTGAAAATTGAAGAAATTTTTAGTGACCTAAGACAATATACAGATCACCTTGATACAAAGGTAATAAACGTAATTAAATATAAAGCTGAATCAAATTATTTTGAGACTCCAGAAGGTTCTAAAATAAATATTAAATTAAGCAACTATAAAGAAATTATTCTTCAAGAAGAAACTAAACTAGAATTAGGTGGGATAAATAGAAAATCATTTTCTTTAGTATACGCTCTGAATAAACCAATTTTTAAAAAACTCTTAAATGATAAATTAATTACTTTAATTGGACCTGAGATCAAGGATATTTCTGAATTTTCCATTGACTTTGGAATGATTATCCTTATTGGGGGAACAAATATAACTGAAAAAGATTTAGATGCGTTTAAACGGTTTAATTTCATCTCCAATGGGATTGAAGGATTTTTAATTCGGTCAGTTCCAAGGCGTTTTTGGTGTAGAATAAGTTCAACTATAATAGAAAAGAATTTTTCTTTTCAATTTCTCGGAAATGCAATTTTGACTTTATATAAGCAAAAATTTGGGAAATTAATTGAAGCAATGGAAATAATATTTGTTAATTCCTATTCTGATATTATTGATGACTATATTAGAATTACATCTAAAATTCGAGAACAAATAAATAAAAGATGGATTGAAAAGATCGAAAATTGGAGAAAAAGAATTGATTGTGATTATGATTGGGGCTGTGAAATTTGTCCTTACCGAGAAGTATGTTATGATATTAAGCAAGTATTGGTAGAGAGAGAAAAAATTGAAAAATAATAATGAATCAAAAGAAGATATTTTGATTGAAAAACCCTTAACAATATCAGTAGTTGGAAAGGGTGGATCTGGTAAGACAGCTATCACTACTCTCTTAGCTAAAAGTATTTCAACGAATTATAATTTTAAAATGCTTTTAATTGATGCTGACCCAACACATCCTCATTTGAGTCATATGGTAAATCTAATTCCAAATAAAAGCCTTGAAAAATTAAGGGTCAATGTAATTGATGAAATTCTGACAAATGCAACTGATTTTGAAAAAGCAGCAGAAAACATTGACTTTGAAGTATATAATGCTATAGCAGAAAGTAAAGATTTTAGTTTATTCTCCATAGGACAACCCGAAGAGCCAGGTTGTTTTTGTCCTTCGAATACACTTTTAAGAAAGGTAATTGGTTCTATTTCTAAGGATTTTGATGTTGTTCTAATAGATTGTGAAGCAGGCCTTGAACAAATTAACCGAATGGTAATAGAAACAGTTGATATCTTATTGATTGTTTCAGATATCTCTATTAGGAGCATAGACACTGCTGCGACTATAAGTAAAAGTGCTAAGAAATTTACAAATTATAAAAAAATGGGTGTTATTTTAAATAAGGTCAAAGGAAATGTAAAATATTTAATAGAAAGACTTGGAGAATTAGATTTACCTCTTCTTGCTAGAGTTCCTGAAGATAATAATATTGCTGAATTTGATACAAAAGGTTTACCATTAATCGATATTCCTGAAGACTCACCTAGTTTATTAGCGATTCATAAATTGTTAGAACAGTTTTTTGATTTAAAAAAAAAGAGTAATTGAATAAAGTCAAAATATTAAATTTATATAAAAAGAGATTTAAATCAATAATATTAATAATTTGGTGAAACAAAATATGGGAGATTTTGAAAAAACAAAAAATATAATTGGAACTGTTTGGGTAATTATACTAGTGTTTTTATGGATAACTTATCCTTTCTATCCCGGTGATATCTTTTTCTGGATGTGGTTAGCAATAATATGGAGTATAATTGGTGGAGTTATGGGTACGATCTTCTTTATGATAGAGAGTGAGAGAAATGAAAAAATAATTGGAACAATCTGGGCAGTAATTTTAGTAATCCTATGGATATTTTATCCGTTCTTCCCAGGAAATATCCTTGCCTGGCTTTGGACTGCTATAATCTGGAGCATAATTGGGCTTATTCTGGCTATAAGTCTATTTATAATCAAAAGAGTTAAAAAGTAAAAGGTTTGGTTATTCCTTAAGCACTTCTTTTTTTTTATTTTAACTGCTTTTTATTATGTACGAAATTAAATTGGCTTTTTAGCATCATAAGTGTTTTTTTGTGATTTTCCACTTTCCCATTCTTTCTCAAGGATGAATTTTTGAATGAAATCATTTGCATTTTTAGGTAATTCATTTTTAAATTCAATATACCGAGGAACCATAAAATATGCAAGATTTTGCTTTAAAAAATCATAAAACTCTTTAGGAGTAATTTTAGCACCTGTTTGAATTGTAGCACATATTTTTAATTCTTTATTATCAGAGCTTTCATCAATAACTTCAAAAACAGCACTACCAATTATAAGAGGATGAGAGTTTGCTACAATTTCAATGTCTATAGCAAAAAATGTATGATTTTCTCTTGTTATCATATCCGATTTTCTTCCTAGGTAATAAACGAAACCTTCGTGATCTGAATAACCAAAATCACCTGTGTAAAACCATCTTTCTTTTGATTTACTTTTCGGGGTTTCATCTTGTAGGTTATAATATTCAAGGTCAAGAGGAAGTCTTAGTCTTGCGCAAATTTCACCAATATGATTCCGACCCGGAGGAATTTCATTCCCTTCTGAATCAACTATTTTAACTTCAAATCCTACAGCTGGTTTTCCTACAGATCCAATTTTTCCTCCTTTAGATCCTTCTGTATTAATTGTGAGTCCAATACCCTCAACTAGAGACCACATTTCGATAATCTGGGTTCCAAATCGTCTTTCAAAAGTTTCCCATACCTCTTTTAAGGCACCGGCGCCAAAAGCATATTCAATTGAGTGATTTCGATCTAGTTCCTGTGGTGGATAATTTACCAAGGCTGTTATATGTGCACCATAATAACAAAAACAATTAGGTTTATAGTGATTGATATCATTCCAAAAAGTTGAAACATCAAATTTTTCTGCTATTATTATCGATCCATCGAAATATATTACAGGAATCATAACATAATATCGAGCAAATCCTTGAAACAAGGGTAATGGACAATACATTTTTATTTCATCGTTATTGAATCCAATTTCTTCCCATCCTTTTCCAATACTAATTCCTGATAGAGTATAATAATTTCTATACAAAACTCCTTTTGGTCTACCCATAGTTCCTGAAGTATATGAGATTTCAAGAGGATGATAACTATTTACA
>JBHLNR010000236.1:0-5006 GCA_048941385.1 Promethearchaeota archaeon
TTTTTCATGCAATTTAAAATAATAATTTGATAATATTTAAGTTTTTAAAAATAATAGATTAGGCATAATCTACTTTGCAAATATCTATTTAATCTTTTAATTATTAAAATAAGTGAATATTTGGTATCTCATCAACACAAAAAAAATAATTTATAAAACAATTGGATATTTATTCTTAGCAATTTATATCTTATTCGTTCTGCAAGAATTAGGATACTCCATTTTTGTTTTGATTAATTTCCTACTCAACTTCTTAATTCTCAGTTTTAAAAAAATAAATATAGCTACCTATTACTTAATTATATAGAATTAAATTACAAATTAGCGTGATTTAAGATTGTTTGATAATAATTATTTGGAAAAAGTCAGAGAAGAGAAAGAAAAATGGGAAAAACTCTATGAAAGCTTAAAAGAACGCGAAGTTAAATTTGTAACTGACTCTGAAATTCCAATTAAAAACCTCTATACTCCTTTGGATCTAAAAGAAAAGGATTATATAAGTGATATCGGATTTCCTGGCGTTCCACCCTATACCCGTGGAGTGTATCCTTCAATGTATAGAGGACGTCTATGGACAATGAGATTATTTTCAGGTCATGGAACTCCAGAAGAAACTAATAAAAGATGGAAATTTCTTTATGAGAATGGCGAAACTGGATTTAGTGCGGCAGTAGATGCTTTAACTTTCAACGGAATTGACCCAACTAATCCAGATGGAGCCCCAGAAGTCGGAACTTCGGGAGTACCTCTGTATTGTATAGATAGTCTTTTCGCTTTGACAGAAAATATCCCAATAGATAAGATTAGTGTGGCATTAGTTGTAGAGCCATTTACTTCTGCCCCGGTATGTGCAATGTATTATAATATGGCAAAAATACGCGGATATGATATAAGCCAACTAAATGGAACAACTCAAAATGATATCTTAACTATGACAGTTGGGTATATTCCATATAAAAATTGTCCTCCAAATCATATTCTTCGATTGGCATGTGATTTTATAGAATGGACAGTGCCTATGAAAAACGTACCAAACTGGCATCCCATTAATTTTACAGGCTATAACTATCGCGAAGGAGGAATCAACGCAATACAAGAATTAGGTTTTGTCTTTGCAAGTGCTTGCTCTCACATTGATAATCTCCTCGACAGAGGATGGAAAGTAGACGATTTCGTTGGACGTTTAGCTTTTCATTTAGCAGCACATAAAGATTTCTTTGAAGAAATTGCCAAATTTAGAGCAGCTAGAAGAATTTGGTATAAATTAATGAAGGATAAATATGAAGCTAAGGATCCAAAAAATCTTGGCTTTCGATTTCATGTACAAACAGCTGGATCTTCCTTAACAGCACAATTACCTAAGGTGAATATTGTGAGAACCGCAATCCAAGCTTTAGAGGCAAACTTAGGTGGTTGTCAATCACTACATACTAACTCTTATGACGAAGCAATTTGTTTACCCTCTGAAGAGGCTGCTTTAGTAGCACTAAGGACTCAACAAGTTATATCAGATGAATCTAGAATTCATAATACAATTGATCCTCTCGCTGGGTCTTACTTTGTTGAATGGTTAACGGACGAAATTGAAGAAAGAGTCTGGGAATATATAGATAAAATTCAAACTGTTGGGAGTATAGATAAAGCTCTATCCTCAGGATTCTTATTTAAAGAAATGCGGGATGCATTTCATAAGCGGAGAGTAAAAATTGAGAATGAGGATGAAATAATGCTTGGTGTAAATAAATATCCCGTATCTTATGACACAGTCACTGATGTGTTTAGAACCAGTAAGGAAGCAATCGATATAGAAGTTCAAAGAATAGAGAAATTAAAGGCTAGAAGAGATAACGTAAAATTGGAAAAGATTTTAGAAAAATTAAGAGATGTTTGCGAGAAAGAAGAAAATGTAATGCCAATCGTTATGGAAGCAACAAAAGAAGGTGCTACTGTTGGAGAAATATGCGATATTTATCGGGAAATTTGGGGGATTTGGGACCCACCTTTAGCTATTTAATCCTGGGGGTATAAAAAATGTCTGAAAAAAAAATAAGAGTGCTTATGAGTAAGCCTGGTATCGACGGTCATTGGCGTGGTGGAATTGTTGTTAGTCGTGCAATCCGAGATGCGGGAATGGAACTCATTTTTGGAGGATTTCAAAATGTTGAGCAGATTGTTGAATCTGCAATTCAGGAGGATGTTGATGTAATTGGTCTTAGTATCCACTCTGGAGCCCACTTTGCTTACACACAAAAAGTAATTGAACTATTAAAAGAACGTGGTGTTCTTAACAACATAATGATTCTAGTTGGGGGAGTAATCCCTGCTAAAGATTTTCCAAAATTAAAAGAAATTGGAGTTGCTAATGTTTATGGTCCTGGTTCTATGGTCTCTGACATTGTTAACTTTATAAAAACAAATGTTAAAGAAAAATAAAAAAGAGATGTAATATTTTTTTCATTAAATTTTTGATTTCACAGCTATTTTTTGTTGAGGAATGTATTTAATTGAAAGGTTCATACGATCTTGATTCTTTAATTAGTAGGTTTAAGAAAAAAGACAAAATTGCGTTAGCAAAATTAATAACTATTATTGAGAATGAACCAGAAAAGGCATATATGATTTTTCAACATTTTGAGGACTTAAAACATGATTCCTATATTATTGGAATCACTGGTTCTCCTGGAGTAGGAAAGAGTACTTTAACAGGTGAGATATGTAAAAGATTATTAGAAGCAGGAAAGCGAATTGGAATTATTTGTGTAGATCCTACCTCTCCTTTTAGTGGAGGGGCATTTTTAGGAGATAGAGTTCGGATGACAAATATTTCATTGCATCCAAATGTATTTATGCGAAGTCTTGCATCTCGAGGCTATAAAGGTGGCATTTCAAGAGCTGTATTTGATATAAGTTTGTTATATGAAGCATTCGGAATGGATTTAATTATTATTGAAACTGTTGGAGTTGGACAGGCCGAGTTTGATATATATAATTTAGCTTATTCTGTTATTGTAGTTTTAGTTCCTGGATATGGTGATGCGATACAAATGCAGAAAGCGGGTATAATAGAAATTGGGGATATCTATGATATTAATAAAAAAGATTTAGGTGGAGAAGATATTGCTGTCCAAATAGAAATGATGCTTGATGACTCTACTTTTCAAAGTGGATGGAGACCCCCTGTGTCTATGACTGATGCGATAAATGGTGAGGGTATTGATGATCTTATTCAAAACATAATGGATCATAAAGAACACATTGAACTCTCTGGATTAATTAATGACAAGAAGAAAAATCGTTTTAAATACAAGATTAGGGAGCTTATTTATACTAAAATCGATAAAATCATTTCTGAAAAGTTCTTAAATGAAGAGGATATAGATGAGATAATAAATCACGCTATTAATGATGGAAAATTTAAAATCTATCGTACTATTCATAATAAATTTGAAGAAATAAACTTTGAAATACAGGAAAAATAAGTACTTTAAAACCATTTCAAATATCAAAAAAATTAAATAACAATTGAAATTAAATGATTATTAATCATGCCCGTTATTGGAATTGATTATGAAAAATGTGATAATTGCCAGAGTTGTTATAATGCATGTACAAGATATTTCCGACGCGATAGAGAACAAAATAGAATAATATTTTCAGATCCTAATAATCTTTGTGATTCATGTGGTCGTTGTGTAGCAAGATGTAAAGCTGATGCAATTTTATATGAAAATCTCGGAGAATTTTTAGATTTCGAGGAAATTACCGATCCTAGTAAGCTTATCTCATACGGAACGATTCAAAAATTCATGAGCGCTAAAAGATCAATAAGAGGTTTTAAAAAAAAGAAAGTTCCTCGTGCTATATTGCAAAAAGTTTTAGATTCTATGAAATATGCGCCCACCGGTGCTAATATCAGGACTTTGAAATGTACTATCATCTCAGATGATGATAAAATCAAAGAATTATCTGGATTGATTATGGATGCAATAATCGAATCAAATATTCCAAGGTATAGTGAAGTCCTTAAAAAAGCTCGAGAACGTGGAATTGATACTATATTTTATAACGCTCCACATGTTATGATCATACATTCAGATAACCCACGAGACGGAATGAATTCTACAATAGCTTTAACCTATGGCATGTTAAGTGCTCAAACTCTGGGATTAGGAACATGTTGGATTGGTGCAGCCCATATGTTTCTAACATCGAATAAAAAAGCACGAGAGGAAATTGCGGGTATCTCTGGTAATGTGTGGGGTGTAATTATTATAGGTTATCCTACACAAATTTATTATAAAGTACCACCACGTCCAGATATTAAAACTGATGGTTTGGATGAGTTAGAATAGATTGATCATAGCCTCAGCTAAGTTGATTAGAGATTAATGGTTGAATTTTGTCCTGAATGCGGGAATTTATTAAGAAGAAATAGATGTAAATGTGGGTATAATGAACAACAAATCCCAAATAATAAACTCTCATTAATTCAAATTTGGGATCCTCCCTCCCCAAATATCATTTACTGTAGAATAACAGCAACTCCACTAAAGAAACTTAAGCAAATGATAAGTAAAGGGGCGTATCCTGATAAATTAAAGGAAATTAAAAGAAAAGTGAGAAACCACCTTTATTCATGTATAAATTGTGTGTATTATCATGAGGAGATATCTCTCTGTAAAAAAAAAAATAAATATGTCCAGAATAATTCAATTTGTAAGACATTTGAACCGTTTGAAACACATTAGTACGAAAAGTGCACCTTAAACCTTTATAAACGTGTTTGTTTCTCATTTTGTGAAAAAAATACAAATTTTTTAAGTGAATTAGATTGAGCTATAAAACTTATATAAAAAGTAGAATATTTTCGTTTTTTACAAGAATTTCTTCTATTTTAATTCCTATATATCAATATGTTCCCGCCACAGCAATTTGGTTTGGTATAATGTCTGTTCCTATTCTTTCATATATTACCTATTACTTTCAGAATCCAAGAATTTTGAGAT
>JBHLNR010000237.1:0-4949 GCA_048941385.1 Promethearchaeota archaeon
AATTTATGAACAGTTCAAATTGGATTTAGAAGATTAAGGCTTTTTTTTTATTTACTTTATTGATTAAATAAATTCAACAAATTCTTTAATTTTAAATCTGCTATGATGTTTTTCATTATAGCTTTTCCTAAGGGGGCTACTTTAATAATTCCTAACTCTTCAAAGGTTCTTATATAATCATTCTCGATGAGAAATTTTATATCAGTGTCCCAGACATTAGAAAATATTTCTTTCAAATCTTCAATTTTTATGTTTTCATCAACTTCTTTACTTAAAGCTACTATTAAAGCTAAAGTTCCGTACTGAGAAGGGGTTACATCGTCATCTTTCCCCTCAGATGTTAAAATATAGAAGGTTTGCTCAAGAAATTTAGTTTTAATAAGTTCAAACCCTATGTTCATTAGTTTCACATAGATCTCACTCATAACTTCTTCATACTTGAAATTTCTACTTAAATTCTTGAGGTCTTCTTCTCTAATCATCTTTTGAGGATTCGCTAATATAATTTTAGTTATATTTTTAATAGTTTCTTCAAATTCTTCTGTTGTCATGATATTATTCATCCATTTTCTTTAATCGTTATTATTTTAACATTTTTTATCTCTTTTTTCATTTCTAGATTTGAAAGGATAAAAATTAGGTTATAATTAGAAAAATCCTCTTCATTTTCAAAAAGCGGTAAGATTTTTCTAATAGTTCTGAATATAGATCCTGCCTTATTGTAGTTAGTAGGAATGAATAAATTGGAAAACAAAATATTTTGATTTCTTAATTGAATTTCTATTGAAATAATGTAAATAATTATAAAAAAAATTTTTTCAGGAGTAGTTAATTCCTCAAAAGTAGTCTTTTCCTTGTTATTTCGCGTAAACCCAATTTGTATAAAAAACCTTTTGTTATCAATACTCAAAAGAACACTAAAGTTTGATTTCAGGTTAATTTGTGATAAAAGTACATTAATTATGGATTCGAGTTCATCTAAAAGAATTTCAAATTTTTGGAAGGATTCAATAATTTGTTTAATTTCTTCTTCATTTTTACTAATTCTAATCTCTTTTTGATTATTTTTTAAGTAATCATTAAGATCTGTAAAATTCTTAATTAATTCTGCTAAATCATCTGGATTCTCAATAATTGAAGAATTTTTCGTTGTAGAAATTGTTTCTAACTCATCCTTATTTCTGTTGAGAGCATTCTTGATTTCATTTTTCGATCTAATGGATTTAAAGTCTAACTTATTATAACTCTGGTCAGCATTGATTTTCTCCTTTATAACTTTCATTTTAAGTTCGAGTTCTAATTCTTCAATTCTTTTTTCGTCTGTTTCAATAATCTTTTTAAGTTTATCGTAATCCTGTTTATAACTCTTATAAAGTGGATTAAATTCTTTGAATTTTACGTTGGTTTCCTCTACTTTCATATTAAGATCATTAATATTACTTTGAACTTCTTTTGCTTTTTTCTGGAAAACTCTTATTTTTTGAGCGTTTGATAGACTACCGTTGATTTCTAGGTTAAAATTTGAATCACCTTCTTTATCACTTGGATCCCCAGACATTTCACGTGCTATTCTATTAATTTGGGTAAAATATTCTTTTTTCTTCTTAGTTAATTCTTGAATTTGTGCTTTATAATTCTTAATTGTATTGCTAAGTTGGTCAATTTGATTTTTTCGTTGATTGTAGTCTTCTTCAAGGTATTTCAATTTTCTTTTATTATCAATTAAAGATTTATTCAACTTATCTAACAAATCAGACATAGCAGCAATATCGCTAGATTTTTCAAATTCTTCAGTAATTTCTAATTCTTTCAAAAGTTTTTCTTTTTCTTTTAGGAGTAGATTAATTCTAATTTGTACGAAAAAATTATCTAAAATTTCAATATATTGGGAGACAATTTCAATATTTTTTTTCATAAAGCCTTCAAAGTCATTTAGAAGTTTCAATAAATCTAAGGTTTTTTCAATATTATTAAAATCTTCTAATCGGTTCATGTAAATTTTTATGAATTTTTCAATTGGAATAAGAGTTAAATTTTCAAGAAGTTCGGGGATAAGGTCTTTATTAACGTTTTCAACTTGGTTTTTTTTAAATTTTCCTTTAATAATAGTAAACCTATCTTGAATTGGAATTTCTTTAGAACCAATAGAAATTTTAAACTTTTTTACTTGAATCGTTAATACCTTTAATTTATGAATTAAGATTTCTCAAAATGATCTTTAAATTTCTTATACTCTTTTTGTTTTTTCACTTTTCTTTCTCGTATTAAATCAAGGGGATCTTGTTCGTCATCCTTTTGAATTAAATATTTCTCTTCAAAACTTTTATCTAATTTAGATTTAAATTTCTCAATTTTTTCTGTTATTTCATCACTTAATTCTAGATTTTTCTTTTCCTTTCTGTCAGTTTTTATATTTCCTAATTTTTCTCTGGATTTTTTACGTAATTTTCTCTCAAAAGCTTTATCTGATAATTTCAAATAATCATTATATGCTTCTTTTTGCTCCTCTTGTTTTTTTTTTAGTTTTTCTAATTCTTCTTGTTCCCTTAATTCAGTTATATACTGTCTTTTTGTTTTCATTTCCTTTTGTGTTAATTTGCTTTCAAAGTCTTGAAGAAAATCTGAAAATGTGATATATGGATTATCTAAAAAGGCTTTTTCAAAGTCTTTTATCAGTGTATTGTCAACATTTTGAGAAATTTTACTCAATTCCAATTTGAGTTTATCTTGAATTATATTTTCATAAAATACCTCAAATTTTTTCATAGTTTTTAGAAATAGTGAGTTTTGTTTTAAGGAATCCAAAATTTCAGACCATTGAGGAACTTCTATAGCAGGGATGTAAGAAATCTTATTAATAGATTTATTGATTTTCTTCTTTTCAATCAAATACAATCCAATTTCTCTTAATTGAGTTTGATTTAATTTCAATTTTTTTAATTTTATGTGGTTTTTTTCTTTATATTTTTTAATAAGATTCTCTTGAAGGACTAAAAAATTAGCGATATTATCCATAGATATCTTTTCTATTTCATTTCTTATAGTTAGCATTATTTTTGTAATTTCTTCAAATTGAGAAAGGAAAATTTCACTTGTAAAATTTTCAATTACAGATTGTTTGTACACTTTAATCTTTTTAGAATGTTCATTTAACTGATGGGTTTTTGCTTGAAGCTCATCTAAAGAAGATGTCAATTCCTTAATTTTTTCAAGATTAAATAATTGGTTTTCTATCATATTTGATTAAAACTTCTATTTATATTTCTGGAGGGCTAGGTAAGCTCTTTCTACCTCCTTCACTAAGTTTTGTTCTATTAGTAGAAATTTTGGAACTGCTTAATATATCTTGTCGTTCCACGTGGATTGCTGTTCCGCCAACAAGTCCTAATGAATTATAAAATATTTCATATGTAAGTAATTCTGAACTTAGGGCTTTTAATAATGCTACTCTTGTACCTCTTTCAATGTCTGAACCAGAATATCCATAAGTCAATTTCAAAAGTCCCTCTACTTTACTTTTTTTATTTATTTCATCCCACAAAACATTATCATCGAACTCAGAAATCTTTCGTCCTAACTTATTTTGTAATTCTTTCGCAATCTTCTGGATTTCATTGTATTCATTTTCTATATTAGAAAATATTGTGTTATCAACGCCAATTTTTGCACTTTTTATATTGTTAATAAAAGATTCTATGATTAATTTACGAAGATGATAATCAGGGAAATCAAATTCGAAATGGAATGTAAAACGTCGCCAAATCGCAGAGTCAAGTTGATGTTGATGATTTGTCGCGCCAAAGATTGCCAAAGGAACACCCTCATAATTAATTCTGTCAATTACTTGTAAAAAAGAAATGACAGCTCTTTTAATTTCGCCAACTTCATGGATATTTGACCGTTCTGAGCCAATGGCATCAATTTCATCAAAAAAGAGAATGAAAGCTCCACGCTCTTTTGAAATTTCTGCTGCTAGTTCAACAACTCCTCGTATATTTTTAATAGTGTCTCCTAATAAAGGTGATACAAGCCGATCTGATTCTACAATACATATCGGTATGTCATATTTTTTGGCAAATCCTCTTGTTAATGAGGTTTTTCCTGTACCAGGAGGACCATATAGAAGTACTGTTAAATTAGGAGTGAGTTTTGTATCTTTCAATTGTTCTTTAAATTCTTCATATTTTAAGAGGGCTTTGAAAAAATCATCTAGTAATTCTTTTTTTGTTTCATTACCCAAAATATCTTCTACCGTTTCTTTTATATCCGCTGAAAGATACACAGCACCATATTTACCCAGACGTTCTTTAATTATATCATCTGTGTAAGTTATTTTTACTTCATTTTCATCATTCTTTTTACTAATAATTTGTCAACTCCATTAATTCTAGTTCTTTAATTTCTATTATCAAATTTTGTACAAAATTCAGCAATTTCATTAATAAATTCTTTTAGATTATCAATTTTAGATCCTATAAAGTTGAAAATTTCCTTACGATATTGAATTGAATCTCTAATTTTCATTTTATCTAATCCTAGATAATTAGGAAAGCATATAAGTTTCATTAAATAAGGAAGGATCTTTTCATTAGTTTGCAAATCTTTAAAAATAGCATAAAAAATATTTTCATCAGATAATTTCCATTTTAAGATACCCATATAAATTAAAAACGCAAAGTTCATAGAAACCCAATTTACTAATTCTTTTGATAGAAATCCCCTTCTTTGAGATGCAAATGCTAAATAATAAGTTATTAATGTTTCATTACTGAATTGGGGTAATAATCTAATAGTTCCATCAGTTTGTGTGGTATCCCTAAGGAAATTATTATCAATTAGAATATCAACAAAATCTTCTTGGGGTGCAAGAAAAATACCATCAATTAACCGTAGACCAATACGTTCTGCTACATTTTCTAATGCCTCTTCTTCAGCATTCGCAATAGAAT
>JBHLNR010000238.1:0-4942 GCA_048941385.1 Promethearchaeota archaeon
ATTAAGAAAGAACAAGAATACGAGACGGGGATGTTTCAGGCAATAGGAGCATCTAAATCAGAAACTTTCAAGATGTTTTTAACTCAAGGTGTAGTAATGGGAATAATCGGAGCGTTTTTTGGTACAATATGTTCTTACTTCATATCCTATGTAATCTTTTCCGTCACATTAGAGACTATTAAAGATATTGCATCTCAAGTGGGAGGATTGGTAATTTCTGATTTTAATGTCGTTTTATATCCAACAACTTTAGCAATAACATTTATAGTAGGTTTAGTTTCTTGCATTTTTGCATCACTATATCCTAGCTGGAAAGCAAGTCGTAAGCCTATTATTGAAAATTTGAATCCTATTGAAGAAAAGTCTAAAAGAGAGAAAAAACATTATTGGAAAAAACTGATTTTCTTTATTTTAGGAGGTCTACTTATTTTCTCTGGTTTTTGGCTTATGTATTCTGCACCTGAAACTACAACTGAAGTTCAGGGGCACGCAGGTCCATCCCAAGGTGTGGTACTTACAATGTTTGCCCCTATACTAATATTATTTGGGATTATATGGATATTGGCCCTTAGTTTAAAACCGATTAATAAGGTTTTTGTAACGGTCTTTTCTCCATATCTCAGAAAAACGAGATTATTAACAGAAAAGAATATCCTAAGACACCGGAAACGGACAACCCTTACATACACAATGATTGCTTTGACAACAAGTTTTCTTATAGGAATCTCAGTTATGATGGATTCAATGAGAGCAGGTATTTATACTACTGTTAATAACTTTATGGGTGCTGATATTAGAGTATACACTTATAATACACCCAGATCTTTTGAGGATGGACTTCTTAATCAATCTGGGGTAGAAGATGTGATGGGGGTGAGTCATCAAAATGCCCTTGTTCAAATAAATAATGAATGGATAGGGCATAACCTACTTGATAGGCAATATAATCAATCTATTATGATGAATATAATAGATCCAGTAAAAGTTAAAGAACATATGACCAAAACTGAAATCATATCCCCCTCATCAATGTCTCTTAGTGAAATGATGGATGAAATTGAGACTGGAAATAAAATCATAATCGATAATAAATTTGCTGATAAGTATGACGTGAAAGTTGGTGAAAATATATCTGTTAAATTTTCTCTCGGTGTAACTTATGCGAACCTTACAGCATTACTCGATGGAGATTCTTACAATGCGCATGAAGATAATACTATAATAAATATGAGTGTAATTGCAATTGTTAGAAGTATACAAGGCTTCTCAACACTTGATCTTTTAGGAATTATAAGCGAAGGAGAAAACTATAACATGTTTATTTCTTGGAATGCTTATGAAGAAATTGCATCAGAAAACCTACCTGGTGGAGGAACAGATATGGTTTTCCGTCAATTAACTCAAACCGGAAACCCTATGCTGGATATAGCTCAACCAAATTGGTTTAATTTTTCAACGGTGGAATCAATTTTAAATAGTATTAGCGGAATTGAATACTATACAACAAGAATGGATTATTTTACACCAATATTTGATGGTATTGGATTAGATTTTCTAACACCTGTAGTTGGTATTCATACAGAATCTAGTGGAAATTTAAAATCTGATTCATATTTTGGAAACAATAGTCTTTTAGAACAGAAGATTGGATATAATGGAACATCAATGGAAGAAATCCTAAATATTACAACGGGAAATATATGTGTAGTCGACGAATCTTTTATAAAAAATCATCCTACTTTAAGCATTGGTGACAATATAAGTATTTTTCCACAAGAGTTCGCTTCAGACACAATTTCAGTAGGAATTTTTCCTTATAATGCAATTATTTCTCCATATCTTAATAACTATACATCAACATCAGGTAGCGCAGCAGATTTATATTTATCAGATAATGTTTATGTCTCTTTTGTGAGTAATCAAGAATGGCTAGCACTTAACCTTACTACAAGTTTCCTTACACCTAATATTTATAAAGTACTTAATGTTACGATTGAAACTTCTGTAAATACAACAGTGGATCATCTCGAATTAGAAGCTCTTAACATTAATACCAATGTTTTTGAAAAACTTGGACCAATTAATAATACTGCTGAACAGAATAATACTTTTATTTTCGATTTAAACCACTATTATGTTGATTCAATGAATAATATAAAATTAAGAATATTAGGGCATAATTCCACATATAATGGTGATTATAATTTAACTATTGATAGTTTAAAATTTGGAGTAGACATTTCAACTTATGACCCTACTAATCCTTTCACATGGCCAGAATTTGAAATAGTTGGAATTATAGAAACACCAACTTTGTATAATGCAGAAAAGTATGATTGGTATGCTGGTTTTGAAACAGGTTATGATGTTAGTGGAAATTCTATATATATAAATTATGAAAAAGCACGAGATATCGTATATCCTGATTATAAGGGATCCAATTACTCCAATGATAAGGTAACATCAGTATTAGTTCACTGTGATCAACCTGAAAATATTGCAACTTATAAAGATGTGCTTCTGTCAAATTTGTTTTTTATGGCAGGAGGAGCTTGGTCAATAATTGATCTTAAGACTTTCACTCTTGTAATTAGAACTAATGTCTATGATTGGTTTGCATGGGTGGAGAAGGGAGCAAGTGACGAGGATGTTCTAGAAGAAATATTAGCGTATATAGAGGATAAAGGATATCTTGTGATTTTTGGTTTCACCAAATCGTTTGCGAGTTCTATGTTCAGAACTATGTTAAATTTAGTTACCTTCATCACTAACGGCTTACTCATTTTTGCAATAATAATTGCAATGATTGGATTAACCCTTCATAGTCTATTAACAACCATGGCGCGCAGGAGGGAAATAGGGATGCTTAGATCAATAGGATTAAGTAAAAAGGGAGTTATTCGTTCAATATCAGGAGAAACATTGATACTAGCTCTTTTAGGTGTCATTACGGGGATACTAGCAGGAATAGTTCAAGGCACTTTAATGGTGGAAACAATGCCTGCAGGTGGATTTCTTTCAGTCACTTTCACGATTCCATGGTTAACTATTGGAATTTTGGTATTAACAGTTTTTATTACGGTAATTCTCAGTTCGCGATATCCCGCAAAATGGGCGGCTAACTTAAACATTATAGATGCTGTGAGAACGAGGTAAATATAATAACATAATATAAAAGAAGGTGTTAAAAATATCAATTAAAAAGAAAAAAGTAAGAATGAACAAGGAACAAAGGTCCACTGCAAGAGCAGTTAGGATAGATCCTGAAATAGTTCTTGAAGTATATAATCTCGTCAAAAGTTACCGAGTAGGTAATTCAACCATCACCGCACTCAACAATGTTAATCTTACAATTAGGAAGGGCGAGTTTATTGCAATTGTTGGACCCTCTGGTGCAGGAAAAACAACTTTAATAAATTGTTTGGGTGCTCTTGACTTCCCAGACTCAGGCAAGATTATATATAATGTTGATGGTAAGGGGATGGGACTTGATGTTACACAAATGACCAATAAACAACATAAAAAAATGCGTTTGAGAAAGATTGGATTAATTTTTCAGTTTTATAATCTTTTTCCAATTCTTACAGCTTATGAGAATGTAGAGCTTCCAATGGTCATCGATAAAAAGGATTCTAAGGAAAGAGAAGAAAAAGTTAAAAGCCTTTTAAAAAGAATTGGACTTGATGAACGTATGGAACATTTACCTACACAGATGTCGGGTGGAGAGCAGCAGAGAGTAACTATCGCTAGAGCGTTAGTTAACGATCCTCTTATCATTCTTGCTGATGAACCTACAGGTGAACTTGATACAGAGACAACAACAAACATTATGAAAATTTTCCTTGATTTAAAGAATACTGGAGAGTCAATTCTAATGGTAACCCATAATGTAAGAATAGCTGAAGTGGCAGATAGGATTATAACTCTTAGCGATGGCGTGTTTACTGGTGAAAAAACTGGTGGAAAACCTGTTGAAGAGATTTATAATTAATAAATGAGAGGTATAGAAAATGAGAAAAGTTAAAAAGACAAAACAGCAAGATTTAGAATTTCAGGAGCCAAAAGATTATGAACTCGACCCTGATGCGATGATCCAAACTTTTGATTTAACTAAAATTTATAATATTACTGAAGGGATTGAAATTAGAGCGTTAAATGGTGTTAGTATAAACATTAAGAAAGGAGAATTCGTATCAGTTATGGGACCTTCAGGTTCTGGAAAAACTACGCTTTTAAATATGATTGGAGCACTTGATAATCCTACGAGTGGTGCGGTATACATCAATAGAACAAATATAGCTCATATGGATGATAAACAGCGCACAAATTTAAGACTTAAGGAAATAGGGTTCATTTTTCAGTTTTATAATCTAGTACCAGTTCTTTCCGCTTATGAAAACGTTGAACTTCCAATGTTATTTGCTGCTAAAACTAAACAAGAAATAGAAAGAAATGTCAATAGGTTCCTCGACCTTGTAGGTCTAAGTGACAAGAAAGATCACTTACCATCAGAGCTTTCAGGTGGAGAACAACAACGAGTTGCAATTGCTCGGGCACTATGTAATGAACCTTCGATATTAATTGCTGATGAGCCAACAGGTGAACTTGATACAAAAATGGGAATGGAAATTGTTAAATTATTGCGAGAACTAAATTTGGAGCTTAATCAAACGATTTTAATGGTGAGCCATGATCCTATGGTTGGGGCTCTTGCTGAAAGAATACTAAAAATGCGAGATGGAAAAATAATCGAAATTGTGGATACTAAAAATTAAATCTTTTTTTTTGTTTTACCTGATTTTTATCAATATCAAAAATTTAATTGCAATAAAAAATTTAGAGTAATTAATATATTTTCTTTCAAATTATAAAAAACACTATTAGAATTGACGAAAAAATGTTTCAAGAGAAAATTATCAACGATGAAATTCTTGCTAAAATG
>JBHLNR010000048.1:0-21118 GCA_048941385.1 Promethearchaeota archaeon
TAAAAAATTTATACAAATTATGAGGAATTTTTCCGTTATTTCTTAGATATTTATATACTAATGAAGTAGTATCCAATAAAAGATCTGTGTCTACGTCAAATTGTTCCAAAAAATCTTGACCATCTTTGAGTAAATCAATGGTTATGCGTTCTTTAGTGTTTATAATTTCATAGTCAGGGGTATAGAGTTCTAACATTTTATACACACTACAATATAATATTTGTATGACATATAGGGGGCATATGCATAATATATGATCCTCTTCATTTATAAATCTATGCATCTTCAATGATGCATCAAGTGATCATCAAAGGCGAACATTTAAATATTTGTAAGGAAATGATCATAATAAGCAGAAAATTTTGTCGGTAATTTGAGAAAATGCCATCAGAAACACAAAAATCATCAGATTTATCTAGAATTACTTTTAGTCTAGATGCTTTTGATGAGCGAGTATTAAATCTGATGGCCAAAAAGAGAAAGCAATCTCGATCAGAAACAGTTCGGAATCTTGTACATAACTGGATTGAAAACAATACAAATACTTTAAAAAGCAATTATGACATCGACTTGAATGATATTACAAGAGAAATTGAAATAACAGATTATAATGAAGTCATACAGAATACAATTCAACAAATAGTTAATTATTCAGATCTATTCAATGAAATTGATTTTGATATATTTGCCGAACAGTTAAAAGTAAGTAAAAAAATCCTTAGAGATATTATATTTGATCATAAAAGCAAACTAGAAAAGCTTGGAGTCAAACTTAGAATAAGAGGAAAAATAATAGTTAAAGAATAGGAAAGTGGGTGTAAGATGAGTTTAGAAAAATTAGAGAGAAAATACCAAGCGATTATAGAAAATTCTTATGAATCATCTGAAATAAACCTCTCAGAAAGGGATAGTGGGTATTCCCAACTAATTATTCCGTTTTCTAAAATATTTAAATCCTGTCAACCAAGAGATATTTATTCTGGCAATGAAAAAATACCCTTCAATAAAAAGCATTCACATTATAAAATGATTCTAAAGGCAGAATTTTTAACTTGCTAAAACTTTATTATCTATACAAATAATTGAATAACAGAATGCCTTTTTACATAAATATGTTTAAATTAATGTAATTTTTATTAATTTTTAGAAGATAAATTTATCAGGTTTGATAATGGATAATTTTAAGATAAATAATTTTTTAACTTTAAAACTAGAAAATAATAAGACATATATCTATATTAAAGAGGAGAAATTTATACAATGTAAATTCTTACTAATTGAGAGATCCCTAAAAAAAATTAAGAATTTAGCTGAAATTCAATCTATTGATGAATTTTCAAACAACATTATGGAAAAATCAGAGGGATTGAATTTTGAAATTGAACCTAAAACTGAATTCTGGGGACACTGCTCAAATTTACAGACATGGTTTGAGTATAATTATGATACTAAACTTCTTCACAGCAATCTAGCCTTTCCATTATTGAAGAAGCTATCAGAAGTAGGAGATTCATTAGCAAAAAAAGTCTTCAAGGAAGAAATTATAAAAAGATTAGAATCAGGTTATTTTCCTGTCGTAGAATTTCTTATGGCAGATAATTATATTGATTTCTTAGAATTAGAGGACTTTTTAAACATTGTCTTAGACTGGGAAGATTCAAACTTTAAATACTCAATTCTTAGTAAATATGCTGAATCACTAGATAGAGGAGATTTTTTAAACCTAATATTAGAGGCTAGAGAAGCTGAGAACATTGAGAAACTAGAAAAAAGAATTAACAAAAAACTTAAACTCTTTTACGATAGAAATGCACCTAAATCAATGTACATTAAGAAAAATCATGTCTTGAGATTAAACTTAAGCAATCTAGATTTATATCGATTCCCTGAAGAGATACTAAATTTAAAATGTCTTGAATATATTGACTTGAGCAATAACATTCTATCCGATTTACCTTCTTCAATAAATTACTTACCTAGTCTAAAAATGATAAATCTTTCTCTCAATCGAATGGATTCTAAAAAAAAAGAAGAAATTAGCAATAAATTCTCTCAGTGTCAAATAAATTATTCTTCAAAATTATTAGAAAATGCTATAAATGATATTGAAAAAAGAGTGAGGGAATTTAACGTAATTGAAAGTATTAGATCACAAGAATTAGCAGAACTACTTAATTTAAACCATAATTTATTTGAAAAAATAATTTTATTCAATAATGAGGAATTAAAAAGGATTGGACTCGACTTAAAACTTTCTAATGGAATTGTATCTAATAATTCTTTGATCGATTAGTTGGTATTAGTTAGTATATCAATAGTAAAAAGTAAAAAAAAAGGGATTAAGGCTATTTTTTCAAGCTATTACTCTTCTTGAAAGCGTCGCAACACCTCCAACACTACCCCATAAAAACTATTGACCCTTAATTTTTAATATCATGCTTTTAGAAGGAATTTCTCCAAATGCAAACATGTTAACTACTTGTTCCTTAAACTTAGGATCTTTTTCAGAAAGAGAAAGCATGGAATTCAGATTTTTACCCTTATTTTCATAAAAGAATTTAATCATGGAACGTTTTAATTTGAAATTTCTGATGATTTCCTTAATTTCAGGATTGAATTTATACTTTTTAAGAATTTCTTTTGAGTAATCTTCTTTTTGTAATGCTTCTATAGCAACCTCAGCGGAAACTTTACCAGAAACTACTGCTGTTTGAATTCCTTCGCCACTTATGGGAGAAACAAAACCTCCTGCATCTCCTATAAGCATTAGATTATTATCATACAAGCTTTTTTCTAAAACTCCCTCTGCAGGAAATAAATAGGAACTTGACCAAATTATCTTATTTTCAGTATTTGGAATGTAGCTTCTAACATTTGGATTATCCAGAAATTCTTGATAAATTTGATGAAGATTATAATAAATATTATCAATACCAAAAGTGAATACACCAAAATTAAATCTCTTTTCTCCAAGTGGAAAGATCCATCCATATCCTTGGTAAGGTTTAAAGTACACATATACATATTCCTTTTCCAAGTAATTATTTCCCTCTAAGATTGCACATTTGCCAATTGCTATATTGCTGACATTCCATTTTGATCTGAGTCCCGATTTTACAGCTAATTTGGAGCTCATGCCACCAGCAATAATAATTATATTTCCATAATACTCCTTAATGCCAGTTGAAGATCTTGCTTTTATACCTATTTTTTTCTGACTTTTAGTAACATAATCAAATGATATGTTTTTATCAAAAAGTTCTGCGCCAGCATCAACAGCAGCATCTCTCATTATATTATCAAGCTCTAATCTGTCCATTATTACCGAATATTCTTCACTTGTTCCTTTAAATTCTAATTTATGGTAATCTGCTGAATGCATTACAACTCCAACTATTTTTGGAGTATTTAATTTCTTTATTTGTGGATATAAGTCTAAAACGCTAGAATGAACTGCTCCCCCACATGGTTTCCTCCAGTTTGTATCTTTCTCAATTAACGCTACCTTATATCCAGCTTTAGCTAAGACCTTAGCACATTGCGATCCCGAAGGTCCAGCACCTGAGACAACAACATCATACATTTAATCAAGCCTTTAAATAAATTAAAAAGTCAATTATTCCATTAAAATGTTGAATTATTATTATGAGTTCCTTCTGTCAAACTTTTTAGTTTCCTTTTCAAATGTTCCTGAAGTAATGATCTCAATTTCAGAAAAATTAACTTTTAGAAAATTTGTATCATTATCAGATAAAAAGTCCTTTACATCCATTATTTTCGGCTCATACTTCATTATCTCATCAGCGATCATTCTATGACAGACTATAGCACCTGAAAATATGGCTTGAGCTGTAAACCGAAAAACTGTCCAACCATTATCGATTAAGAATTTAGTTTTTCTTAAATCACTTCTCTTTTCGTCAGGTGCTTTATAATCTAATAGAATATTATCACACTCGATTGCAATTTTATATTTTTCAACTGCAAAATCAACTGTATATTGTCCAATGACTACTTGCGTTTCGAATAAATCTAATAATTTGCTCGGTGCAGAATCTACAAAGAACTCTTCATATTTTGATTTACAGAATTGCTTCAAATATTCTCTTCTTGAATTCATTTATTATTTATCCACTTTATTCAATCATTTTTTATTATAGCAACTGGTCTGACCCAAGCAGCGCTAGCTTTCAAGATTTTGATAGGAAAACAACTCACTTTAAACCCAAAGGGTGGTAATTTATCCAAATTAGCTAATTTTTCCATTTGATAATATTCTCTTTCAATCCCGGCGAAATGTCCTTCCCATATAAGATTTTTATTGCTAGTTTCACGAAATTCCTTAGCTTGAAAATGGAATGGGCGATCCCAACCTGCTGCGTCAATTCCTACTATCTTTATCCCCTGATTAACTAACCAAATAGTTCCTTCTTTTCCTACCCCCGGGTAATCTGTCCAATATCGCATTGTGTCCCATAACTTATCGGCGTCAGTCCTGATCAAAACTATATCTAATGGTGTTAGGGAATAATTTATTTTTTGAAGAGCTTCTTGAATATCATCAATATTTATCAAATCTCCTGGTTTTTTATGGGTCATATCAAGAACAACTCCATCACTAAAACAATATTCTATAGGAATTTCATCAATAGTTTTTGATTTTTTTCCTTCACTTGTAGGATGATAATGCCAGGGAGCATCCATATGTGTGCCCATATGAACCCCTATTGTTAGATAATCGTCTGCCCAAGCTAAACCATCAGGAAGATCGTCAACAGAAATACCTGGAAATGAATTTAGCATAATTGAAATATTCTCTCTATGATCTGCATGTCTGATCTTAGCAGATAATCCTGCTTCAAGGTATTTAAATTGATCTGGTATGTTACCCAAACCTTCTTTAATTTCTAGACTCAAATCCACAAATTTTAATTTCTTGGTCATTATAATCATTCTGTCTATTTTTTAAGGCAAAGAATAAGATTTTCATATTCTAATTTAGAGATATCCTTTTAGTAATCTTAAATTTAAGACTTCTATCTATTTCATTAGCTTAATAATCAATTAAATATATTTAAATTATTTAAATTATTACTTATGCCTATATAAAAATTTAGGGTGATAAACCTCGTTAAAAATAATAAGATTCTGATTAATTTTCTAATAGTTCTACTTATTTTACCTTTATTAACAATTAGTATAAAATTCCCACTAATCTATAATGAAAAAATCCAAGATTCTGTAAGTAGTGATGAATTTAATGTGAATCCTTTAACTTCTGACAAAATTCAAGTCGGTTATGAATGGCTTCAGACTTGGATTGACAATTATTATGCTCATTGCTATGCTACAGCAATAGATTCATTGGATAATATTTACTTAGCTGGTTTAACCTTAAAAACAAGTAGTAACAAAGACACATGTATAATAAAATACAGTAGTTCTGGAGATCAAATTTTGAATATAACTTGGTCTGGAAGTGGTGCTAATGATGAATGTAGAGGAATAGTAGTAGATACGTTGTTCAATATTTATATTGCGGGATATATGTTTGAAAAAGTTATTACTATAGGATCTTCTAATTATGTAATTTACCAAATGTATTTGGCTAAATTTAATTCTTCAGGTAATTACCAATGGCACCAGACGTGGAATGGAGTTTCTCAATGGTCTGATTTAGCGTATGGTATTGCTTTAGACATTTCAAACAATATATACATAGTTGGAGAATGTTATAAATCACAATGGGATTCAGATATAGCTATAATTAAATATAATTCTAGTGGAGATGAACAATGGTACAGGATATGGGGTGGAAGTGAAAGTGAAAGAGGGAGAAATCTTTCATTAGATAATCTTGGTAATATTTATCTTGTTGGTTCAACATTTAGTTTTGGCAGTGGTAGGCAAGATATATGTTTGGTAAAATATGATAATACTGGTGTCCAACTCTGGAATAGAACATGGGGTGGAAGTGAAGATGAACATGGCTCAGCAATAACCCTAGACTCATCTAGTAATATTTATGTTGCTGGTTCAACTGAGAGCTATGGTGCAGGAGATTATGATATGGTACTGGTAAAATATAATAATTTAGGTAATCTTCAATGGAATAGAACATATGGAGAGGAAGGAGCTGAAGGCGCTAATACAATTGTCTATGATGGGATTGGGAATATCTATATGGGGGGCAGAAATGATTGTGATATGGATATTGTAAAATTTGATACTCTAGGTAATTTACAATTATATGGAACATGGAATGCTGAAAAGTTTGGTGAAACAAGTTGTGATAATGACGAATATTGTTTTGGAATTGAAATAGATTCTAAAAATAATATATATATTGCAGGATACGTACAACCTCAAGGTTCTGCTTATATTTTTTGTATTAAATGCACCTCTGAATTCATATCTCCTTGGGAGAAATATATAAAATTTACCCAAACTATTAAACTCTCAGATACTTTTACAACGGATATGGAGTTAGATTTTATTGCAGGAATTTACAGAGATAGAACTCGCGTAATTGATATAAGCTATTTAGTTATTGGATTTAATGAATCTGTTAAAATTGATGTTGCGACTGGTTGGTCAGCTGTAGATTCTATTAAAGTATTTTTAAAAAATAAAAAAAATAACTCTATAACAGAATACTCGATTTCTTCAGATAGTTCTCTAATAGTATCATCTTATAAAGATTACCTTTTTCAATTTTACTTTAATTACTCGTATTCTTATGTATCATGTGTATATTCTTCTGATGGAATTTATTGTGATGAGGAAGAAACGAAAATAGAAATAGGAGAGGTTTACTCTGAATTTTTCAATTTTGAATCTTTCACAGATGAATCTTCCATATTTGGGTATAATCTTATTATTTTACTTTTAACATTTGGGGGATTTTCACTGATACTAATAAAGAAAAGATTGAAATAAAAAATTATATAGTATATTAGTTTTTTTCATTCTTATTTTTCTTGGATTGAAATACAGAGATTATTAAATCATATTAAATGCATTTAAAAAATATTAATTTGAGAGATGTAGAATTACAAAAAAATTTATAAGAACATGAAAAATGAATTTAAATCAATTTATTCATAACTTAAATCTAATATAAGTGATTCAAATGTCATCAGAAGTAGAAGAAGTAGAATTCGCAACTGAAACTTCAAGACGCAATGTGTTCTTTTGGGCTATGTATGACCTAGCAAACACGATCTACTCCATGGTAATAGTGAGTTTAATCATAGGTAAGTATGTATTGGTTATTGGACAATTAGAGCATAATATGTCCTATGGCGAAGCCAGTTTTATTTTTGGTATAGTTAGTACAGCCATGCAAGTCGTAGTAGCTATTTGTGTTCCTATTTTAGGAGCACTGAGTGACAATGTAGGAAAACGAAAACCTTTTGTAATAAGTTTGACAGGCATTATACTTCTTTTTGCAAGTTTACTTGGATTCTTTCATGATATAACCACTGTTTTAGTCCTATATGTCATTGCAAATATTGCCTATCAATTTAGTCTTACTTTCTATGATGCTATGCTCCCCTTTATCGCAAAGAGAGAAGATATTGGAAGGGTTGCTGGATTTGGAGTTGCTTGGGGCTATTTAGGTACAATTCTCGCTTTAGTTGTTATGTTACCTTTAATTGTATTACTAGATGATATAGTTTCCACTCCCCCTGATCCACTTGCTATTCCACCAGATCCAGATATAGCTTATGGGTATACGGAATACTGGTTTACATTTATCATTCCTATGATCTTATTCTTAGTTTGTACAATTCCCTTTCTTTATGTTCGCGAAAAACAGAAAAAAAGTAGGAGACCGCCCTTAGGTAAATTGATATCTAGTACTTTTTCACAATTAAGGAGTACTTTTAAAGATATTAGAAAACATAGATCAATGTTTATCTTTATTATTGGTTATTTCTTTGTTGCTGATATTGCTAATGTTATAGTTCTCTATATGACGCTAATAGTAACTGATGGATTAATCATTGCTGATGGATCTACCTTATTTGCTATCCTATTTATAATTCTTGCTACAATGTCAGCTGTTGCTTTTACATATTTTGTAGGTAAGTTTGGTGAAAAACATGGAGCGAAGAATACATTTTATCTTGTTGGTGCATTATGGGGGATTGCATTAACTATTGGTATTATTTTAGTTTTTGCTACATCCTCCATTCCAGTGGGTTTAAATTTACCTTTCTTACTTAGTCTAATTATGGGTGTGGTAGCAGGACCCGCTCTTGGAGGAACATGGACAGCACAGCGTATCATGGTAGTAGAGCTTGCACCTAAGGAAAAATTCGGAGAATTTTTTGGATTTTCTAAATTAAGTGGAAAATTTTCTTCAGCATTAGGTCCATTTGTTTGGGGTACTATTATGTTATCTTATGATGTAATAGGTAAAGCAGCATATGGATGGGCCATGATATCTGTTGGCGTAATAATGGCAATTGGAATGTTAATTATATCATTCATAAAGAGTAGTCAATCTTAAAATAAATCAAATTTTTTTCTTTTTTTTTTATTATTTGGTTTTTATCTTACTCTAAATAGAGTTTAAATATTCTTTCATGGTTAAACCCAAAAAAGGAAAAAAAAGGGTTAAGGATTAAGGTTCTTTCTGATTTTTTTATAGATTGATGTTATTAAAGCAATGGATATTCCCATTATAA
Organism: Promethearchaeota archaeon; assembly: GCA_048941385.1. Taxonomy (GTDB): domain Archaea; phylum Asgardarchaeota; class Lokiarchaeia; order Sigyniarchaeales; family SOKP01; genus Loki-b32. Next base: position 8,697 of record JBHLNR010000048.1, read on the forward strand.
AAAATATTGAGTACCCAGGAATTACATCGGCACCTGAAGGCTCAACAGTTACAATAACAGTATCAAGGTTTATATATCCTCCATTATGGACTTCAATTGTGTATGCATAAGACCCGACCGGGATGGTATCAAGGTTGATAATTACCGGAACATTACTTTGCCAAGAATCAGAGGTATCGAATGAATTGTTGATATGCAAATTATAATAAGGATTTTGAACACTAGTCGCAGTTATTGTCCAGGTTATGTTATTTCCTGTAGAACCCTTTGTAAACGAAACATCATCAGGTCTGGTCATAGTAAATTCATAATTATAAGGATCCCACTCATAATCATAGAAAAACATTCGTTCCATTACATTTTGACTAAATCCAGTAAGATCGTTGTTAAATACATGGTACATCTTTGGAACATCAAGCCACGCCATAGGCATAAGATTTTCGACAAGATATCTCTGAATCTCATCATAAATACCTTCTGATAAAACTGGATTATGCTCCATTGTGCCTAATTCAATAAGATTTTGTAAATAGGAATCATTTATTCCCGCAATATTCCCTAATGATTTGTTTGAGAATAAATAGTTAATGTAATTACTTGGATAGTTATAATCTGCGAGAAATCCTAACATCCACATATCTAATAAATCTAGATTATCAACAAATTCACTATAATCAATTTCTTCTTTATAAACATTAATCCCAGTTTTTCTAAATGTCTCATAACATGAATCAAAGAGGTTGTTACGATACGAGTCCACAGGCCCTCTTGTCCACATTGAAAAATTATATGCCCCCGTGTCTGCCAATCCCTCCCAATCTGATTCGTTTAAACCTGGATAGGTTGGATCTAGTAAGGCGCCATGTCCTATACTTTGCATAAATTGTCTTGCCTTTGTTATGTTAAGGTAAGGATAATTAAGGGTAGAATTTGAAAACGTAATCCCAGGGGGAATCGGAGTCTTTAATCGATTTGAAGTTCCTGCTCGAAGCACATCAATGTTTTCAGTGTAATTGATTGCATATGATAATGCTTTTCGGACTGTTGGGCTCAAATAATTATGGTTAAATTGGAGATACCTTATAGTAGAATCTGTTTCTCCGTCATCAATTACAGTTAAATCAGGTAATGCTTTAAAGCTGTCAAGCATAGATGGAAGTGGTTCTCCGAGAAAATCAATATCACCAGCAAACATCGCATAATTTAATATAGTTTGATCAGAATAATAAAATAATAATTCTTCAATCTGCGCCATACCTCTCCAATAATTATCAAATGCATAAAATTTGGTTTCAGTTGAAGAGATATGATGGTCATATACAAAGGGCCCCGTACCAATAATCTGATCTGTTCCAAGGGTTAGGGTGCTATAGAAAGGGGTTGATTCCATAGATAATATAGCCGTATTGTATCGAGTTAACAAATGAATAAATCCACTATGAGGTTTGTTTAATATGAATTTTATTGTATTTTCATCTATAATTTCAGTTCGATTCCACATTGGCAAAATTTCGTCCTCCCAATAAAAAACCATATAAGGTCTCCCTATTGTCTCATATCCAGGGAGACTTCCAGTAAAATTCCACCAATATTCCATTCTATCAAAATTCCATTTTACTACCGTTGAATTAAACTCAGATCCATCATGAAAAGTAACTCCAGAGCGCAAATATATAGTATAATTAAGTTTTTCAGTTGGCTCTAAATCATACCCTGTCGCAAGCAAAGGAATTAATTGCATATTTGGATCAATTAGGTCATAAGTAAATAATGTCTCAGCTACTTGATCAACAATAATTTCAAGACTCTTTGACCAGTCATTTACTGGATCTAATCTAATAGGATCATCCTTTGTCCCATAAATTAATGGACCGGGTTCTGTAGGAGGGACAACTTGATTAGTTAATATGCTTGAGTATCTGAGTTGCGATTTGTCAAATGATATAGTTGTTGAAATGACAAAAATAGGCATAAGAATTGTTAAAATCACCAATAATTCAATATATCTTTTTTTCATATGGTTTCACTTTAAATTTTTGTTACAATTTAATTCGATTTTTTTTTAAATATAAAGATTAAATTAGTTATAGCTAGTAAAAATGCAAAAAAAGCAGTAAAAATAGAAATTTTACTTATAACTCATATTTCAATTATGCCTAATTTATTGCATTTTTGAATGAATAGTAAAACTGGGGTTCTTATTCATTCATCACATTCTTATAAAAATTTTTAATCTATTTAGGATTACAAATCAATATAATACAGATCTAAAAGAAATATCATAAGGAGATAACATTTGGAGATTCGAAAATTAACTGAAAACGATCGTGACGCATGTAGAAAGCTTATGCGTTACGCTTTTCAGACGTTAAAAAACAGTTATGAAAATCTTGAATTTCCTCAAGATTCATTACCAATGGACTGGTATTATGGAGCTTTTGTAGAAGAAGAACTATATGCTTGTATAGGAGTTACCCCATTTGATATTAAATTACGTTCTCAAGATTTTAAGATGGGCGGTGTAATGGGAGTTGCTACCAAACCAGAATATCGAAATCGCGGAATAGTTAGAGATTTAATGGTAAGATGGTTTAAAGAAATGTATAAGAATAATATTCCAATTTCTGTTCTTTATCCATTTAAGTTTTCCTTTTATGAAATGCTAGGGTATAGACTTGTTGATGAAAGTGTATTGTATCATTTCAAAATTTCAGATATTAAGTATAAGGAAACCAACTACGTTATGAATGAAGTTGAGAGAATTAATGAAGATTTTCAGAAGGTGTATGATAAAGCAATTTTAAATTTTGATTACATAGCAAAAAGGCCTATGATTGAGAATTGGAGAAGACTTTTTAAGGAAAACTATAAATTTATCTGTTATAGGGGGAACCAACCCGTAGGTTATTTAATAATATCTTTTATACAACGAAGTCTAGACCGATATGATTGGTTTAAACATCCTGAAAGAACTATATTGATACGAGAGGCATTCTGGCTTGACAATATTGCTAAACAGACTATTTTTAATTTTCTTTGGAGTCATCGAGACCAAAGAAGATATATTGCAGGATTTTTTCCACCCAATGAGAATATAATAGATTTATTAAAAACACCTCGAATTAAAGAGCGTTTTATAATCGGTAATTCTATGTTAAGAGTCATAAATGTAAAAACAGTATTGGATAACTTAAAATATCCCAAAGCTACATTTTCTATATTATTTCAAATTCATGACGATTTCTGTCCCTGGAATAATGGTTATTTTAATCTTAACTCTAATGAAACAAAGATTGAAGTGGAATATAACGAATCATCATCGGAAAAGGTGGATTTAGAGATAGATATTAGTTATTTTTCTCAACTAATAGCAGGTTTTAGGACAGTTAGAGACTTATTAGAATTCGGTTTTATTTCAGTAAATGAAGAAAAGCTTAAGCTGTTAGAAGTTCTTTTTCCAAAGACTAATAATTTTTTCTTTGATTTCTTCTAATATTAGTAATTATAGCCCCCTGTTTTGTTTTCATCGAAATTTATCATAATTCATTAGAAAGTGGCAAAAAAATTGATGTTTATAATATAAAAACCTTTGTTTTTATTTATTCTTAAATAAGACCATTTCATTATTAGAATAACAAATAAAAATGTATTTCGTTTATAGAGTCTATGCGATTTATATGATGCTCACAGAAGATGTAATTAAAATTTATCAACAAAGCTTAGAACGATTGGATGAAATTTTAATTCCCAATATTTCAGGTGCAGTAATGCCATTCTCAGATTCCGATAAAATTGAAGAAGCATATATTTATACCGGAGAGGAAAAAATTCCTTTTAACGAAAGAATCCCTGAATATCAACAAATTTTTAGAGATGAATTTCTTTAGGGATAGTTAATCTTTTAAAAAGCAGTTTATATTCATTATAGGTAGTTTCACTAAAATCCTGTTTCTTTATATATTTAGAGTTAAAAAATTCGTAAAAGAACATAATTTTACGATGACTTTTAAAGCAAATTCTATTGAAAAACAAGTTGAAGATTTTTTAGAAAATTCATTCTGCTCTGAAGATTTTGTGTTCAATGATGAAATCCAAAGAAAACGATTTTCTCTGCTTTCTAAACTTGTAGCTAACTTATTTAATTGCAAAAATTCCACAATTTGCTTCCATAATATCTCGAATTTAATAATAGTGGTATTGAATATATATAACGAGAAATTTCCAATTGATATTTACTCAAATGGAAAAAGAAATTTAACGCAAAAACCAAATTCCAAAATAAAACATATTCTTAAAGAAGATCTTCTCTAAAAGTCAGGAAATAAAAATGAATTATTTGAATTTCAAAAAATTTGTCGGGTGTTTTCTCTTAAATAAGCTCAATCCTATAATGAAATTAAAAAAAAAGAGTAAAGGGTATAAAATGAGTATAAGAATAATAGAGAAAAAATCTGAAGAATTCACGCCCGATATAGAAATTAGTGAACAATTTCCTGATATTTCGAAATTAATCATCCCTTTCTCTGTTGCTTTTAAAAGTTTTGGTCCACCAGATATATATAATGGAGAGGAATTAATCCCTTTTGAGGAAAAAGAAATAGAATACAAAGAAATATTGATTCATGAATTTCTGACAGAATAATCAATTATCTTCTATTTTCTACTGAAATTGTTTTCGGCATCAAAAATGAATTTAAGCATAAGGGACAGGAATTATAATCATATAACCAAGAACTAATACAATTTTGATGAAATTGACTTCCACAATAAGGACATTTGAAAATTTTGTCATGATTCAAAGTCATGGACTCATGACATATGGTACAACTTATTCTTTTGATAGAATATAAAAAAGATTTGTTTAAATTTTTGCCACAATAGGAACAGAAGTTTCTATGGATAGAATTCTGTTTTATAAATCTCTTTCCGCAATAAGGACAGTATTTAAATCTTTCCACACTCACAATATTCCCCAATTTCTTTATGTATTCTCTTAATTTAATCTAAAATCAGAGAATTATAAAATGATTCTTAGTCCAATTTCTAAGAAATTTTAAGAAGTTGAGGATGTAATGATAGGAATTTTAGAGTGAAAAATAAAGTTATTGAAAAATACGGTCAATTTACTTAAATTTGTTAATGAACTCCTTCAGTGGTGTAATATATTCTTCCTCATAATAAAAAATATCATTATGCCCAGCTCCTTTAATCAATACCAATTTTTTTTCAATTCCATTAGGTAAATTTTCATATATTAATTCTCCTTGATTAGAGGGAATAATTCTATCAAAAGTGCCATGAATTACTAATACTGGTTTAAGAAATTTTCTAATTCTGATATCGTTTGAATATTCATTTAATGATTCCTTTTCTAAGGAGTTAATCTCTTGACCACTAATTCTAGATAACAATATAATCATACCAGAAAGGCTGGCAAATCCACTCTCAAAAATAATTCCATGTAAACTTTCAGGGTTATGTGCACCTATTTCAGAAGCACAAACACTCCCCAATGATCGACCGAGGACAAATATTGAATCATTATAGCTATTTTTGACAAGCCATTTATGAAATTCATTATAGATAGGAAAAGCGTCAGTAATTAAGCTTGTATAAAAGGGACTTCCCGAACTAAATCCATAACCCCGAAAGTCGACCACAGCTAAATTAACGTCACATTGAAAGAAAAAATCCAGGAAATACTGGTAATCTGAAGCAATCTCTCCATTTCCATGAAATAATAAAATGGTCGGATAATCTGGGTTGTTTAAATAAAAAAACCCACCAATTAAAATCTCTTTTTCCAATATTAATTTTAAAATTTTTATATTTGGATCTACCTTCGAAGGTATTTGAGTTTTTCGAGGATAAAAGACCACATTAGTTACAGCGGGGCTATCAATTAATTTTTTTATCATATTATTGAAGCTTTTACTCTTGCTTAAATAATTTTCTTAAAATATTTTGTAAAACCAATTTTATGCAAAAATGTAAAATTTTAAATTATATGGGATTAAGATATACTTACTTTTAATCCAATTATAACAATAATATAAGGGTGAATCCAAAATATGGGAATAATGATGGTAACAACCTGGTATCCAATGCATAAAGCAATGGATGTTGCGAAAAGATATTTAAAACAGCCTAGAGATATACCATTTGTTACAAAATGGCGTGTGTTTAATACCCCGGCAGGGAAAGACGGGATGAAGTCATACCATTTACTTTATACCGAAAGAGGAAAATTTGAAGAAGCAGGGGAAGGTGTTTTCAAATATTTTCTGCCGTTTACCATGGAAATTGAAGGTTTTCATGTTTCAGTCGAAAATTTGATGGGAGTTTCAGATTCCTATAAAATGGTAGGGTTAGAATGGAAATAATAAAACAAACAAATTTTAACCTTTTTTTTATTTAAAAAAAAAATCTCCTTGATTGTATTATTTAGCTTTTCCTTGGGCTTCAACAGCTTTAATAGCTTCTTCTAACTTCTTAGTATCTCCAAGATAATAGTGATTTATTGGTTTTAGATTCTCATCTAGCTCATATATTAACGGAATTCCAGTTGGAATATTTAATTTTACGATCTCTTCTTCTAAAACATTATCAAGGTATTTAACAAGCGCACGTAGACTATTTCCATGAGCTGAAATCAAAATTTTCTTTCCAGATTTAATACTGTGGACAATTGTTTCATGCCAATAAGGTAAAACTCGCTCTACAGTATCTTTAAGACATTCAGTTAACGGTATTTCTTCTGATTTCAATTCTTTGTAGCGTCGATCGTTTCCAGGATATCTTGGATCACTAGTTTTAAGAGCAGGAGGGGGCACATCATAACTTCTTCTCCAAATAAGAACTTGTTCTTCTCCTACTTCTGATGCCATCTCTGATTTATGGAATCCTTGTAGTGCTCCATAATGTCTTTCATTTAATCTCCATGAACGATAAACAGGAATCCACATTAAATCCATCTCATCCAGTACAATCCACAATGTTCTTATTCCTCTTTTTAAAACAGAGGTATATGCAATATCAAAAGTAAATCCTTCTTCAATTAATAATCTGGCAGCTTCCTTTGCTTCTTCAATTCCTTTTTCTGATAGATCCACATCAGTCCATCCAGTAAATCTGTTTTCTTTATTCCAAGTACTTTCCCCATGCCGTAATAATACTATTTTATACATTGAATCTCAAGATTTTAAATTATATTTCTCACATTATTTGAATATTTTAAAACTTCATATATATCTCTTTACATTTTAATTAATATAAAAAAAAGTAAATAGTTTCTATGGAGTATTATTCCATTTTAAAATCTTTAATTATGCTTACTTTTTCATTAAGATCAATAGTAATAGCAGTGAGTTTGGGTTCTTCTTCATCTTCAAATTCTGGATCAAACATTACAAAATAAAATCGTTTCTCCTCACTCTCATATCCAACTTCCATCTCCCCACAATCGTCTGGTAATATCTTTTTAATATCATCTGAAGCATTTTTTTTTAGAATTTCATATATAGAATCTTCAGATTTCTTTTGTTTAGCTCTAATTTCTTTAATCTTAGCGAAATCAAATTCACCGAGAAATTTTTGAGCATTAGTATTTAACTCATTCCATTCTTTAAACAAATTTCCTAAATTTGGTTTTGAAGTCATAAGAAATCATTGAATTTGATTAAAATAAAACTTCTTATTATTAAGGAAATAAATATTAAGTGAAAGATTTCTAATCAAATATTGTAATTCAAGAATAGAGGTGTTAGAATGGAACTTCAACTCCCAAAACCCACATTAGAAGGTAGTAAAAGTCTTGAAGAATGTATATATAAACGTGAGAGTGTAAGAAACTATAGTAATAAAAAAATTCGGATCGAACTGATATCACAATTATTGTGGGCAACACAAGGTAAAAAAGGCCAGAAAAGAACAGTACCTTCTGCTGGTGCTACTTATCCCTTAGAGATTTATGCTATAATTAAAGAAGAGGGATTTTTTCATTATAATCTTGTGAAACACTCCTTAGAATTGATAACTGATAATGATATCAGTAATGATTTGGTAAAAGAGTCTTGGAATCAGCGGTTTATAAAAGAAGCATTTCTAAATATAATAATTTGTGCTGATTATTCAAGAACAACTCAACGATATGGGGAAAGAGGTGTACGATATGTCCACATCGAAGTAGGACATTGCGCCCAAAATATACATTTGGAGGCTGTTGCCTTAGGTTTAGCTTCTGTACCAATTGGTGCTTTTCAAGATAATGGAGTGAAAAGGGTAATGAATCTACCTAAGAATATTGACCCTCTTTACATTATTCCAATAGGGTATCCAAGAGAAGGTAAAGACTTAATATAAATGCTGAACGTGATATTCAACTTTCTTAATAACGAAAAGCATCGCTTTTGGAATGAAACTTTTATGGTACACATGCCCCATATATTTCATTCCAATTCTTTCTGCTACTCTCCAAGATTTTGAATTGCTTGGATGTAAATAAATAAGAATTTTGGGAATACCAAGTATATTAAATGAATATTCAAGCACTTTTAACATTGCTTCAATTGCGAATCCACTACCCTGATATAATGGAAGCAATGCATAAAAACATTCGGCTGTAGTGGATTCTCTACAGATCCTTAATCCACAAGTTCCTATGAAATCGTTATTTCCTTTTTTCAAAATTTTTAATACAAATTGAGGATTAGGTGTATTATAAGAACTAAGGATTAACGAAAATATAGATTCTGCTTCCTTATGAATATTATCCTGTGCTCTTATGCTGAGATAATTAATACAATATTCATTGGAGATTATATTACAAAAATTGTTAAAATCTTCTTCTTTATATCTACAAAGCTCAAGCCTTTTTGTTTCCAATCTCACAGGATCTTTCATGTTATTCAGAATAATTTGCTTGCTTATAACAAAATATTATTAAGATTTTAATTTAAAAACAAATTAATAGTTTCTCTAATACACTTTAATGATGAAATTTTTCAATTAATTTGTAACTATTAAATACTATAAGTAGTTTATATAAGGATGTTAGATAATAATAATAGAGTTAAAGAAAAAATTGATAATATAATTTCTAGTTATGGGATAATTCTATTATTCTTTCTATTTTGGTTTGTCTATTCAACACGCATATTGATTATCAATATAGTTGTTATTTCGACATATTTTGTTATCATCATTGGTGTTCTTATTAAAAAGAAACATAGAAAAATTGCAGATCTAAAGTCGAATGCATTAGCATCCAATCTTCTGCTCTTTATAATTCCTTCAATTTTTGTATTAGATATGATATTCTTTTTTATACCTAATGTTGATCCATTGTTATTTTCTTTCTTTGAATTAATTGGACTACAACATAGATTTGAAATTATTATATTTTTGCCATTGTTAATAATAATTTCATTGAAAATATTTGGTATCTATATTTACTTCATAAGGAATCCTGGGATTCTTGAAATGGGAAAGGGGGATGAATTTTTTCAATATTTTGCTAATGATCTAAACAAAGAAAAAATAATTTCTGTAGCACTATTATTACCATTGAGCTCATTTGTTGAAGAATTGATTTATCGAAGCTTAGTTTTAAGCGTACTTATCTATTACTTTAATTTCAACATATTAATGGGCGTTATGATGAGTTCTTTTCTGTTCATTTTCGTACATACAGTTGCATTAAAAAATACAGGACAAATGATTTCCTTACTAATTTCCTCTTTGGTATACTTCGTTGCATTGATATCATTAGGTATATTATTCTCCTGGTTCTTTCATTTAACTACAAATTTATTTGTATTACTATTTTATTATCAGAGAAAAAAGAAAGATTTAAAATATGAAAATTGAATTCCGTGAAGCTAAAAACATTATCACCAAAAGTAATATTCCTTCAATTGATTTTGTCATAAATCCTTATACAGGTTGTCAGCATGGCTGTATCTATTGTTATGCTGAATTTATGATACGATTTACAAATCATAAGGGGGATAAATGGGGACAGTTCTTAGATATTAAAAAATTTAACTTGGATAACATTAAACCTGAAAAATATAATGGAAAGAGATTATTACTTAGTTCAGTGACAGACCCTTATTTACCATTAGAAAGAAAATATCAAAATACCCGAAGAATATTGGAAAAGTTAGTAAAAACGAAAGCTAATGTTTCCATTCTCACTAAATCGAAATTAGTGGTAAGAGATATTGATTTATTCAAAAAATTTGAAAATATTCAAGTAGGAATTTCTATCAGTACATTAAATGAAGATTTTGCTAGATTAATAGAAAGAGCTGCTTCCAAACCTTTAGAGCGTTTAGAAGCGATTGAACAAATCTCTAAAGCTGGTATTGAAACGTACACCTTTATTTCACCTTATTTTCCAGAAATCACTAATTATAAGGCAATTATCGATCAAGTAAAAAATTACTCAAATCGATTCCTATTTGAAAATCTCAATTTCAGACCTCATAATATTCCCAGAATAATGAAGGTAATTAAAGACCATTATCCAAATTTATTGCGTAATTATAAGGAAATCCAGAAAGATCGAGGCTATTGGGATATCCTTGAGGATGAGATTAAGAATTACTGTGAAGAAAAGAATCTTGACTATGCGATTGAATTCCATCATGGTGGATTTTCAAAAAGTTAAAACTTATTCAAAGATTTTAAAATTCAAAAAGAAATTTCTAGTTAAATGCCAAGCAGTTTATTCTCTCATCAAGCACCGGGATTATTGTTAAAAATAAAATATCCAAAAAAGTTTGATGGAACTGCTCTTTGTATCAGTACCATAATTCCTGATATATATATCTTATTTCATCCTTTTCTACCATTTGAATTAAGAAACTTAACTCATAGCCTTATAGGTTTATTTGTTCTTACTATACCATTATCTATCATTTTAACTATTATTTTTAGCATGAACATTGGCCCATTTTTGGCAAAAAGAGTTCAGGATAAAGCTATCTTTCATAGACCGTTGAGATATTTTGGAATTGATAAATTTGATGTTTTGAAGAATAAAAAAATTGATAAAAGGTTTTTTGTGGTTAGTTCATATTCAGCATTAATTGGGGGATTATCGCATCTTTTACTTGATCTTCCATCTCATGGGAATATTGAATTCTTTTTTCCAGTAATTTTACAGACTCCTGAAATACTTTTACATTCAATTATTGATTATGGCACCTTTTCTTTTGGATCGATAGAACTTGAGGGCAATATACAAGTATTTGATCTGATTTGGCTAATTGAGACCATCGTATTTCTAATTATAACTCTATACCTTCTTAGATTGATCAGAAAACGTGATTTAATACATAAATGGTATGAAGTATCATGAGCCAAGAGAAAATATCCATTGAAAAGAAGAAAAAGAAGCAAGAAGCCATCGCTTATTTAATGTTAATCTTAACAATGGTTATTTGGGGGGGAACTTGGCCTTTAGGAAGATGGTTGGTTTCTGAAGATGTAGGAGGAGCAACGATTCCACCATTAATGATTGCTGTATTCCGGTATTTCCTTGCAATAATTTGCTTCTTTCCCATCCTAAAATTTAAAGAAGGTTCAATTAACTGGGATTTTGCTAAGGAAAACTGGAAGATACTTGCTTTAATGGGTTTTTTATCAGTAACAATCTACCAAGTAGGATATTTGATAGGTGAAATCTTTACCTCTGCTAGTGATGCAAGTATAATGGTTGCGACCAACGCAGTATGGGTTGTAATCCTGTCAAGTATATTTTTGGAAACTGAATTCTTCACTTGGAAAAAAATTGTGGGTACATTACTAGCATTCATAGCAGTAATTATTGTTGCATTATTTTCTCCTAATGAGAAAGTCCCAAATCGAATCCTTGGTGATTTTCTAATATTAGGAGGAGCATTTGCTTATGCGGTTTATACTGTAACTTCAAGGTTTTTTTTAAATAAAACCCAATTTAATCCTAAATCATATCAACCTTCCTCTATATGGATAATAACTTGGGTGTCATTATTCGGATTTTTAATAACAATTCCTATTGCTTTAGCTATAAGTCCACAATATCTTAATCCTCTTGAAGTTATTAATGTTCCCTCTCGTGTTTGGATTGGCATTATATATTTAGCATTTCTATCTACTGTAGGGGCATATACATTCTATTTAGAGGGTGTTAAGCGCTTAAATGCAAGTAGGGCAGCAATTTTCCAAACATTGGTACCACTATTTGGTGTAATTTTCTCTGCTATATTTTTACCGGAAATTTTCGACGTTTTTATATATCCATTCGCTTTACTATTAGTAATATTAGGAATTTCATTAGTGAATCTTAAATCTTCTAGCGAAAAAAAATAGAAAACCTTAATTTTATATTTCATTATAATTATTTTGATAAAATTATTGAATATTTCTCCATTTAG
>JBHLNR010000001.1:0-77113 GCA_048941385.1 Promethearchaeota archaeon
TTAATTTCATGTCAACCCGGAAATCTGATATCTCTTTTAGAAGTGTCCTAATTCTGTTCATTTTTCTTATAGCTTCATTCATCTTTTCAGAGGTTATTTTAATGTTGAATTTCTCCTCCAATTGAGAAATAAGTTCTTTTATATCGTCAATAAAGAAATTTAAGGCACTTTCGTTGCGCTTCAGTGGTGCATTAAGAAAGAAAAGAAATTCAGCATTCACGCATTCTAACCAAATATCAAATTCCCTATTGGTACAATCACAACCATGCGTTGTAATTACTCCTTTAATATCATCATCAAATCCATTAATAGCTTGTTCAAGTATATTCCTTGCCCAAACACAATGAGTAGGAGGTACATGTTCATTGGCTTTATCTATTCCAATTGTTGGATTGCCAAAAAGTCTAATAGGATTCATATTAGCAGCAAGTATAATTTCCTCAGGTGTATCAACGCATGCATCAAAATATGCGATTTTTTTCATTAATAAGCCTCATCTAATAATATTTCATTTAAATTCTTAAATATTTAAAAAAATATTTATTTGATTCTGTAATTAAAAACATAACGTAGAATAATTTTAATACGATTTTATTTCGATGTCACAACAGACTATTCATAGGACTCTATCAAAAGCAATTTTAAAGCCAGAAGTAAATATTAAGTTAAAGATTTGGAATACCTATTTAACAGGGAAGCTGGTAAAATTCGATAATTACATGAATTTAATTGTTAAAGACGCCAAGGAGATATATTTCGGTCGTGGTGGAAAACGTAGCAAAGATTTAGGAACAGTGATGATTAGGGGCGCCAGTGTAATTTTTATTGGCCAAGATCGTGAGAGATTGGTTTTTGCTAGCGATTCAGAAGAAAAATTAATGCATCGAGAAGAAATGGAAGAGGTATAATAGCAATGGGAAAGGGTACGCCAAGTAAGGGAAAGAAAAATAAAGCAGCTAGCCATAGAACTTGTCGTAGATGTGGAAGACACTCATATCATCGCAGAAAAAGATACTGTGCTTATTGTGGTTTTGGAAAGACAGCGAAACTTAGACAACCAGGTTGGAGGAACAGAACAAGACCATTTAACGGTCAAAAATCTTTTTATAGTAATAGAAAAAAAGTTAAAGCCTGATTTCTTATATTGAAAAGGTTTTCTCCTGGAATTTCCTTCCTTAAAAGATAGTAAGGTCTATATTTCTTAAGAATTCATGAAATTTGTAATAAAAATCGATTGTTTTGAACTTCAAATAGATATCTTTATATGGTTCATATCTTATTTGAAATTAACATGAAACCGATTTTTGAAACACCATGAATAGCTTAAAAATTCAAGATCTTAATAATGAATTAGAAAAGTTAGAAGATATAGGTGATATGATTGGAGTTGCAGTCGTTAATCGCAATGGGTTATTAATTGCTTCAAGATTACCGAGAGATATTGATGACCGAAAATTTTGTGCTATGGCGGCTACTATGTTTGGTGCTATTGAAACTGCAGCATCTACATTAGAAAGTAATGTTGTAAATAATTTAACAGTTGAGTTTAATGATTTCCAACTTATTGTTATGGCAGTAGATGAACAAGCAATTTTGGTTTCATTAATAAATATTAATACTAATCTGGGTCTAATTTTGATAGAAATTGAAGAAACAATTAAGAATGTAAAGAATTTGATAAAAAGGTGATAAAAAATATTAACTGATAAGCAAAAAGAAAGATATGCTCGACAAATTATCTCTCCAGAAATTGGGGAGGAGGGACAAGAAAAGATTTCTAATCTGAAAATACTTCAGATTGGTTGTGGAGGATTAGGTTCACCTTTTTCGATGTATCTAACTGCTGCTGGAATTAAAGAACTAACTATTATTGATAATGATGTTTTGGATATCTCTAATTTACAAAGACAAATTCTTTATAACGAATCTCAAATTGGTAAAGATAAGGTAAATTCTGCAAAAGAAATACTATCAAATCTGAATTCTGAAGTCCAAATTAATGTTTTTAAAGATTACATTGATGATAATTCAATAAAAAGGTATCTTTCAGAAAAAAACTATGATTTTATAGTTGATTGTAGTGATAATTTTAAAACTAAATTTCTAGTTAACAAAATAGCTATTGAAAACAATCTAAGATGTGTTATAGCAGGTATTAAAGATTTTTACGGTCAGATAATTACGATTAATCCTAAAAAGACAGCTTGCTATCAATGTGTTTTTTCTGAACCAATTGAAACTCCTAGAGGAGAAGGACCTTTACCTGTTATTGGTGTAACTCCAGGTATATTAGGTACTCTAGAGGCTTTAGAAGTAATAAAAACAGCTTTAGGTCTTCCAAATCTTGAAAACAAAGTCTTAATGGTCAATTTATTAGATCTAAGATTTAATCTTATTGGCATCATTAAGAATGACGCTTGTTTTTGCTCTAAATAAAGAAAAATGAAAAATTAAGAGAAAGGATTATTATTTATTGTGGATTTTCTTCAAAGAATTGTTTAAAAACTTGACCCTTCTTAGAATATAGTTCCGATGTCTTAGCCCCTTCAAGCTTTCCTTTATATAGTCCTTCCTTTTTTATTGAAGCAGGAATTCCAACGGCTAAACTCCGTGGGGGAATTTCTTTATTTAGGAGTACTGCTCCTGCTGCGAGGACTGATCCTTCTCCTAGTTTTGATCGATGCAACACGTTTGAGCCGATTCCAACAACACAACCATTTTCTATTGTACAAGGTCCGTGAATCATTCTGCGGATTGAAGTAAATCTTTCAAAAGTTTGCATGATGACCTATAATACAATCATCTCCAATATTTACATAACTGCCGGCTTCGATATGGATGGTAACATTTTCTTGAATACTAGTATTTTTTCCAATTTTAATGGATCCCCAATCCCCTCGAAGAGTTGCGCCAAACCAGACATTTGAATTTTGTCCAATGGTAACATCACCAATAATAACTGCTGTTGGAGCAATGTAAGCAGATTCATGGATTTCAGGTTTTTTTCCCGTTTCTGGACTTGGTATAATTATTACTTTTCTTCACCTTTTAATTTATTTGAATCTGAAGAATTAAATTATAAATAATAAAGTTTTGAAAAAAAATGTAAAGCAGAACATTTTTATAAATAGATGAAAAAAAAGCTTTACAAAATATAGAAAAAATAAGTAATAAATAGAATAGCATTTTAATAATAATTTAACTATTTAATCCAATTTCAAACAATCAAAGTGCAAATGAAAATGGAAAGCAATTTACAATTTATATATAAAAAAGAGTACTGGTATATTAGTGCATTCATTAACACCAATGAATTTATTGGAGAATCTAAAGCAGAAGAAATAGAAGCATTATTGTTAGATAAGTTAAGTAATCTAAATGAAAAAGATTTGGAAAAAATATCTACATTTTTAAAGAAACATCCTCATGCTGAAGAGAAGAGAAATACGATTTTAGAAATGACTAAATCTATTTCAATTGAATGCGATTGGGAACCATTTTTCCAAAATTTCCCCTATACCAATGAAGATCAACCCTATACGGATGATAACAAAGATCTCATGTATAATACTTTAGGTTTTTTTAAATTAGAGGTAGAATATTTTAAAAATGAGCCATATAAAAAAGAGAAAATTACACCAGACATGATTCAGCAAATACCAAACATATTAGTCTCAGATATTCTTAGAGAATATAGTGTAAAAAAAGAAAATCAATATCTACTTCTTGATACTCAAAGTCCAATTTATGTATTCGTAATATCCACTAAAACCATACCATTTGAAGTTCAATGGGATGAGGAAAACATATTTAAATACAAAAATGTTTTGGGATATTGGACTCAAATTCATGCGGGTCAATGGCCCGATTATAATAAAGATTGGTTTGAAGAAAGAGTGAAAAAAAATTTGTCTAATCGTACTTCTGAATTACATTATATAAAGAGGAATTCTGGATTTATATACATGGTTGAAGGAAACTATGAAACTGAATTTCAATATATAAAAGACTATGTTTTGGAACCAACACCAAGAATAAGAGCTGTGTTATTTGCATTGATGTCGATTAATCATTCTCTTGATGTATTATTCATGAAAAGATATTCTGATGTTTTCATGAGTTTAGATAAAATTGAAGAAAAAACCAAAAATTTGAGATTTCTAAGAGGAATGATTCAGACTAAAATGAGTCTTATTTATAACGAATTAGATAGAAATCCACGTCAACATTACTTAAGTGTCTTAAATCATTTGATAAGCAAATATCAGATTGAGGAGGTTGTAAGAAGAACAAATGATAAATTCAAGATGTTATATGATTCGATGCAGGAATTATATTTAAAAAGAAGTGAGGAAAATCAAAAAAGAACTAAAAAAGCTCTCTATTTCCTTAATATCTTATTAGGCGCAGGATTTATAGTAGAATTTGTTAATACGATAAGAATTGCTTTTGGCTTGTTAGAAACTGATCAACCATCACCAATAATTCACGGAGTAATTTCAATAGTTTTAGGAACATTCTTATTAATTACTATTGGATATTTCGTATATAGTAAATATAAGTTAAAAGTTTCAGAATTAGGACATACTGTTGATGCAGTTATTCAGACTGATGATCAAAATATAATATTAGTTAAAAGAAAATACGCTCCTTACAAAGATAAATTTGCACTTCCCGGTGGATTTATAAAATACAATGAAGATCCAGAACAAGCAGTAATCAGAGAAGTGAGAGAAGAGACGAATCTGGTTGTGGAGATCTTAGATAGGATTGGGACATATGATCAAAAAGGTCGAGATCCAAGGGGGAGAGTTGTATCAATTGCATTTAAATGCAAGCTGATAAAAAACCTTTCAAGAATAAAAGGAGGAGATGATGCGATTGTTGCTGAAGCTATTCCAATTGAAAAAATCAAAAGGATGGATTTAGCTTTCGATCATAAGCAAATATTAAGAGATGCTGGTGTTTTTTAAAATATCCTAATAATTTTATTTTTTCTTTAATAAATTAATATTATCACTTGATGAAATTCATAAGATTTTAGAAAATCAAGGAGATAAAATTTTATAAAGTATCAAGACAATTTTTCTATAATGAAATTCAATTTAATATAAATAAATAAATGGTCAATTTAAAATGAGTGAAAGTAAAGTAAAAGGATCGAGTGGACTTTTTAATATTTTACTATTTGTTCTAGGATTAGTATTTATTTTCAAAGGAATACTGGAATTTCTGCCTAATATAGATGTATTGCCTCCTGAAGATTGGGATCCTGCTCTTGGTACAGGACAGTGGCTTCTTTCCGTAGTACTGGGCATTTGGTGTGTGATAGCTGGAATTGGATTGTTTAAAGCAGCAGAATGGGCAATGGGACAAAGCTTAATACTTCTCAGCTTAATGGTGGTAGTTACAATTAGTCAGATATTAAGTTGGGTTATGCATCCAGAACAACTTGATTGGACATATTTCCCTAATTATATCATTCTTCTTGCATTTTTCTTAGGCGTATTTGGTATAGTTTGGTTGTTAGCAACACGCAAGAGATATGGTTAAACTCAAAAGAAGATGATATGAAATCAAATTCTAGAACTTTATTTTTTCTTTATATCCTTATTTTGAATTTAAAGATGTGATGTATTTAGAAAATTTATTTACCTTAACTTTTTTTTAAAAATGGAATTTAAACTAATAATTTCTAAAACCTTTTTGAGCTCTTACTATCTTGTCCAACACTCGTTTGTTAATAATATTTATATTAAAAATTACCTTATAAAGATCTGACGAAATTGTAAATTCAATGGAATATGATGAGTGATTCATTATGCAAATTGAAATTCAGAAGAAGAAAGCAAAGGATAGTTTTGAATTCCCTCAACACTTATACCCTAAAAGGAAAGGTCTTGCAAGAGCTTTTCATATGCCTCAAAGTTTTGGTCATACCAGAAATGTAAATTCAGTTGCCATAACTCATAAAGGAGATTATATAATAAGTGGTTCAGCGGATAAAACTTTAAAGATTTGGGATTTCTCTACAGGAAACTTATTACGTACTATTGAAGCTCATAATCAATCAATTCTTTCAGTGGCAGTGTCTTTGGATGATAATTATATTTTTAGTGGATCAACTGACAATGTAGTTAAGATTTGGGGTTTAAGACGAGGGAATTTCATTAATGATTTGAAGGAACACACTGATGCAGTTACGTCTCTAGTCGTACCACCAGGGGGAAAAAATGTTATTAGTGGTTCCAAGGATGGATATGCCATTTTATGGGATGTCTTAGGAGGAAAATTTATACATAAATTTAAACATAAAAGTGGTGTCTCCGCTCTTGCTTTAACTGATGGAGGAATATCTTTATTATGTGGAACAGAGAAGGGAGATATCATTATGTGGGATTTGGAGAAAAATAAGTTCCAGACCATCAAGGCACATTCTGGAGCAATTACATCAATATCAATTTCTCCTAACGATGAGTATATGGTTACTGCGTCTGATGATAAAACTATAAATTTATGGGATTTAAAGAAACTTAAGACAATAAATGTCCTTGAAGATCATTCTGGAGTTGTTAGATCCACAGCAATATCTCCTAATGGAACTTTAATCGTGAGTGGTTCTGACGATAAAACCATTAAATTTTGGAATATACTTACAGGAGAAGTAATTAGAACCTTAAGAGGTTATACTGAGGAAGTTTTGTCGATTGTTTTTTCTCGAGATGGTAAATACATAATAACCGGCTCTTCAGATAATAATTTAATGGTCTGGGAGTTTGATCAAGGGAAATTAGAACAAACAATGACTGCTCATGGGGATGGAATAAATTCAGTGACAATATCTCCGAATGGTGATATTATTGGTACCGCATCAGAGGATAAAACACTTAAACTATGGGATTTTAAAAGTCTGAAACTAATAATATCATTTACCGATTATAAAAAGCCGATTAATACAATTGCATTTTCTCCTGATGGTAACTATATTTTTAGCAGTTCATTAGATAAGAGGGTGATTGTTTGGGATATTAAAAGCTCTAAAGCTTTAGCAATTCTAGATAAAATAGGAGGTATAGTACATTCAGCAGAATTTACTCCAGATAGTAAACAAATAATAATGGGCTTAAATAATGATACCCTAAAAATCTGGGACCTTTGGAGTAAAGATTTTATATGGGAATCAAAAGATCACAAGGGTCAGATCAACGCAATCAAATTTACACCAAATGGCAGATATCTTGTAACTGGAGCTGAAGATAAACATATAAAAATCTGGGATTATTCGTCTAAAGAGATAATTAAAGATCTTAAAGGACACAAAGGAAAAGTATTATCAGTTGCAATATCTTCTAAAGGAGATTATATAATTAGTGGGGGAGATGATAAATCTATAAAAATCTGGGATTTCTATACTGGCGATGAAATCAGCAATATTGAAGGGCATTCAGATTATGTATCATCAGTCGCCTATTCTCCATTAGGGAATTGTTTTATAAGCAGTTCAGGTGATAAAACTCTTAAAGTATGGGATAATAAAAACGAACTTATCCAAACATTTGAGGGTCATACAAAGGAAGTGTCTTCTATTGCAATCACTCCAGATGGTAAGTATGCCATTAGTGGCTCCCAAGATGGTTGCTTAAAGATTTGGGGTCTCAATTTTGGAGGTGTGTTTAAATATATTAGAGGTCACTCAGATAACGTGAATTCAGTAGCTGTATCTTCAGATGGTAAATATGCTGTTAGTGGTTTATCAAATAAGTCTTTGATCGTTTGGGATCTTTCTGATGGGACCTTAATTAAAACTCTAAAGGGGCACAATGATATAATTAGTTCAGTAGTATTTTCACCTGGGGGAAAATATGTAGCTAGTGCGTCCTATGACAACACTTTAAAAATATGGTTAATTGAAAGTGGTGAAACAATGTTGACACTTGCAGGGCATGATGATGCAGTAACTTCAGTTGCAGCTTCATCTGATAAAAAATATATAGTTAGTGGTTCAAAAGATAATAATATTATAATTTGGGGATCAACGACAGGTACAATAATTAAAAAGTTAAAAGGGCATTCAAAGTCTATCACATCGTTAGATATTTCAGAATATGGAGAATTTATTGTAAGTGGTTCAGAAGATAAGACAGTTAAATTATGGGGCATGAAAAAAGGTAAGCTTATTAATACTTTTGAAGGCCATGAGGGAAGTGTAACATCAGTTGCATTTTCCCCTGATGGACAATTTATAGCAAGTGGTTCTGAGGATCAAACTGTTAAAATATGGAAGGTCGAAACTGGTGAACTAGATTACACTTTTGATAAAATAAATAGTCCTGTAACATCTGTTGCATTTTCTTCTGATGGATTATACATTGCCTGTGGTACGGAAAATAATATTATTAGAGTATGGGATTTCATAGAAAAACATCAAACTTCTTATTATTATTTAGCAAAGGTAAATTCTGCAAAATTTATTCCTGGTAAAACGCAAATAATAGCGGGTTATAATTCAGGTGATGTATTAATCTGGGATTTATTAACAGAAGAAAAAGAAGAATTACTAAAAGATCTTAAATCTAGACTATCAAATGTAGAGGAGTTAATTGGAAAAAATGAATATTCAGAAGCAATTGAGCAGTTAAACTATATTTTAGAATCCGCTGAGATTTTTAACTTTGAAGAAATAAAATCAATCGCCTTCGAAAAGTTAAAGAATTTAAGAGATCCTGAAGAAATACATGAAATTGTTAAGAAAATACTAGAATTTGAGCATGAAAATCAGAGAGATATAACTAAAGCAGAAATGGTTAACCAACTTAATATTGAAATTTCAGAAACAGAATATTATGATAACCTATTAAAGGAACCTGTAGTATATGAAGAAACTGAAATTGCTGAATTAGAAAAATTAGGTACAAGAATTCTTAAGGAATCAATTGAACCCACTTTATATTATTTAGTTGTTGAATTAGGATATAAATTGAAAACAGCAAAAAAAATTGGAAAATTCCTCCAGGATCAAGGATTTATTTCACATTTTATGGATTATCCTTTAAAAGAAAGAAAATTTGAACCAGGTAAGAAATTAGAGGATTTGGTAATTTTTATCAGTTATGCGACAGTGGATGCTGATATGTTTAGAATAAAGGAATTAACACAGAGATTATTAGAATATGGTGAAATTAAGGAGGTTTTATACTGGCAAAAAGATATGAGGGATAATATAGTTAAATTTATGAGCGATAATCTTGGAAAATGTAATGCTGTGATCCTATTTTGTTCTGAAAATGCCTTAAAGTCTGAAGCTGTTGACAAGGAATGGACTGCAGCAGATATGATGAATAAAATGATCATTCCTGTATTCGTAGACCCTGCACATATACCTCCCCTTCTTAAATCAAGGTTAGGGCATCAGTTTGATTTAATTAATTTCGAGAAAAATGTTGTTGAACTTTATAATTTAATAATAAAAAAATGTAGAGAATAATCATCAAATCAAATTGGAGGTTATTCTTTTTTTGTATTTTTACAAAAATTTTTTTTTAAAATAAATAATTTTTCGAAATTATAAGCATTGAATTTATTTTTATTAAAGCCTTATAAGCATATAATTACCCTAATTCAAGTTTATAAAGATGACTCTTAGCCAAGAACAAAAAGAAATCTTGAAATTAAAAAGACAAAATGATGTTATAATTTTAGCTCACTACTATCAACCAATTGAGATTCAAGAAATTGCAGATCATTTAGGAGACTCACTAGGATTATCTCGAACAGCTAAAGAAAAGGCAAACACAGATTATATTATCTTTGCGGGAGTTGATTTTATGGCTGAAACTGCATCAATTATAAACCAAGATAAACATATCTTAATTCCGAATTATGAATCATGTTGTCCAATGGCAGCTTTTCTTACCCCAGAAATGGTTAGAGATTTCAAAAAAAGAAATCCGGAATTACCTGTAGTTGTATATGTCAATTCTACCGCTGCAGTAAAAGCAGAATCCGATATTTGTTGTACGTCCTCAAATGCGGTGAAAATAACCAAGTGGATAAGTAATGAATTTAATGTGCGAGAAGTTTTATTTGGTCCTGATGCGAATTTAGCAGATTATACTGAACAAATGTCAAAAATAAAGACTATAAAAATGCCAGAAAAAGGACACTGCTATGTTCACTCTCAAATAACTGTTGAAGATATAAAATTTGTAAGAGAACGTTATCCTAAAGCGAAACTCCTTGTTCATCCTGAATGTGTTAGAGATGTAAGAGAATTGGCAGATTTTGTTGGATCAACGGCAAAAATGTATAATTATGTTAAAAATAGTTCTAATGAAGAAACAGAATTTATTATCGGAACTGAGGAGGGATTAGTAGAACGTATGGCTCAGGATTTTCAAGATAAAAAGTTTTACTTAGCTAAAGATAAGCTAATCTGTTATAATATGAAAAAGCATAATCTCGAATTGATAAAGTATTTACTAGAAAATTTAGATGATAAGACCTTTGAGGTTAAGGTTCCTTCTGAAATTGCAAAGCGTGCTATAAAACCAATTGAGAAAATGTTGGATTATTCATGATAAGAAAAAAAACGTTAATAATTAGCTATTAGGATTGTATTAATTTAAAATAAAAAGTTTAATCTTCTTCTTTCAGGGTACTCATTTCTTACTTTAACCATTTTGATTGCGTTATTAGGACAATTCGCAGCACAGATTCCACAGCCTACACAAAACTCTTCTCTAATTTTCATTTTTTCATCTGATGAATCCGGTTTACTTGGCCATAAATGATAAATCGCACCATTTTGACATTTTTCCATACATATTTCGCATTTTGTACAGAGTTCCATATCAAACTCTGGAGAAAAATTGGTGGGAAAAACACCCTTATATTGATATAGTTTTGCGGGAAGAAGCACTCCACAATGACAACTGCAGCAGTTGCAAATAACTCTTGAGGTCTCTTTTCCGGTATCTGAAACCGTATTATGGATAAGCCCTGCTTTCTCAGTTTCTTTAATAAATTCAATAGCTTCTTCTTTAGTTAGTCTTCTTGCCTCCCCTTGAGCTATCCTCTCTTCTGCTCTTTCTCCAACAACAAAACAACCCATTTCGGCGGTTGCTAGTTCACAAGGTTCACCTGTTAATTCACCAATTATTCTACATTGACAAGGTATGACTGCAAAAGACTCATTTTTATCAATCATATCTTTAACTACCTCATAAGGAAGAACTTGAGTTTCAACATCAAAAGATTCATTGACTTTAATTAATTTTTCCTCAGAGTCATATGGAAGTAAAGGACGGAATCCTTTTCGAGCTTTATCAATTGTTTCTAAATCTGGTGTCCTATTCTTAAATATAAATCGAAAGATCTTAGCAACCTTGCGTTTATTTTCCAGTGTATCCTTATTTTTTATATAGTATAGTTCAAATATACCTGGTAAGAGAGGTAATAATCGATATTCGGAATTAGTTTTTATAATAGTTCCAAGTTTTACTGACCTTTCTAAAATTTCTTCTAATTTTTGTTCTGCAATACCAGTTTTTTCTTTTAATTCTTTTAATGAGATCTTTTTACCAACAGGGTTAAATTGGGAAAGAATTTTAATCTCTTCCTCATTCCAGAAGATCCTCATCAATTTGAATATTTTTTTATGCTTAGGAGCAGTTATTCTACCAATTTGTAGTTTTTGTCTTACAATTTCATAGTTATCAACTTCTGTCATAATGTATATGATATTCATTTGTATTTAAAACTTAATAGTTACAAGAATTTTGTTATTCTTGTTTGTTTTTTATCATCAAGATACCTTAAGAACGATAGTATTGGTTTTCCTGAATGGATTGCATGTAAATTGGTTTTTTTCTCAAATTTTTCAATATCACTATAATTAAAGTTACATTTTTTCATAAGATTCTTTAATTTAAACAACCATTTTACAAAATTCTTATACAATCTACCACTATTGCTTGCTTTTGAGGTATGAGTTTTTTCATAATAGCTAATATCTTTAATGGAATAATTCGTATAATATCTAAAGTTTTGGCCCATCCAGAAAAATCTTGAAACTGATTTTGAAAACTTATTAATTCTACATCCCGTTAATTTCACGGTTTTTAGCATTGGTAAACTATTAAGAAAGTCCGGAATCTCCTCAATATTAATATTTCCTGAAAGATCCAGAAGTTCTAGGTTAATCAAATTTTCCATACCTTCAATTTTTTCAAGGTAATTGTTTTTTAAATACAATCTCTTCAGATTTTTTAGATTTCCGATCTTAGTTATCTTGTTTATTCGATTATTGCTTAAATCTAATTCTTCAATTTCTTCATAATATTCTTCAAATCCTTTAACATTTTCTATATTCTCAATCATCTTGTTTTTTAAATTAATTTTTGAATCTATAATAAGACCTATTAATTGTTCATTGTAGGTTATAATCTTAAGATCAAGATTATAAAAATTGATTTGGGCTTTACTTAAAAATTTTAGAATAGGGAAGCTTCTTACACTCTTGTATTTACTATATATAATGTTGACGAATTCTTGTCTTTTTTTATCAGGTATCTTTTCAATTGCTTTCAATAAGATTAAATATTTATATTTGAATCGAAATCTATTTATGAAAGACGAAGTCTGTTGTTTGATAATATTTATAGATTCAGGATCATGAGTCTTCTCAAGCATTGGAATGACCTTTCTGCAGTATTCATCAATACTTGGAAAGTTTATATCTAATAACATGCTCTCGAATTCATCTTCTGTTAGATAATGCAGATAACCATTTTGAGTTAGAAATCGAATAACTGTAGGGTGACCTGTTGCATATCTTAAAGCAATTTCTTCTTTGAATTTTCGTTTAGCAATAGGATCTCCTGCATCAACAAGCGCTTTCAACAAAGGAAATGCTAAATTACGATGAAGAATTCTTGTATCATAATTGTTCTCTGCCCATGTTTGAATATTAGAACAATGTCCCCAAAATTCTGTTTCTGGAGGGACTTTACTATGATTCCTTTCCATAGATCGATTAAGTTTGACAACAGCTTCATCAATTGATTCAATTTCATCATAATCTTCAATTTTATCGACAGAGATATTGAGCAACAAATACATGCATTGCATAAATCTCCGATTATTTACATAAATATTAGTTCTTCCTCCTTCAAGTTTTAATTTAAGGTATTGGTTAACTTTAAATTCTTTTTTAGGGGGAAGGTGTCTAATTGCTATGAAATAAATGACTAACGGGACAATGAGCATCCCAATTAATTGAGATTTAAGCATAAAGTCAAATAGTTTAGGATTTTTGTATGATTAAAGGTGAGTTTATGTAAAATCCCAATCCTTTTAAAATAGCACACTAGTTAGGTTTCTTGATTTGACATTAAAGTGAGTATATTTAAGTTTATTTCAATATTAGTACTATTTAAAATGGATTCCTTAAGCTTTTTTCCCTCTGCAGACATTAGTAATTTCTTTGACTGAGTTATACCTTCCATTATTTTTTCTCTTTCTATATCCAGGAAACCCATTTCTATAGCGTTCTTAATAATCTGATTCAGAACTAACAATTGAAATTGTGCATGAATAGCATCCCAAATTAATCCCATTTCCTTTAGCTGTTCAGTTATCTCTTCAGCAACAATGTCTAAATCATAAATCATATCATAAATCCCTTCTTGAAGATTGATAATTTCATCAATTAGTTTATCTTTAATTAGTCGTAAAGTAGTTGTACCAAGCAAATCTTCCTCATGGAAAAAGAAATCAGTGTCTTCTCTTTGAATTAAATAAAAACCAAAATCATTTTTAATTAATTTTGATCTAGCTAAATAATTGATTGCTTCCCTTGAGACTTTATAAACCTCACAGAATTGTTCCAAATTCAACTTATATCCGACAAATTTTTGAGGAGTTGGTTCATCAAAATGCCAATACTTTCTTGCAAAAGCACCCTGTCCTAAGATTGAATTATAAAATATATAGAAAAGCGATAAATAGAGATCTCTATCTTGTTGCAATTCAAAAAAATTATCCCCAATTTTAGAAATAATTCTCACAATATGGATTATAAAAGCATCTTCAACGCTTATTTCCTTATAAAAATCTATTAAATCTTCGAGTTTTCTTACATTCTCTTTTAATTCATTAACAACAAACAACTCATCTTTTAATTTTAAAGGTTCTTCTCCAAGTTTTTCGATTCCTCGTTCAGTAATTACATATCCACGATATTGTTTATTTGTCTGTTTATCTGTAAATATTCTTTGTTCTACGTTTTTATATTTTCTATGAAGATTTAAATATTTAGAGACTGTTGATCTACTCAGATTCGAATATTTTATTAAGTTAGTGAATCTTTGTGGACCTAAATTTCTTAGAATAAAAAGAATTCTCCTACTATTATCTTCAATACTGCTAGACTTTTTTAGTAATTCATTCTTTAACTTTTTTGAGATATTCCAACTTTCCATAATAATATTATGTGAGCCTAAATATAAAAAAGTATACTTTTTTACTATACTCATACTAAAAAAAATATGAAATACCAATTATAATAAAAAAAGTATATTATGATTAGAATAGGTCTCATATATAAAATTTTAATAGTTTAGGACGCAATTTTAAAACTTGAAATATATTTAAAAAATATTAAAAAAAAATTATCATATGTCGATTGAAGATCATAACATTTTAAATAGAATTAAATCAATTGAAGATAGGTTGAATAAATTAGAAGAGCGTCTTTTGTATATAGAAAGTAGATTAGGCCGTTTTCCACCTCGTCCCACCCCACAACCAGGACCTATTCCGCCTCCAAATCCTCCAGGGCCTCCAGGACACCCGCCTGAACCTTTTCGTTTTGATTAAATTTAGAAAATAGTACTTACAATATTTTACATTCAATTAAACTCAAGTTTAGAATAGAATACCAAAGACCTTAAGTAAAAGATCACTTAATTATTCTTTAATATAAGATTAATTGATAATAATTAAAAAATAATCGAATTGAAATGACTCAATATAGGTTTAGATTAACTGGCGTACCACCTGATCAGGCAATCAAGTTAATAGAATTAGATCCAAATAATTCAATAGCTGATATTAAAAAGACTGTCCAAAGGGAATATAAATTAAACCCGATACTAGCTATCCAATTTATTTTTAAGGGAAAGGTTTTACCAGACCAGTTAAAATTTGCTAAAATAGGAATTCATCCAAAGAAGGACGTAATAACGGTAATGGCAACACAGGCTGGAGGAATCTAGCTATTCCATTAATTTCATAAAAGTATAATAGGGTTATCACGGGGTTTTAAAGAGAAAAAAGCCGGCAACTTTTTCTCTCTTATTTTTATTTTTTTATAATGAGAACTATTAATTTAGATTACATTAATGTTCAACAAAAACAGGTTTTTTAAATCTCCCTAATTTTGTCGAGACAATCTTCTTAACAACTTTAGTAAAAGAATTAAAAGAAGAAATTTCTCCATTGAAATTCCTTAATTTCTCTTTATAAATCTTTAGAAAACTTTCTATAATGCTTTCAGAAATCTCTTCTAACAATCTCTTATTAAGTTCTTTATTCACACACTTAAGAACTAGATGATACTTAGATTTGTGAGAATAGAAGAAAAATATAAAACTATCAAGAGTTAACATCCTTAAACTTTCTTTAAAACTATTTTTTGTAAACCTACAAATGATATCAAAGTAGCCTGCTAGTGATTGTTGATCATCAGCTTTATTATCATCTATAAAATTATGATAAAATAAAGCAATTCCCGCGTTATTTATAATCATTAACTCTTGAATCATTTTGTACTTATTAACCTATTAATAAGATAATTATGTGTTATTCTTATGGAGTTTATAAAGAAAATACTGAAAGAATTTTCACATAACATATGGGACAATTGATTTTTAAACTTTGATCCTAGAATTTATTTACTTCAAAATAAACTTCTAAACTACAAAATTGGAGAAAAAAAGAAAATTCAATAAATTAATAGATAATTTGTTCAATTGGTACTTTTTTTATATTGTTAAAAGCAGCTGTTAAACATCTTTCAGCATCATTTACAATGTTATTTATTATATCTGCAACACACTCTACACTATCAATTAGTTCAGCACTTTGACCTAAGTATGCTATACCTTCTTCAATTTTTCCTTCATATGTTTTTTCTAATTCAGCTAGTTCTTGTTCTACTTTTGACATTGACGTCTCAGCAGCCTGTTTTTCTCTTTTACTTTCAACAAGGTTATGTTCCTCAGCTTTTTCGTTCTTCCACACTCTCGCAGGCCCAAAAATTCCTGTTTTTAGTTCTGTATCCGAAGCAGTCGATTCAACAACAATTTTCTTATAATTATCGTGAAATTCACACTCTTTAGTTGAAATAAATCTGGTCCCCATTGCTATAGCACCTACTCCCATAGATAGAGCAGACGCTAATCCTTCACCTGTAGCATATCCTCCCGAGGCTATTATTGGAACATCTGGTAAATTTTTCCTTATTTGCTGTAATAAAACTAAGGTACTAATATTTTCATATGACTGATGTCCTCCACCTTCAGCCCCAGTAATAACCAAGCCATCAACACCACTGTTAATAAGTTTCTGTGCGAGATAAAGCGAAGGTGCGACATGGAAATGTTTGATATTTGACCCACTTTCTTTTAATTTTTCAAAGTATTTGTTATACATCAGTCTTGGAGAGCCTGCACTAGTGATTAGATAAACACATTGGTCCTTAATTCTCGGATTTTCCATGATGAATCTTGGAAGTTGTCTACAGAGCTTTATCGCATCTGGTTGTAATCTAGCGGTTCTTATGTTAAATCCAAAAGGTTTATCGGTGTGTTCAACTACATACTCCATACTCTTTTTCATTTCATCTAAGGTTACAGTTCCATGTACCGTAACATGGCTCAATACACCTAATCCACCTGCTTCTGAAACAGCTACAGTTAATTTAGTTGTATAAAAAGGACCCATTGGTGCGCTTAATATCGGATGTTTAATCCCCAACATTTTTGTTATATTTGTCTCAATCACCATTAATACTCACATTTTAGCTTGAGTTTTGTTAAAATAAACCTTTAATTATTAAATTAAACGATTAGTTATTTTTATCAAAGTTTCATTTATAAAATTATTACTTGAATACCCACTATTAGAAGTATTAAATGGTATAAGATGTTATTAAATATTTTAACCATTTTTATTAATTTTTAAACTTGATATGAGATTTGAATAAAGACTAAAGAACTGTGTATAATATGGTATGGGGGGGTTCACTCAATAAAGAGGGCTCTGATTATTTAAGGAACATAAGAAAATCTGAGGAGGTCATTCAGTTTTTAGAGAAACTAATAGACCAATTGAGTCAGGATGAGCAGGATCAAGTGAAAAGAGTAATTCAAATAATTGCAGACTTTATTTCGAAACTTTCTGAAAAAGGAAAATAAAAATCACAAGATATTAATGATTTCTTTTATAATCATAATTACTTCATCTGCTGCTTTCTGAACAGTATCAGAGAGATTAATGTCAAAAAAGGGGATATCTTCATTCTCACTCCTTTCTTCTAATGTAATCTCATTTTCTTTATATAAAGTTAATTGAGAAAATCCCTCTAAACTTTCAGGCACGAATCCGATCATAAAGACCTTTATATCTGGTAATTTCTCAGCAAGTAAATCAATAACAATATGAATTGGGATAGTATGTGATGAAATAGGCACAGATTCATGTATATTTTGACGCTCTATTATTGCGATAGTTCCAGGAGGTTTTTTCAATGTACATGTGTCCAATATAATTAAATGTGATGTTTGAAAATTAATAATTTCATCTAATCTATTCATAGGATCAATTGCCGCGTTAATAAACAAAAATTTTTCGTTTGAAGCGGTTAAGAACTCACTAATTATATAGGGTCCTACACCATCATCAGAGAGTTTTTCCTCTCCAATACCCATGAATACAACTTTTTTTGCACCTTCTAACCTATTTAATATCTTGTGAATTAGCTCCTTCATGAGAAAAGCAAAATGTTATTTTCTAACCTTGATCTATACAATAGAGAATTTCTCATCTATAATTATTTTTTTGATTTTCATTATAAAATTGTTAATTCCTAATACTATGAAGAGCAGAGATAAATTCATTAATTATTAAAAATTCCTATTTAATATTACATGACTGAAGAATTAAATGAGAAAACTGAAAAGGTTCAGTTAGAGGGATTAATTAAACTGGATAAGGTTATTGTAACAGACAAAAGAGGATTAGAGGAATTCTATAATAACTCTTATATTGGAACAATTGAAAGAAATAGCAAAAACCAGGATATCTTAGTCCTCGATGCCGTTGAGGTTTTACTCTTAATTGAAAGACACAGAATATTGGTGTGGGAAGAAAATGATAGAAGTAAACAACTTTATGATTTCGAAGGTTTATTAACATATTTTACGAAATTTGATAATCGGTTATGGCATAAGTATACAATATATATGGATTTAAGAAAAAGAGGTTATACTGTTCGAATGGGGTATGGAGATGGAATTGAATTTCGTGTTTATAAGAGAGGGGCTGATTTTGAGAAGGATAGTGCTCAATTTCTAATATTTCCTGTATTTGAAGGTGATCCTATAGAACTCAGAGATTTAGATAAGATTTCTAGGGTTGCTTTAAGCTCGCGTAAAGATTTAATTGTGGCAACTGTAGATAGACTAAGCAAACCGATTTACTATACTGTTAAAAAGTTTCAATTATTAAATAATGAGGAGGAATAATGACAAGTAAATTTGTATGTGATACATCTGTGGTGTTCAGTGGAATTATTCTTGATCTGATCGAGGATGGTGAACTGGGGGAGGAGCCCGAGATATTGATCCCAAATATTGTAATTGCTGAAATTGAATATAGGACTAATATTCATAAAGAAATTGGATTTCTTGGCTTAAATGTTTTAAAAACATTGCGAGAATTAAATCGAGAAAATAGGATCAAGTTAAAAATAGTAGGGAATCGTCCTACTAGAGAAGAAATTAAGATGGCACCAGGAGGAGAACTTGATGCATTGATAAGAGATACAACACTGAAAAACAATGCTATACTAATAACAGCTGATCGGATTCAAGGTGATGTAGGTATTTTCGAGGGATTGGAAGTTTTTTTGGTAAAAGATAGAGGAATTCATAGGCCAAAAGAGCCCCTTTCTCTTAAACTATTAGACTATTTTGATGATAAAACCATGAGTGTTCATCTTAAAAAAAACCTGCCAGCTTATGCTAAGAGAGGCTCTCCTGGTAATTGGCAACTAGAAAAAGTAAATGATGAAATAATTTCTCCAAAGTTCATCGAAGATATTGCTCTTGAAATTATAGAGAACGTAAGAGAAGATGACCATTCGTTTATAGAAATTGAGAAAATGGGTGCTGTCGTCGCTCAGTTACGGGAATTTAGAATCGTTATCACCCGACCTCCCTTTTCTAATGATGTTGAAATTACTGCTGTTCGCCCACTTGTGAATTTAACATTATCTGATTATACGATTGACGCAAAATTGAAAAGAAGATTAGAGAAAGCTGAAGGAATATTAGTATGTGGCTCTCCAGGAGCAGGGAAGAGTACTTTCTGTGCTGCACTAGCAAATGATTATTTAAACAAAAATAAGGTTGTAAAAACACTTGAAAGTGTAAGAGATTTACAAGTTAAACCTGAAATTACTCAATATACTAAATTAGAGGGTAATCTTGAAAATTCTGCAGACATTCTTTTGTTAGTGAGACCAGATTTTACTATCTTTGATGAGGTTAGAACAACAAAAGATTTCGAGATTTATGCAGATTTTCGTCTTTCTGGTGTTGGAATGGTTGGTGTTGTCCACTCTTCTTCTGCAATTGATGCTATCCAAAGATTCATTGGACGCATAGAACTCGGAATGTTACCTTCTATAATAGATACGATTATTTTCATAGAAGGAGGAGATATATCAACGGTACTTATCATTAAAATGACTGTTAAAGTTCCATCAGGTTTAAGAGATAGAGATTTAGCACGACCAGTAGTTGAAGTAAGAGATTATAAAACACGCAATTTAGAGTTTGAAATCTATTCATTTGGGCAAGATATTGTGATTAATCCTATTGGGCCTAAAAAATCAAAATTCAAATCAGATCAATATACAGATCTATCTACTTATAGAAAACGTAAATCAAAAAAAGAACGAATTGATCTTGACCTTGAGGTAAGGAAGGATAGAGTAATTTTGAAAGCTGCACCTTTGTACGCTAGTAAAAATATTATTATTTATGCAAATCAAGAAGAAATTTTTACAGGCTCGTTAAGTAGGAAGGGAGAGATCAACTTATCATTATCAAACAAAGAAGGACGAAGACTTCTTAAGGAAATTGATAGAAATAAAGATATCTACGCAAAAATTAAATAAATCATTTAAAAACTTAATCTGTATTGATTAATGCTTTTACCTTTTCGACAATAGGTGGTAAGACATCTCCAATTTGATCAGAAAACCTTAAATCTGCAATTCCATCATAAGGAGTTTCCCCCTTATTTAAGATTATCAATTTTGCCCCATGTTGTTTAGCATATAATGGCATATTAGCTGCAGGAACAACCACAAGTGAAGAGCCCACTACAAAAAAAACATCACTTCTTTCGGATCTTTTTACTGATTCATATAAATCCATTTCTGGGAGCGGGTCTCCAAAATTTACAATACTATTAATCAGTCTTCCGCCACATTGAGGACAAGTTGGCTGATCTTTCTTAATTAGGCTAGATCTATATCCTTTCCCCCAAATTTCTTGATCCCAACCAGCCTCTTCAAACAACATTTTCTTATGACAACTTAAACATTTCATGAAATACATATTTCCATGAAGTTCCGCTAATTTTTCAAAGGGGATCCCAGATTTAGCATGTAAACCATCCACATTCTGCGATATTAGATAATCCAATTTATCTATTTTCAATAATTCTAAAATTGCATAGTGTCCAGGGTTTGGTTTTACCTGATCCCATGGAGGACTCTTAGGAGGCGGAAGTCCTTTATCTCTCCTTGTCCACAATCCATCAGGTCCACGAAAATCAGGTAAACCACTTTCTGTTGAAATTCCAGCGCCAGTAAACACTACTAATCTTTTAGATTCAGCAATCCACTTGGCTGCAAGATCAATTTTTTCTTGTAAATCCATATTATAAAGATAACAATCTTGTTTATAAAAATATAATGGCATAATAGATGTAAATTAAAAGGCAATCATCCCTGATTTCTTCAATAATATTAAAGCATCTAAAGTCCATAGAGGTCTCCACCAAGGTAGGTTCTGGTAAATTATTTTAAGACCACCATCCTCTTGAAGACCATTAAAGAAATTATTGACTTCAGTTTCTACTACTTCTTTATTTAAAAGATCTAGAGAATTATACCAATGTCTACCAAATAGTAGATAATGTTCTTTATTTTTTACAAGAATACTTGGAATTTGGGTAATAATCATTTGAAGCGTTTTTTTCTCCTCTTTGCTCTCTCCTAAATATTTCAAATATAAAAAATAAGGATACTCATAAAGTGCAAATTCTTCAGGTATAGAGCATTTCGAATAAAAGGTTTTAACTTTTCTAAAGAAATCTGGATTTTTAAAATCCCATTTTTTAAGGTACCCGGATATAGCGAGTATCCTTATATCATCTGGGCCACTCCACCATTCTTGAAAGGGATAATTATACATATTCTTAGGGGGGTGGTTAATAAATCCATTTTCATTCTGTTCGGTAATAATCCAATTGAATAATTTGTCTATAATATCATTGTGTTTACTTTCAAGAAGATCAAGAATATACATAGCTGTTTCAGCACCAATAGCAGTACTATCTGGGCATAAAATATCTGGTTCAATACCATTACCAAAACCTCCATCCAAATTCTGATATGCCAGTAACGCCTTAATAACGTCTGTTTCTTTTCCATTTTCAAAAAAATATGAATATAATTTCCTCTCGAGAAGTCTTCCATTATGAAATATAAATTCTTTTATCTTTTTAACCTGGATTTCATCAAGAGTTCTCATTAGATAAACCATTTTACATATTTGAAAAAGCGAAAACCAAATAATGAGTTATTCCATTACTTTTTATTTACAGCACTCTTTACCCTTTCCATTATTGGTGGGAGCACATCCTCAATTTTTTCATCAAATTTTATATCTGCTACCCTATCATATGGAGTATCACCTTTATTTATGATAATCAATTTTGCTCCATTTTGTTTGGCAATTCCCGGCATATTGGCTGCTGGTGTGACCACCAGTGATGATCCAATTACAAAGAATACGTCACATCGCTCAGATCTTCTAATTGCTTCGTTCAATTCGTCGAAAGGAAGCGGGTCCCCAAAATCTACAATACTATTAATCAATCTTCCCTCGCAATGAGGACATTTTGGTTGTCCTTCTCGGATAGGATCTTTCCTCATTCCACGACCCCATTTCTCTTTATCCCATCCTGCTTCTTCAAATAGCATTTTCTTATTACATGAAAGACATTTCATGAAAAATCGATTACCATGAAGTTCACTCATAATCTCAAAGGGAATTCCTGATTTAGCATGGAAGCCATCAATATTTTGGGAGATTAGATAATCTAATTTTTCCATTTCCAATAAATCTACTATTGAAAAATGATTAGCGTTAGGTTCCGCCAGATCCCAAGGAACTTGTGGTTTTGGAGGGGGTAATCCTTTGTCTCTTCTAGTCCATAATCCATCTGGCCCACGAAAATCAGGTATACCACTACCTGTAGAGCATCCTGCTCCTGTGAATACAACTAACCGTTCTGATTCAATGATCCATTTTGCTGCTAGATCAATATTTTCTTCTAAACTCATAAAAAACATTAAATAAAGAGGATTTAAAAAGATTTTTGAATTCTTTTATGCTTCCCTAATTTTGAGTTTAGTAGGTGTTAGAACACGGAAAATAAAGTGGTTTAAATATATTGATATAAATAAAAAATGAGTTAAAGTAATCATTAATTAGAAAATAAGGAGTTGAGGTTTATTTTCTCACATGTAGTAAAATTTGATGAAAGTGCTCTTAAAGATATAGAATTAATTTATACTCAACACATATGTTCAGAAATACAATCAAAATTAATTAAAGGAATAACCAAAATTATATGCAAGTTTATAAATGTTCCAGAATTAGCTATGAAAGGTGCAATTTTGAAAGCTTTAAGAGAGTGGGAAAATAGAAATGGCATAAGTGTTAACATATTAGCAACCATGCCAATCGGAAAACGTTTAAATGCTGTAAAAGAAATTTTTAGCGTAAGTAAAAGAATGATAAAGAACCTGGTCTTAACTCCTATAGATAGAAATGAAACATTTATTGATATTTCATTTGAAAGAGCCTTTAGGTATTTTCTTGAGCATTTTTCAGACTATCAACGTTAAAATTTTTTTCTCAATAAATCTAATATAATCTGAAAGTTTGTCTCCAAATTATAGTACTGGATCATTTCTATTGGTTCTTCAATATTATCTAAACTTTTAATACTATGAGAATCACATCCTACAGCAACAGGTATATTTCCTTTTCTTAATTCTTCGAAAAATTTTTCATTTCGGCGTGAATAATAGTCAGGGTAACTTGAGTTGAATTCAAAATAAACATTATTTTCTTTTAAAAAAGGTATTAGAATATCGAGATTATCATAAATAAAATACGAGGGATCAAAATGTGCTAAACCCAATATTGGAAACCTACTGTACTTTTCTTGATTTTTTCTCCAGAAAGTAAGAATATTCTTTAAAAAAGCAAGAGTTTCAGCATCCTGAAGATATTCAAATAAGATCAAGTCAAATTTTTGAAAGTTAATCTTTCTGATAAAATTTACAGAACTTGAGAGATCAATCTCAAGACCTTTAAGAATTTTTAATTTTGTATTTCTTTCACGTAATAATTTCTGGCAAATTGAGATTACTTCTAAATATTCAGAAATTTTTTCCTCATTCTTTAGAGTTGTTACCCATTCTTTCCAGGAATCTGTGAAATGATCGGTTATAGCAATATATTCTAATTCAGTTTTGAGAGCGCTTTTAACAATTTGATGAATACTATGTTTTCCATCAGAAAAATTAGAATGAATATGAAGGTTTATTGGGGGGAATGACATTTTAATATGTCTCTTTTATTAAATTCCAAGAGTTTTTGTTTCTCGATTTAAATATAGACTAAATATACCGCTAAATAGTAATATTGTACTAAAGAACAATAGAATTGAATTAAAAAGAAATTCAGCCATTCTTTGAGAAATTTCAGTTGTTCCAAAGGTGATATTATCTATTGATATGATATCTAAAGAAAATAAACTGATTAAAGAAAATATAAACAATGAAGATGCAATCTGAACTAGAGCGATTGCAAAATTTATATAGTATATTAATTTGGATTTGATCTTTTTCAATTCTATTATTCTACCAACGCCTACATCTATAGCAACTTCTTTCTTATTTATTCTTTTAATGAAGAAAAATACTAATTCTTTCAGTGGAAAAATGTCTAAAAATATTGTGCCAATTGAAAAAATACAGATAAAAATTAGGAAACGGAGGAAGATAAAGGAAAATATATTCACA
Source organism: Promethearchaeota archaeon (assembly GCA_048941385.1). Taxonomy (GTDB): domain Archaea; phylum Asgardarchaeota; class Lokiarchaeia; order Sigyniarchaeales; family SOKP01; genus Loki-b32. The sequence continues at coordinate 24,677 of JBHLNR010000001.1, forward strand.
AATCCAGGTGATGGTGAAGTTATAATACTTAAATTATTTATAATCCAAATAAAAATTCCAACGAGGATAAAAGCAAAAAATTTCATACCTGCTAAAGTAAAGATGATAGAATGTCGATCTGCGATTGTCAATAAATAGTATGTAATACCTATTACCAGAATGACTATTCCTAAAAGAACAGCATATATATTTAAAACAAACGCCAAGATTAAACATGTGGAACCAACAACTAATGGTAAATATGGGAAAAATGGAGCTTTAAATGGACGATCTAACTCTTTTCTCTTGTATCTGAGATTTACTGCAGCAAAATTCACAAAAGCTAATCCAAAAAAATAGATAAAAGTTGTAATGTTTGCTGTAAATCCTACATTGGCGAATAAAAAGGATAAAATGGTAAATAAAATTGCGATACCAGAAGTAATTATCAGTATTAATGTAGGGACATCTGATTTTTTGTTTCTTTTCAATAGTTTTTGAGATACATAGTGATCTCTTGCTAATGCGTGCAGTACCGCTACAGCCGATCCTAAAGCGGCATTCATAGCAATAAAAGTAGCAATCGTGGCTGCTATACCCATTAATAAGTATCCTGGAAATCCTAAAATATCATTAAGAATTAAGGCTAAGAATATTGGAGAGTCATCTGGATTGTTGCCGATATTAATCATAGATACAGTTGTAATCAATAAATAGACTAGAAGAGTGATTAGAATGGCAAAAATATTGGTTTTAGGTATATTTTTTGACGGATTTTTAAGATCAGCATTTAAATAGGCTAAATTTGAAGTGATACTAGTAAAAAATATAAAGAGAAAAGAAAACATGAGTACAACGCTAATAAAATTAGTATCTGAAGTTAAAAAGTTTGTATTATAATTTGATGCGTTGGTAAAGGGGGCAATTATAAAGCCAGATAGAATGAAAATACTAAAAATAATCAATAAAACAATTGTTAGACTAATTAATGTCTTTAATGCTATTTTTTGAGTTCTGAACACTACTATAGCAGTAAATAATATTGATAATAGAGCAAGAATAATGAAAATATTTTTTAATATAGGAATAGGGAAAAATTCTTCAATAACCACAATGAAAGCTTGAGCAGAAAAAGAAAACGTTCCGATATTAGCTATCCATAGGAAGAATCCTATTATAAATGCTAAAAATCCACCTAAAGCTTCTTTGCTAAAGTTGTAAGCGCCTCCAGAGACAGGCAAACTAGTGGATAATTCACTATAATTTAAAGCAGTAATAAATATTAGAATCCCGCCTAAAATCAAACTTATTAAGACTCCGGATCGGGCTTGCCCAATAGCTGTTCCTAATAGTATAAATACTGAACCTCCAATTCCACAACCAATTCCATAAAGAATTCCTGATGATAGGCTTATCGTTCTTGAGGGGGCAATTCCTTCTTGTTCTTTTTCAGTCAATTCTAAATCATTAAAATGGTATTATTGCCTCAAAATTCAAATTTTAAAGGTGACAAATAAAATTCTAAATTATGATTTCTCAAGGTGGAATATTCCAGAAATTATAGAGAGAATAGATCCCACTAATAGGAAAACCACCATTAAGAAAGTGTTTACATTTACTTCTCCTACATCTATAATATTAAAGAATATTCCTATTACCCAAATTGCAAAAAATATCCCAGCACCTATTAAAATTCCACCAAAAAATTTAGATGCTCTATAAATAGCCGATAATATTTCTAATCTATGTATCCGACTTTCCTTATCTCTAATTTCCTTTTCTTGATTTTCTAATTCTTCTTTTAGCTGTTGAAGTATGATCCGAGAATCATTAGTGCTGCTTTCAATTGCCTCTTTAGCTTTTCTTAATTTTTCATGATCTGATTCCATACGTTCTAATTTTTCAGTTAATGCATTAAGTCTTTCTTCTCTTTCAAGATATTCAGTATTTGATGTTTCAATATCTTTTTTAAGATCTTCAATTCTCTTTTCATTAGCTTCAATCAAATTTTGTTTAGAAGTAAATTGCTCGTTTAAAGATTCATTTGTATCTTTTAATTCTTGAATTCGAGATTCCATATCAATTAATTGTTGTTGTTTATCTCCAAGTTGTACTTTATATTTAGCAAGAAGCTCTTCGTATGTTTCCCTTTGTTTTTCCATTTCAGGAAATCCATCATGATAATCCTCAATTCTTTGCTCAATTTCTTTTATTCTTATTTCTTTTTTTTCAATCTGTTCTGTTAATAGCTTCTTTTCTTCTTCTTTTGCTTGTATTTCAGAATTAGAATGCTCTAATTCAACCTTATTCTTATTAAGATAAAATCTTAATGTTTCATTTTCAGCAGCTTGGCTTTTTATCTTCTTATCTAAAGCTTCTGATTCTTCTCTTTGTTTTTCTAGTTTTGATTCTTTTTCTAAAATTTCTTGATTTAATTTAGAAATTTTTGTTCTCAATTCCTCTTGAGAGGCAACTTTTTCTTTAACAGAATCAGTAAGAACAATCAAATCAACTTGTCTACTTTCATATGTTTTTACTAGTTGTTCATTATTTCTTAATAGTTCCTTGTATTCCTCATCAAGATTGTCCTTACTTTCTTTTGTAATTTCAAATCGTTCTTCTAAATTTTTCATTTCTTCTGTTTTTCGATTATATTTGTCTTCAAGAGTGGATATAGTTTCTTCAATTGCAGACAAATATTCTTCCTTATCATCAATTTTCTTTGAAATTGTATTGAGTTCAAGTTGTGCTTTCTTTATTTCATCACTTATTTCTTCTATTTCTCTTTTACTCTTTTCTTTATCTTCTTCGGCTTCACCATTTGTTATAGTTTCTGAGATGTTTTCTATACTATCTTCAAAAGTCCTTAACTTTTTATCGATTATATCTCTTGAATTTTTAGCTTTAGATAGAAATTCCTTATCTATTCTCTCTATTTCCTTTTCCGATTTGTCTTCCTTTTCTTCTCCTTCGATTTCGTCTGTCATACTATTATTTTTTGAATATTGGATATAAAATATCTTTATTCATATAGAATTAGAATTAGAAATTATAAAATTTAATTATTGTATTTACACAAAAATCTATTTTGATCAAATAGTTTTCGATATAAATAGAACATTATTTTGCACTTCAATTTATTCTTATGAATAATACTAATTTTTGCTATTTAAATTTTGATTTTTTGTCTTTTTTTTCTGCGAATTTAGACAGACACAATGAATAAATTTAAATATTACCGATGTAATAACAATACTTTAGAATTCTCGTTCTCAACTAATCAAAAAAAATGTAGTTGCTTTGAATTTAAATAGGATTTGCATATATTTGCATGCTTTGTTTTATGAATTAATCTATTGGAAAAACAAAAAGGTTTTTAAATGTTTAGAATCCTTAACTATGGTGCTTTTCTACAAATTCAATGACATGGTCATATGATGTACTTGACATAGGTCCAAAACTTTGCACTTTTAATGCTCCTACAGCATTAGCAAATCTAGCTATTTTTTTTAAATCCCATCCCATTAAATAACCTATTAAAAATGCACCTCCGAATGAATCCCCTGCGCCAGTTGGATCAATTTCATCAACTTTTAGTCCACTTACTATAATTCCATCGTAATTTTCTTTGGTAAAAATGGTACATCCTTCTTTTCCTTGTTTCAAGACTATAATTTTTGGCCCAAAATCTAGAAGATTTTGGCAAGCTTTAGTTGAATCTTCAATGTTAGCCAATATTTTTGCTTCTTCTCCACTTGGGAGTAATATATCCGTTGTTTCTAATACTGGTTTACAAATCTTAAGGATCGTATTTAACTCAAGCATTTCAGGTCTTAAATTCGGGTCAAATGAGATAATCACATTAGGGTTTTTTTTCTTTGCTATTTTTATTGCTTTTTTACAAGATTTTCGTGAACTATTACTTATGGAAAGTGCACTTCCCATAATATGCAAACATTTTATGTCTTTAAAGTAAAAGTCATTTATTTGTGAAGGATTTAATTTTCCAGCAGCTCCAGCGGCAAAGATAAACTTACGAGAACCATCTGAATTGTATTGGTTAAAAGCAATTCCAGTAACTTCAGAATCCAAAATTTTAATCTGAGAAACATCAACTTCATCATTTTTTAACTTATTGATTATGCAATCCCCAAATTCATCGTTCCCTACTACTCCAATAAAACCTGTAGTTAAATTGAAGGGCCTTCCCATTCTAGAAGCAGTATCAATAAAAATAGCAGGTGCCCCACTAGGGTATGGCCCTCGATAATTAGCACCAGTTCGTCCATGTGGTGTGTTCAAATCTGTTCGCATTATCTCAACTAATAATTCGCCAACTGAAATAATATTTGGTGTCATTTATATTAGCACTTATAATTTTTTTATTAACTATATACTTTTTATTAAATTCTAAAATTAATAAAAATAAGTCTGATCGCTATAACTAAATATAGAATATTTTAAGGTTAGGGGGATTCGTGGTAAAAGAAATTATATGATAATATTTTATTTTATAAATTTTTCTCGAAATGATTCAATCGTACTTGAAATTTCGTTTAAATGAAGTTTTAGTTCCTTAGGATTTGTTTCTTTTAATTTATCCAAATTGCTAATAAACTCTTTAAGCTCATCAACCCACAAATTCATCAGAATCTCTCTTTCTTTATTTTTACATGCTAATTTAATTTCATCATTAATCCATTCTTTAGCGCTTTCAAATAACTGCTTTTTTAGCACATCAACTGTGATCTTAAATAAATCCTGTTGGCTTTTAATCTCTTCCAACTCAGGTTGAAGATTGTTTCTGTAATCATTAGTATCTTCTTCGAATTTTTTTAACATATCTCTAAGGACTTCTTCTTTCGTATCATATTCTTCTTTCAATCTTTGAAATTTTAGGGAAAAATCATCATTTACAGCCTGTATGCTTTCAATTATAATCTTAATTTTATCTTCTACATTGGTTATTTGAAATTTAATATCATTATCGAGTTTATTTGATGCCTTTTCCAATTCTTCAGTTAATGTTTGGTAATTTCCTTCTATTTTTTCATTAAGATTATTAAATTTATCTTTCAACTCTTGATCAAAAATATTGGTAATGTCTTCAATTTTTTTATTGATACCATCTATTTGGTCTTTTAAATTCTTCTCAAGTTTATCTAACCTTTCAGATGTACTTTGCTCGATTTTAGAAATTTGGTTACTTAAAGTTTGATTCAGTTTATTCACATCATCATCGATTTTCTGACTAAATTTCTTTAATTGATCACTAAATTTTTTGTCAGATTTATTCACTAGGTCAAGAGCTTTTTGGTCAAGTGATTTTATTTGTTGATTTAATTTCTGATCAATTTTCTTAATTTGTTCTTTCAAATTATTTAATTCTTTTGTTGGTACCTGTTCTGTATTCGAAATGATTTTCCCCTCATTTATAATTAAATATTATATATTTTATCTTGATGAAAAATATCTTCATTTGTATCTTGATTTTCAGTTTTAAGATTTGAGCTGATTATCATTAACTCGTGCTCCTCTCTATTTAATTTTTGGAATAATTCAATATTTTTTTCAGAATCATTTTTAGACACAGTTAATAAATTTCGTAAGGCATCAATCATTTCCTCTGTGGATTTGGTATATGTCTTCTTAATATGAGTTAAAGCCTGTTCTAATTCAGATAGATTTATTATAAACTGATCAAGAATATCATCTTTCTGATGTCGTACTTTATGAATTTCCTGATTTATGAATTCATTATATTTTAATTCATTAATCTCTTCTTCAGTGGAATCTACTGTTTTTGAGTTAGATCCAGACCTCATCAATTCTATTGCTGTATCAATAGAGTTTATTGTTATTAATTTACTTTTTAGAGACTGTTCATCTTTGGATATTGATTTTAGGAAATCTTCTGTCATACTTTCTTGAAAAAGATCAGGTGCTAATATTTCTCCCCTTTTTAAATATGAAAATAACAACAGTTCAAAGCAATCTCTTACATTTATAGAATTTTTAGCAGACATTAGGATAAAATTATCTTTATCCGTGAAAAAATTTTGTAAGGTCTTCTTGATCTGAGTATTCTCATCAAAAAGATCCAATTTATTACCCGCAAGAAGGGATATACATTCTTCTGTAGATTTACTTATTCTTTCTTCAAATTCTTTTTTAAGATTTTTAATTGTATCTTCTGGATTTGTTAAATCGAAAACCAATATAGCGAGATCTGCGTTAGAATAATGAACAGGATTATAGGGATTAAAGGATTTTTGACCCCCAAGATCCCATATAGTTAATTTTATAGTTATAGCCTTTTCGCTTAACACATACTCCTTTCTGAATGTTACGCTCCCAATTGTAGGCATATAATTCTCAGAAATTTCTTCTCCTAGAAATGAGTTTATTATAGAAGTTTTTCCTACTTCTCCTTCCCCGAGAACAATCAATTTTAGGTTAATGACGTCTCCCACTTTAAAACTCGCCTAGAAATACATTCCTTATTTATCAGATACAAATTTGAAAAAGTTATTAATATTTATTAGTTACTTATTAATTCTTAAAAACAAAATAGGATACAGATATTTAAACTTATTTTAAACGAGCTTAGATTCTGATAAGTATATCTTAAGAAAAACATATGAGAGTAATGTTAATCCAAAAAAAAGATTGAGAACTAACTAATTTACATCCGAAAAAGAATATATGATGAGAAATAAATTGGTTCTAAAATATTTGAAATTTTGGTTAATTTTGTACTAAAGCTTTTCTAAAGACTTCTTTTAAAGAAATAAAACTTTTTATAATTTCCAATTCTTATTCATTCAATTTTATTATAAAAATGACAAAGTAAAAAGCGGTATAGAGAATGGGGATAAAAACGAAAGTTACAGAGATGTTAGGAATAAAACATCCTATTATTGCTGCTCCTATGGGACCTTTTTATACAAAAGAGTTAGCTGTAGCTGTTTCAGAAGCAGGGGGATTAGGAGTTTTAAGCCATACTAATATGTTCGGAAAAAACAGTCTCGAAGAAATGAAAAAAGATATGGAATATGTAATTGAGCATACAGATAAACCATTTGGATTTAATATTAGAACTTCAAGATTACAACTTGATGCATCAAATCTTTGTCGTCAAATTCCAAAATTTATTCAGGATAATCAAAAAATCAAGGAACAATGCGTTTATGCTATAACAAGTGCGGGATCCTCAAAAACATTACCAAAATCAAAATCATATCAGAAATTGAAGGAAAGTGGTTCAGACATCAAACATTTTCATGTAGCTCCAGCGCTTTGGTTAGCGGATAAATGTGTTGATTCGGGAGTAGATGGTTTGGTGGTAACTGGTTGGGAAGGTGGTGGACACCAAAGTTATGAAAAGATCACTTCTTTGGTACTACTACAGCAAGTTAAACAAAAGCACCCAGACTTTCCAGTGGTGGCATGTGGAGGTTTTGCTAGTGGAGAGGGTCTTGCTTCAGCGTTAGCAATGGGTGCGGGAGCTATTGCTATGGGATCTAGATTTATTGCATCTAAAGAAAGTGAATTTCATAATAAATATAAAAAAATTATACCACCAGCAAAAGCAAGCGATACCATTTGGGTAACAGGAGTATTAGGTCCTATTCGTCTTTGGAAAAACCAATATTCCTTACATCATGGAGTTATATCGTCTAAAGAAGAAAAAATGGCATTAGAAGCCCAAATAACCCCCCAAATGGCTATGGAAGATCAAAAGCATTACGAAATGACATATGATGGTGATATTGAGGAAGGAGCTGTTCTTTTAGGACAAAGTATTGGAGTTATTAACTCTATAAATAGTGTGCAACAAATTGTTAACGATATTGTAACAGTTGCCGAAAAGAGATTAAAAGAAGCCAGTTCATTTATTTTTTAATATCTACTAATATTAGATTAAATACTTAAATGGTTTTTTTTCTTATTCTATTATATTTCATATAAATAATCTAATGTAAATATGAATGCAAAAAAAAAAATTGAGTTAATTTATGAAATATTAGACAGATATGATGATGGAGTTTGTCTTTATTGTGGGAGTACCCTAAATGGTGATATGGAAGTTGAAGATTTTGATGAAGGATATTCTGATGACTGGTGTCCTAATTGTGGTGAAAGCATTGATCCTGACGATGATTGGGAGGAAGCATGTCTAGTTGCAATTGATAAAGTAATTAGTGGTAAAAAATTTGAGCCATAATTTTTAAATCGTTCTGTAGAGAGAGATAAAGAGTGGAACAGGGTTTAAAAGTAAATGTAGTAGGTACGAGTAGTGTAGGAAAAACAACATTTTGTAAGAAATTATCTAAAATTTTATCCATTCCATATATCGAAATGGATGCCCTTTTTTGGGGACCGAATTGGTATATGCCTAGTAATGAAGAATTCTTACCTAAATTACGGTTAGCTTTAAAAGGGAGTAGCTGGATATTGGATGGAAATTACCATTCAAGAACTACTCCTCTAAAATGGAAGAGTATTACTACTGTCATTTGGCTTGACTTTAGTTTCCCCCGTGTGTTATATCAAGCAGTTATAAGAGGAACGAAGAGAATTATATCGAGAGAAGAACTCTGGCCAGAAACTGGAAATAGAGAAACGTTAAAGGCTTTATTTAGTAAAGATTCTATTGTGCTTTTTGCAATAAAATCATTTAGAAAGATCCGAAAAAGGTATAAAGCGGTAATGGAATCGGATTTCTACTCAAATATTCAATTCATTAGGCTTAAATCACCAAAGGAAGTCAATTTATTTCTTAGTAAAGTTAAAAGTCATAGAGAATTGATATTTGATGGAACTATAAAGTGGAGGTAGACAAAATTAAAAATTCTTTATGCGTTAATGTTGTTCTGAACATGCGCATTCTTGTGAATTTAATATTTGTTCCCCGCAAGGACATGTTTTTGGGTGCCCATATTTCTCACAGATTTTATTTATTATCTCACATGAAAGAAGTAGACTTAACTTTTCACTTTCCTGATGAGATATTTTTGAACTTAAACCCAATTCATTGAACAATAATAGCTCAAGAAGACGACTATGTCTATTTAATTCTTTTGCAAGTTCAAAACCACGTTTAGTTAGAAATGCTTCATGATATGGCTCATAATCTACATAACCTTGTTTTTTAAGTCTTTTGATACAACTTCCTAAAGTGGAATGTGGGATATCGGGTTTTTGGACTACATAAGTCAAAAATGGATCATTATCCAATTTCTTTTTTATCTTTCCAATTTTTAAACCCTTTTCCGAACTCATTAAAGTTTTAATTACAATATAATCTATATCCATCATTTTGTGATTTACCTTATTATTTAATGTTCATGCATACCTAAAGATAATAAAATCCACATTAATGAAATTCCCAAAATAATAAGTAGCAATTGGCGAATACTATATTTTAACTGAGTATCTTTATGCAACTCAGGGGTCAAGTCAGTTAATGCAATATATATGAAACTCGCTGCTGATACGGCTAGTAGAAAGGGAACTAATGCATCAAATGGATTTAATAAAAAATATGCAATTATAGCAGAGGGGATTGTTGTAGAACTAGAAAGTGCGTTAAATATGATTGCCTTCTTTTTTGAGTATCCCGAATGTAATAAAATAGCAAAATCTCCTGTTTCCTGTGGGATTTCATGAGATATAATTGTAATGCCTACTATAACTCCAAGATGGAATTCAGTTAGAAAAGCCGTTGCTATAACAATACCATCTGTAAGATTATGAATAGCATCTCCAAGAAGTATAATGGGCCCTGAAGCATGGGAATGAACCTCACATGAATTATCACGACAATTTCTCCAAGCAATAATTTTCTCTAAGAAGAAAAATATGAATATTGAGATTAGAACCGTTGGCATAATTAAATGAGGTTCTCCACCTGAACTCTCAATAGCTTCGGGAATTAATCCCAGTAAAGAAGCAGTTAATAACACACCTGTCGCAAAAGATAATAGAGAGGGAATAATCTTCTTTTGTATACTCTCTTTTAATATCATAAAGAGTGATGCTGCTAGTATCGCACCAATACTGCCCAATATGCTAAATAGAATAACCCAGGCAAGAATTTTCAATCACATCAAATAGTTTATGACTTATTTTATGTAGGTTATAGTTATTTTAAAAATATAAAATTTACGATGAATCGTAAATTCATACAAATTGAATTCTATTAAATTCTCTCTCAAAAGATTAAAGTTTATCAAAAGAACTTAATAATAAGAAAACCCAATTAATTAATAAATCAAAATTAATATTGATCTAAAGGGTATTCATTATTAAAAAATCACTAACTCTAACTTGTATTGATTGTAAAAAAAAATTTGAATTTAGGTCAATTCAACATAAGTGCCCTGAATGTAAAGGATTATTATGGTTTGAATTCAATTTGCTAAAATTAAAACAGAAATTCTTTGAAATTGAACCTATTAATAAATTTTGGGATTTTAAATTTGCATTTCCTCAGATAGAGGATGATTATATTGTTTCATTGGGAGAAGGAGGTAGCCCATTTAGAAGTTCAAAAAAATTTGGAGAAAAATTAGGTTTAAAATTCCTATATTTTAAAGATGAAACTCAGAATCCAACAAATTCTTTCAAGGATCGTGCGGCAGCATTATTAGTGTCTCATGCGCGTAGCTGGGATTATAAAAAAATTATATGTGCTTCAAATGGTAATCAAGGTGCTTCATTAGCAGCCTATACTTCTGTTGAAGGCATGGGTTGTTTAAATATTATCCCTAAAATAATTGATGTAGGTAAAAAAGCTCAAATGATTGCTTACAACTCTGAATTAGAAGTAATTGGAGAAACTGTTGATGAAGCGATTGAATCTCTGGTATTAAGAAAGGATGTCAAAGATTTCTATCAAGGTACTCCTGATTTAAATCCACTTACTCTTGAAGCCCAAAAAACTATTGCTTATGAAATAGTTAAACAAGTGGAAGATCCAAATTGGATTCTAATCCCAATGGGGAGTGGAGAATTATTAGTGAGCTTATGGAAGGGATTCTATGAACTTCTAAATGCCAATATCATAAAAAAATTCCCGAAATTAGTAGGAGTCCAGTCTCAACTCTTATCGCCTATTGTAAATGAATTCTTTGAAAAAAAAGAAGTCAAACAAAACATAGAAATCCAAAAATCGCTTGCTTTGGGAATATTAGTAAAGAAACCGATATATAAAGATTTGGCTATAAGATGTATCAAAAAAAGTGGAGGTACAGTATTATCAATACCAGAAGACAATATTCTAAATTCAATTGATAAACTCATTAGATATGAAGGAATTTTTGCTGAACCCGCTTCTGCTTTAACGGTAGCAGCACTTCAATTATTAAATCAAAAAAATATTTTTAGAATTAATGATAAAATCGTTTGTATAATTACTGGAAGTGGATTAAAAGCACCTTATGTTTTAGAAGCAATATCGTCTCAAACTAAAACAGCTGGAAAAGGATCAATAATAATTACAAAATTGAAAATTTTATCTCAAATTTCATTATCCAGTATTAAAGGAATAAGTGGAACTAAAATTCAAGAAATTATTGGAAATATAAGTTTAGCAGCGGTTTATCAACATTTAAAAGAATTAGAATCTAAAGGTTTGATTTCTCGCAAAAAAGAAGGAAAAAATGTGTTTTATTTTATAACTGAAGATGGTAAAAAGGTCTTAGACATTTTAGATGTTTTAATTACTTTACTCTAAATTTTTTGAGAAACAGTTTCTTCAATATCAATCGAAATAAAGATTTTATCAAAAACCTGAGGCAAACTAGTCGTAAGAATATTACGAGTAATTGTTATTAATATTAATGATCCAATTACTCCAAAGCCAAATTGAAATAAATTTCCTGGCAATTCAAATAAAGCCGCTCCTAATCCATATATTGGAAACTCAACAAAAAAGTAACCAATCACCATAATAAGTCCACCAAAAATTACTGCAATGACATCTCTATAATCAATTTTTAATAATTTCTTTTTTGGATTGCTAATTAAACCTACAACAAATCCTTCTAAACCTTTGATTATTAAAGTTGGAATAGCAAACTGTGGGAATCCAATAATATCTGCAATTGCAGATCCAATCCCTCCAGCAAAACCTCCAATAATTGGACCAAAATATAAACCAGATAACATTACACCAAAATCACCTATATTTATATATCCTGTAGTTACAGGAATAGGTATTCTAATTATAATTGTTAATACACAAACCAATGCCGCAAATATACCTATAATTGAAATGGATAATACATTACTAGGTAAGAGATAACCCATTAGATTTTTAGCCTCGAAAACCTCTTCTTTTTTCATGATCTTCCTCTCTCCTATCATAATTTCTCATTATGTATATATAAGTTTAAGCTTATATGTAAGTTTCAACTTATGTTTATCTCTTTTTGTATTTAAATCTTTAGGTTAGGGGCAAAGTTTAGAGAAATGCTGATTAGGTACTAAAAAATTAATCTATTAATTTGAATTAAAAAAATTGAATTAAAAATTAGAATAAGTCATAAATTTAGTTCCTGAGCCTAAACTATAGAGTTCAAATTTTTGGCCTTTTTTCGTTTCACAGAACATCTGAATCATAGGGAATAAATAAATTTGTGTGGTTATTTGAGAGTCATCATCTTTCTCATGTTTTTTATAGTCACTTCTAGCAGCACCAATTGTTTTACTTATGTTCTTGTTCATATAACCTAAGGAAGCTTCTGCTTTAGATTCTAATTCTTTGAAATCATTAAATCTAATCCCTTCTACATCTTCAATCATACTATGAAGATCGTCTCCAATTTCTTTTTCATATCTCGTCTGCGCACTACTATGTAGTATTGGAATTCCTGTTATTACGGTTTTGAAGGGAACTGGAAGGATATCATATTTATACATGTTTTTATGTCCTCCACAATCTTTACATTGCTCTGTTCTGTTTCCAGTTCCATAACAAGCACCACAAGGATAAGAAAATACTTTTTTTTCTTTATTTTGTTCTTCACCAACCAAAACCGTTAAAGTTTCCTCTATTTTTCCAGTTCCTTTACAAGTCTTACATCTGTTTTCTAAATACCCTTTACCTTTACAAGTCTTGCATGGAACTGCTTGAATGGATTCATACTGTGGAACTTTTTCATCTCCTTTCCAATTTTCTTTATTTATCTTAGTAGTACCCTTAAAAGAATAGAACTGTTCTCTACCTACTCTTGGAGCTGTAACTAAATTTTCTTCTTTCCCTTTTGGAGCAGGTCCAAGAGATCTTTTAACAGCAAAATATATAGCTGCTTCTTTCATTGTATCCTTTACATATTCCGCAGCACTAATCGCGTCTAAAGAAAACACTGCTCCTTTTGTTCCAAACTGTTTTTCCATCTTTTTCTTATCTATTCTTGCTGCCTTTTGTTTCCATTTTTCAAAGATATCATCAAGATTGGGTGTTTTGATCCTTACTGACATATTATCATCACATATAACGTTTTATTAAAAATTTCAATAACTTTATTTAATTGATTTGGAATTATTAAATTATAAATTGGTATAATTTATAATTTTTATAAAAAGTTAATCAGTCTAATAAACCTAAATTAGAGAAAAATCGAATAAAAAATGTCTGCAGAAGAACGTCAATCGGTTGAGTATTTCCTTGAATGGATTAAAGGTGGCGCATTTGGGCAGTGGGTCGAACATTTTTTAAATCAAGGAGATGAGGCAAAACTTAAACAGATAAAGGAAGTCTATGATAAAATAAAACGTGTTTTTGGGTTTTAAATTTCTATTCTTTTTTGTTGTCCTATTTTAAAGAATACTTTCATTCTTTCTAGAAAAATTGAAGTGTACCTGTTCATTTATCTTTAATACAATTGAAGAATTTAGAAGGTTTCATATTTGAGCATACCTAAAAGGAATTTTTTTATTGTTGTAGATCGAGAACATAAATCTAAGAAGGATCTAAATTTCAATGTTAATCTATTCTATTTGAAGAAATACAAAGAAAAAGATTTTAAATTCTCCTATATCAGTGAACCTTTTTTTAAGGGCACTCTTCTTTTAGGTTTAGATTTCAAAAATCGAATACGTCCCTTGAGATTCGAGAAAATTGAAAAAAATGGATCTTTTACTCCTGTTGATCCTCGTATCTTTAAAAAATTTTTATTATCTATTAGTAACAAATTTATCGCTTTTTCAAATCAAACTTCTGTAAAAGATTTCGAATCTATGAAAGAAATGTTCAGAAATTTCCAAATTGATGAGAAAAAAATCAAAAATTTGACATTATGTAATTCTTGTTTAGATACTCAAAAATTCACTATTTTAGATGACAAACTTCAAATTAGATCCATTAAAAATAAAATGATCTGTTCTGATTGTGCTTACCAGATAGTTATACGGGAGGCAAAGCTTAGAGGTTTTGTTAACCAATCACAAATCAATCCTAAATTGAAAAATTTTTTTACACATTTGATATTGAAGTTCAAAGATGTAAAAAAAGTCGCAAATGCGTTCCAGGCAGACTTTAATCCTGTAATTAACCAAAATATTACTCTTTATGACATAGAAAAAAGTACTCCTGTTAATAAGAGGTATTTAAATCAAACTATTAATGACTTAGAGATTCCTCAAGCCTTTAGAACTATTTTAATAAAACAAAAATTAAATGTTTTATTACCAATTCAGGCTATTTCTGTTGAAAATGGGTTAATAAAAAACTACTCAAATCAACTAATAATGGCTCCAACTTCAGGAGGGAAGACGTTAATTGGGGAACTAGCAGGGATCTCCAAATTGTTAAGAAATAGAAACGAAAAAATGCTTTACTTTGTACCAATTGTAGCCTTAGCAAATTTAAGATATGAGGAATTTAAAGAAAAATATAAATCATTAGAAATAAAAATTATTAAAAAAATAGGAGAATCTTTATTTGAAAAAAGTGAAGAGGTAACTCTTGAGGATTTAACCAATGCAGATGTAATAGTAGCCACTTATGAAGCTATAGATTATATCTTAAGGAGTGGAAAAATATCTTATTTAGGAAATATAGGCACTATAATTATCGATGAGATTCAATCTTTAATAGACTCTGAGAGAGGATACTTATTAGATGGTTTTATAGCACGTTTGAAATTATTTTACAGTGAAGCTCAATTCCTGTATTTAAGTGCAACATTAGGAGAACCAAAGATATTAGCAAACAAATTAGGTTGTAAATTAATTAGCTATAACAACAGACCCGTTCCAATTGAGCGACATCTACTATTATGTAATAGTGAAGCCCAGAAATACAAACAAATTTCAAAATTAGTTAAAGCAGCATATGCTAAAAGATCAAATTATGGATTTAAAGGGCAATCGATAATTTTTACAAATACTAGGAAAAAATGTGAAATTATTACTTCAAATTTACAAAAGAAAGGAATAAATGTATCTGCTTACCACTCTGGATTAACTAATGAGGAAAGAAAGTATATTGAAGAAAATTTTAGATCTCAAAAAATTGCTGGTGTAGTTGCTACAGCTGCATTAGCTGCAGGTGTAGATCTTCCTGCAAGTCAGGTGATTTTTGAATCATTAGCAATGGGTATAAAATGGCTAACAGTTGCTGAATTTGAGCAAATGCTAGGGCGATGCGGTAGATTAAAAAAACATGAAAGAGGATTAGCATATCTTCTGGTTGAGCCAGGAAAAGTTTATTCGCCTAAAATGAAAATAAGAGAAGAAGAAATAGCTATAAAATTACTAAATGGAAAGATTAAAGATTTTGAATTACTCCCTAATGAAAGCAAGAGTCTAACAGAATTATTAGCTTTAATATCAATGTTCAATCAAGGTGTTAAAAGAGATATCATAGATATGTTTTTCAATTTTTTGATTAATAACAATTATGAATTAGATCTCTTTTTGAAAAAACTACATGACAGAAAGCTTGTTAGAATAAAAGAAAATTTTATTTATAAACCAACATATTTAGGGCAGGCTATAGCAAAATCATTTCTAACTATAGACGAATGTTTAGAAATTGTCGAAATTGTAAGAGATAAACAGAAACCTATTATTGATCTTGCGCTTGAGCTAAAACCTATCAAGAATGTTTATTTAGCAAAAGCAGTTGTATCTGATTTATCGAGAAATGTAAATATGAGATATCGTAGTAATAATTTATTCAGTGGTAGTGTTCTTTCACTAATGAATGCTGAATATGTACGCAAGAGGAAAACGTTTTCTCAAGAATTTATAGAATATGTATCAAAGTGGATAAATGATATCTTTAGTTGTAGTTGTAAAGATTCACCATATTGCGATTGTGGAAGATTAAACCTTGAAAAAATAATAATAAATCTAAGAATATACAATGAATTAACAATAGAACAGATTTGTGACTATTTTGAAGAAGAATATAAAATAGTTATTCATAAGGGAGATATGATTGGTTATTTAGAGAATCTTATATACAGTTTAGAAAGCATCAAAAATATTTTAGAAGGAATTCATGATTTGGATTCAAAATATAAAATTGAGTTACATGAAATTCCAAATTTAATTAATCAAATAAAATATTAAGGTTTTTACTAATAAAACAGGAATTAGGTTGTATGAATTTCAATAACATCTTTATCTTTTAAGATATAGTCTAAACCTACTCTTTTACGTTTTTGGCGTGCTCCTTCTCTTATGACTACAGCATGATCAAAAGATTCAAAAAAACTTTTATGAATCTTAATTGCAGCATCTTTTATGCTTGAGTCTTTATCCATAATCAAAGGTTTTTCCGCGATTTTTCCTGAGGTACTCATTGTATATATACGTATTTTTTTTAGATAACTAAGAACTATTTCTCCAAAATCTGGAGGGAAATTTTTTTTGAGTATACTAATCCCAATTATTTTGGGAAATTTATCATTGTACTCTCGTATTAATTGTTCGAATGATTCTTCAGTATAGGGAAGATCACCCTTTGTTGCTATTATTATTGCTTTTTTATAAACAACCGAAGGTGTTAAAGCATCCACAAGATCATCAAATGTGATTGGTCCTAGTATTTTTACTATTGCATTTCTGATCCCATTTTCATGTACAATCTCCTTTACTTTTTCAGTGAATTCTTCAATATTTCCTACTTTTTTAGCTTCCCCTGTTAGATATAAAACTTGTATCTTGTTTGAACCTGTCTTTTGAACATTTATAGGAGGAGGTGGGACATTAAGTCTGATTTCTGCTTTATTTAATTCGTCCAAGAGTAAAGTCATTTGTTCTTCAATTGATCTCGATAGATCGATGCATATACATATTAGATCACATGATCTTATTTGAGCAAGTATTTCTTTCCCATTTCCTATACCTTCTGATGCGCCTTTCATAATAGAAGGCATTTCTACAATTTGGAATCGAATTTTTTGATATTTATAAATACCAATTTCAGGTAATGCTGTAAATTTACCTACTTTTTCTTCTGCAGCACCAGTTAAATAATTTAAGAGGGTTGTCTTGCCTGTACCTGGGGTATAATAAGTACTAATTAATATTATCTGGATCCCTTCTTTTTTAATTGAAAAAGGGCTTACTATTTTTTGAGTAGTTTTTTGACGTTGTATTCGTTCCTCAAGTTCACGTTTCATCTTAGAAACACGAGATTTGTTTAAAGCTATAATTTTCTCAGTTGCTTTATGCTTAGGAACTAAAGAAATGAATTCCTCTAATAACTTTATTTTTTGTTCTAAGGATCCTGCATCAAGATATTCTTGATATTTTACTTTGGCTTCTGCTCCAATATTTGAACTCAAAAATCAATCCCTGTGAGTAGTAATTTAAAAAATACTTCTAAATCGATCTTCTGTTTTTAGTTTTAAGTCTCCTAAAATATCATTAATACGTGTTTCAAATTCTTTAAAATATTTAGGTTTTTTAGAAAAAATATCATTTAATGAGTATCGATTTAAAAAATACTTTAAAATCTCATTTAATTGTTCTTTAACTACTGGAACTTCTGTTCCTTTTTCTATAATGGCAAAAGATAATAAAGGTTGCTTATTCTCCACATCATCACCGGGTATTTGTATCATTTCACAGTAACAGACTAATTTAAAGCTTGCAAGTGAAATAACATTAATGTCATCTCCAAAAACCTCACTTGTAAAGCTTTCTAATGCAGTTAAAAATCCAGCACGTAAATTAGGATCTAACAAATTATCCGAAGATGAATAATACTTAATTTCTACTAAGTTTTTCATACCAATGTTGATTCCAACTTCTAAAATTGCCATTTTTTCGAATAGGAACTTTGTTGATTTATAGAAATATTGTATTCCCTAGTGTGTTAAATAGTAATAATAAAAGTTTTTATTACTATCTTTTTTTAAAATTCATTTAGATATAATTTTAATTGTTTTTTAATTTATAAAAGGTTATTATCAAAAAATATTATAGTTAGACGAATCCTATTTGGTTTTTATATGCTATAAAAGTGTTGTGGAGCAAAAAATGAACTGTAAGGGGTCCAATGCCTCCTGGGGAAGGAGTAATATAGCTACATTTTTCGTATACATCTTCAAAATTTACATCTCCACAAAGCTTTCCATTAACTCTATTGATACCTACATCAATAATTATGGTTCCTTCTTTTATTTTATTGCGTGTTATAAAATTGGGTTGCCTTACTGCGACAACTAATATATCAGCTCTTCTCATATGTTCTTCAATTTTTAGAGTAGATGTATGACAAACCGTAACTGTGGCATTACGTTTGAGCATCATAAAGATTAAGGGTTTTCCTACCAGATTAGAACGATTAATAATTACTACTTCTTTCCCTTTTAATTTAATGTTGTAATAATCCAATAGAGCAATGATTCCTTTGGGGGTACAAGGGGCTAATTCTTCATCATAATCGAAAAGTCTCCCTTTATTATAAGGATTTAATCCATCTACATCCTTTCTTGGTGATATTTTCTCAACAAACTCGGGAGTATGGTTTATTAAAGGTTTAGGAAGAGGATTTTGGAGGAGAATCCCATGAACTCGACGATCATCATTATATTTTTGTATTTTATCTAAGATGTCTTCCTTTGGTATTTTTTCATCAAGTTCTAATACTTCAAAATCCATTCCAACTAAGGCACAGGTTCTTTGTTTTATATTAATATATACTTTTGAAGCAGGGTCTTCCCCAACTATTATTGTAACTAATTTAGGTTTAATTCCGGTTTTATCTTGAGCCTGAGTTATTTCTGCTTTAAGCGCTAAATTTAATTTATTTGCTAATGTATTTCCATCTAAAATTTTTTCGGACATGATTAAAATTGATCTCGAAATTTGAATTCATCAAAAAGCATATTGAATCCATGTCATTTTAAAAGAGTATTAAAATTTAAATTCTTCTTCTCTTCCAAATTATTACTCCTATCCCCACAACTAATCCAATACATGCAAATATAATTATCAATATCCAGTAATTAAATTCTACCATAAAAACTTCAGAAGATAATTTAGATAAGGAAGGATCCAATATCATCAAAGCCCCAAAAGCATAATACGACGAAAATATAGACGAGCTCAATTGATCTGTTCCTTGCGAAATATCAGCAAAACCTCCATCTTGAAAATTTTGACGGTTTAAAACCCACAGTATAGTGGGATTTTTATTGAGTGAAGTCTCATTTATAATTGAAATTGCCTTTATAGCAAAGTATGTACTGCTTAGTAGAGGATAATTAGCTGTTATATCCGGGAGATAACCTCCATGATTCTCTGTGTCTGAGGGGTTCTGTATATAAAAGGTGTTTAAATAAGTTAGAGTTTGGTCTTCATCAACCAAATAATTAATAAAACCCAATTCATCTAACACAGAAACAGCATAATATGTATTGAGTATAGTAGAAGTTAAACTTTTATTACCACCATAACCACCATCACTATTATTACATAGTAGTACCCAATCCCTATGAATTGTTGTGTTTGGCACAGATTCTCCTATTAATGAATAAAGTTTGACAATGAAGTAAGTAGAACTTAGACTTGCTAATGTAGTTGTGTTTGAAAATGAAAATCCTCCACCAACTTGTTCAGTCTGGTTTAAATATTCATGGATTCTATTCTTTAATTGCGGATCTATAGGATATTCTAATATATCTAATGACTTACGTAAAAAGTACAAATCATAGAGTACCACATTATTATCGTCGAACATTTGTTCTAAATCCGCTTCTAAATTAGATTCTAGATCAGTAATATCGTGAGCATTTAAGCCATATAAATCCAAAATTTCTAAAGCGTATGATGTTGCTTCGATAATTGGGTTTTCTCCATCAATTCCATTTTTGAATCCTTCACCATGAACTTCGGTTTGTAATATAAAATCAGTTAAATAGGCTCTTCGTGTTTTAGCTAATGCGATGGGAATTACATTTAATGTAAAAATAAACACAATAAAAATGATGGTAATGTAGCGTAATTTATTCTTCAAATAAAAAACCTAGGCTAAATGAATAAAATTTTAATTCTTTAAATTTATCTTGGAATTAAAAATTATCTATAAACAGGACTTATAAAATAGATATTCTTAAAAATAGGATAAAATTTGTATTTTAATAAATATTAATGAAATCCTTCATTTTTAGAGAATTTCACTAATATCTCTGTATAACAAATCTTTATTGGATTGAAATTGTTCGTAGGTTATAAAAAGATTCTGAAATGATGGTAAGCTTCCTAGTATAGCCGCCCCACTGAATATAGTAAATTGTAAGTTGTCAGGTATAAAGAATTTCAAAACCTTGCTAGAAGTTTCCATATATTCAGTAAATTCTTGTGCAGGAGTTTTTTTCTTTTTAGTTTCTTTAAGACCCGTATCTTCTAAACTTTCTATTGATCTTCCACAGTAAGGGCAAAAGAGGGATGATATATCAGTTATTTCCCTTTTACAAAAGGGACACACTCCTTTTATAGGCTCTGTTTTTCCACTTTTGGATAAAGGGTCAATCTTTATTTCAGGTAAAGCTAATCTTCTTCCACATGAAGGACAAAGTTCATTACCGGCAGACAAATCCACGAATGCTCCACAGTGGCTACAAGTATCGTGTTTTTTTTTAGACATTTCAGCTACTTGAAGTTGTATTAATTCATTCTTTACAACTGATAATGTTGGTTTTGGTCTTGGGATTGAACCAAGTTGAGGAAGAACATTATTTAATTCAAACTCAAATCGTTGCTCAAATCCACTATAAGAGAGGTTTCCTCCTGAAAATACTATATGAGATAGTAGTTCATGCCAGTAATTATTATCTATTACTCTCAAACTAGTTATAATAGCATCAGGTAAATTCATAATAGTGCTATATCCCAACATACTAGGATTAAATAGTACTTCTGGAGCTTGAGAAAGAATATAATTTGGAATTTTTATAGTAGAGCCATCTGGCATTGGAATACTAAACATATCGTTCATTTTAGGTTGACCATTTGGATCCAGAACGAAATAACAATTTTTTTCCTTAATCTCTTGTATTATTTCATCCACAGCACTAGAGGCTATATTTATTCCTTCCCTCATTAACAGATTTTTTAAATTATGATTGACATCTACACCTGCTAAAGGAAGTTTTTGTACTGAATGTTGAACCATTTGACCATTTATAATAGGGCATACCCAGGTTAGTCCGTCCCCTGATTCTATAACCATTCCCGTAGTCAATCCCACACTGAACAAAGATAATAGGGGTGTTGGCATCATAATCAAACTTCTTACTCGATGAGTTTCAAATAGAAGCCGAGCGATATATTCCTTTGTTTCTTTATTCATGAAAGGTGGTTCACAATAAAATACAGGATAATCCGTTAAATTTTCAATTCGAAGTAAACTATAGAAGACATAATTGAGAATCTCGTAAAAACTATCCCAATCCATAATTGCTCCACGTTCAATAGGATGTTTGATTTTTAGCACACCCCTCATTCGTGAAACATCATTACCAACATACATACTCCTAGCACTTACATCAACCATCACAGCTTTATATTTCTCAGTACCTGTAATACATGGAAATACAAATCTAGGACTCGGTTCTCCTGCAAATCCAACCTTCACATAAGCAGATCCGATATCAACTATAATTGGTGTGCCAGGTAAGGGTAATGCCATTTTAAATCATTAATTTATTTTTTTTTAACTATCTCAATTGTTTTACAAAAATTATGATTTAATAGTTTTTATAATTTTATTATGTTTTCATATAGTCAAATAGCTTTTTTAAGATTTGGCTTTGTACAATCAATCCAATTAACTGGTTATTATCATTTACAACAGGTATACGCTGAATATTCTTCTCAAACATTAATTCTAAGACTCCTTTTAATTCCTCATCCTCTGTGACGACAAAAGGTTCCAAAGTCATTAAATCTTTAACAGTAGTATTTGGTGAATCTAGACTCATGGCAAATCTCGCTAAACGTATATCTCTTTGAGTTATAATCCCAATCAATTGTTTACTTTTTTGGTCCTTAACTACAGGAAGTCCACCAATTTTCTTCCTCAACATTAAAAGTTCTGTCGCACTTATTTTCTCATTTGGGGTAATGAACAATGGATCTTTGATCATAATTTCTAGTACTTTAATTTTACCAAATTTTTGTAAACGATCTTCCCCCATATTAGAATCCCATACTTCTAACTCGACATAAACCCTTTCCAAAAAAAAACTATATCATTGTACTAATCTTAATGAAATTAATTCTTGTTTAAATTAAAATTTATTTATTAATAGTTCCTTCAAGATTTTGTTCAATTTTACTTATCTCTTTAGAGTATTTAATATAAGTATCTAACAGATAATAACCCCATTCATTTAATTTAATCCAGCCCCCACCACCCGCTCCTCCCTTATGTTTTACCACCACAGGCATTCCTGTTCGTTTTTCAATTCTCTTTAAGATATTCCAAGCATACTTATAAGAATAATTGCATTCTTTAGCTGCCTGAGTTAATGACCCTATCTTATTTTTTTCAATGTTTTTTAATAAATTTGCCCAACCACTACCCAATATACTCTTATTTTCAAATTGAAGCCAAAATTTTATACCAAAATTGATTTTACGTTTTAATTCTTCAATTTTGGGTTCATTAGTCATAATTATAATTTATTTTTTGAATATTAATAATTATAGCTTTTAAAAGTAAAACATTAAAATCAAGCTAGTTTTAATTGTTTAAAAAAGAATTTAAATTGAAATATGATGTTTTTTTCTAAGGATGACTCTGAAAAATCAGGAAAGCAAGTTATTAATAACTTATACTACTTTTCAGAAAATCAGATGCTTGATTGTAATCAATACATCATAAGGGATAGTAATACTGGTGATTTAAGTTTATTTGATGCAGGAAATGCAATTTCCCTTGATGGATTGATTAAGGGAATAGAAAAGTTAAATTTAAACTACAGACGAATTACTAAAGTGTTCCTCACTCATGAGCATGTTGATCATGTCTTAGGCATCTACAAATTACTGGATATCTTAAAGGATGGCCCTCCTGAAATCTATGCTTATGGAGAGACTGCAAGAATTTTAGAAAGAGGAGAAGAAAAAAAGATTTTACCTGTTATGTTTGGTTTAACTGCAAGAAGGTTTGGAATTGAAATTAAGCCTTTACATGTAATAGATTTGCAAAATGTTAAAGAGATCCAAATTTCTTCAGAATTTCTTTTCAAGATTCACCATACTCCAGGTCATTCACCTGGTTCTATTTGCTATTATGAGCCAGAAAAGAAAATATTAATTCCAGGTGATTTAGTGTTTATAGGTGGAAATTTTGGACGATACGATTTCCCAGGTGGTTCACTACCTTCACTTATAAATTCAATAAAATCAATAAACAACTTAGATATAAAATATCTCCTTCCAGGTCATATGGGAATCAGTGAAAATGGAAACAAATCTGTAGAGCTTTCTTATAGAATGATTGAATCAATGGGTTCCTACTACTAGGATCTTTTCAATTCTTGTATCTGATCGCAACACTTGAACGAAGGGAAAACGACCCCTTTCAAACCTAAGGATCAGTTTGAGATTTATCTCCCTCTTTAAAAAACCTACATTATATATACTATTGTTTAAATCTGAAAATATACTATGGCATACCAAAAAAAGAATAGCTCAAAAAAATGAAAAGTGTAATAGATCATCTTGTGGTGTTTTTAAGGTAATTCGATAAGATACTAATATTTATATAACACATCTATCTATTATTTTAATAATCCTCTTTAAATTAAAAAAAATATAAGACGTAGTGAAGATATATTATGTCTGAAAAAAAAGTTAAACATCCAACTGAAATATATTTAAGGAGTTATCCGAAAGTAATATTTTTTTGGCCTCTCTTGATTACATCATTTATTTTATGGTTTGTTCAGGCAATTACGTTTGAGAATGCTGGAGAAAATGAACCTATATTAGGATATGCTTGGTTAATTGTTTTTTTTATTAATATTTTCGTGATTGCTTTTGATTTCTCATCGACTAAATTCTTTGTATTAATTTTAGCTATTATAATTATTGTTTTAGTGGTTGCCGCGTTGGTATTACCAAATTTCTCAGTAGATCTCACCGGTATTAATGTTGAAGTAGGGTTACCTTGGCAATTCTATATGGTAATGACGATTATCCTAGCGTTTATATTAGGGATAGTAGTATTGAGTACGAGGTTCGAATATTACAAGATTGAACGAAACGAAATCATTCATAAGTCGGGTATTTTTAGTTCAGCTGAAAGATTCCCTGTAAAAAGTTTGAGATTCAAGAAAGAGATTCCTGATGTCTTCGAATTCTTTATGTTGCGAGCTGGTAAATTCACCATCATGCCAGGAAAGGCTGATGAGGTCATGATTTTACCTACTGTTCTAAATATTAACAAAAGGGAAAGACAACTTGATTGGTTACTTTCCCACGTGTCAGTTGAACCAGATGAAATAGATTAATAAAAGAATTAAAAATAAATTTATCCATTTTTTTTATTATTTTTTTTTATGGCTTAGCTTTTATGATTAAATTTAAGTGTTAAATCCCACTTTAAAATACACATATGTCTCATTTACCAATTTTGCTTTTTGATTTTGATGGTGTTATCATTACTCAAAAGGCCCTTGAATACACAGCATCTATCTTTTTAAAGAAGAGCTTCTATGGATGGAAAGACACTGAGAATTTAAGGTTAATAGATTTAGCTCGAATATTTGAAGAAGCAGATTCAAAGAATAGAATAAAAGCCTTATTAAGAGTTACTAAAGTATACAAGAAATATATTCCGAGTTTATGGAAGCGAGGGCTTTTTTTTTTTAAATTTAGGAAGACATATCCTAAATATGAAATGTATGAAACTTTAAAACCTAATTTAGAAAACTTGTTAATCAAACTTAAGGAATGGAATTTTATCCTAGGAATTGTTTCTAATACAAGTAGAAGTCGGTTAGAACAATATATTGAGAAATTCAATTTAATGAAATTTTTTTCTGTATTTATTTCTCGAGATGATACTCCGTATAGAAAACCGAACGCTTACCCCATTCATGCTGCATTGAAAAAAATAAAGAAGAGTTTTAAACTCTCAATAGACAAAACTAATGTATATTATGTAGGTGACTTACCTCAAGACATTGAGTGTGCCATGAACGCTGGAGTTAAGAGTATTGCATTACTTTCGGGTCATGGTAAAAAAGATAGTCTTGAGAATTCAAATCCTTCCTTTTTAGTTAAAGATATTAAAGATATATTAGAAATTGAACCATTCAAAAAATTCTTATTAGATTAAAAACTACATTGTATTATAGATGTTAGATTTTTAAGCAAAATGTTTAATCTAAAAGATTTTCAGAATGATTTGGTTCTTGAACCAATAGTTGATAAGCTTAACAAATTACTTAGCAAAAATAAAATTCAGAAAGTAGAAAGAGTAATAGAAGAGTTGGAGTCTCTTTTAGATCAATCTGAAAATGTCGTAGCTACCACTTATATTTTAAGTATCCTCGCAGAACATGATTCCAATCTTATAACCGAGGGAATAGTTCATAAAATTGAAAATTTACTCAAATCTGATAATCCAAAATTAAGAATCAATTCAATAATTATTATGGGTTTTATCCTCTTAGCAAACCAAGATAATGTAAAAAATATTTTACAGAATTAGCAGAATTTCTAACAGATGAGTCGGTTGATGTTAGAGATAACGTTCATTTTTTCTTATCGGAATTAGTAAAAGAAAAACCAGATTTAGTTAATAATATTAAGGAAATCTTATTAAGTAGTCTTTCGATGGAGGATAACAAAGATAATTTATTCTCTGTAATAAACTTACTCGGGTTTTGCGAAGAATTAAACTTTAACCAATTATACTCACTAAGAGAAATTTTAAAATCATTAATCTCATCGCACTTTGAGAGTTATAAGTTAGATATCATACCAAATCTAATGAACGTCTTTTCTCAATTTTTTCCAAATTTGAAAGAACATAACATAGATACATTGAATCGTAAGGAATTGTTAGAATTATTAAATAACCAAATCCTGATGAAAAAATCTAATTTTACAAATATATCATCTAAATCCAATATACAACTAAGAAACTATATAAAGGAAATTGAAAATTTAGGTTTAAATGACAAGAAGATTCTCTTCTATACAAAGAATAAAAATAATTTAATATACATTTATGAACTCGAAAAATATCCGCTGCTTAATCTATTTAAAGAAAGTTTAAAAATTTCTAATGAAAAACTTCAAGAAATTTTTTCTCAAATAATAAAAAATGATTCAGAATTAAAGATATTACTTAAAACGTTGATAAATTTGAAAAAAATTAATGGATATTACTCAGATTTAGGTATATTCTACTCATATAATCATATAAAATCAGAATTAGAAGAAGAATTGATTCAAAAAGGAATTATCAATATTAAGAAATATAATTATCTTCCCCCTGAGTTTACAGAAAAAATAATAAATGATATTAAGAATTCTCGAAAGGATAAGCTCTTGTTGGGAAAAGAAAAGAAATTATTTTATTCCCAAAAAAAAATTAACGAACAAATTAATGTCGAAGCTGCTAAAAACAGTGTGATTGATCTAAAATCATATCGAGAGAGACTTACAGATACTGACTTTATTAATTTAATTAAAAATTTACCTAAAGAATATTTAACCAAATATCATAAAGGAACTCAATGGTTAACTAACTTAGGAGTTCTTAAAATATCAAATGAAGTTCAAAGTTCGAAAGTATTTGGATTTTTCGACATAAAAAAAATTACAAAAAAATTAAATATTAGTCAGATTCTTTTAGTAGATTTATTCGATCATCTTGTTGATCATAGAAGTGGTATTTGGGATAAGAGGAGGGAAATATTCTACTATTCAAAGTATTTAACCGAGAAAATTGAAACAGTTAGACAAATATCAGATGAAGAAGAAAAATCGAATCAAATAAAACTATTAGCAGATGAGTTGAATATTGATATAAATTTAATTTTGAGAAAAATCGATGAGAATTTAAAATCTATAGCCGAAGAAATAACAAATGAAGATCAAATAAAAGCTAGTATATATCTTGAGAAAACAGGAATGGATTTGGATGCATTTATGAAATTTATAGATGATATAGGAATTACTTACTTCAAAAAGGACGATTGGTTCATTTTCAATAAAGAGAAAATCGAAGAAGCTAAAAATGATATTAAGTACATGTTATTGGATAGATCAAAATCAGATGACTTTATTACTTTAGGAAATTTAAATATCAAATCAGAGTTGATTGAGGAACTTATAAAAGTCTTACTTAAGGATGGTAAACTAAAGGGGTTGTTTTATGAATATGAAGGGGAAATACAATTCTTTACCGAAAGAGGAATTCGAAATTTAATGCTTGAAAATAGCCTTATATTCTCATTTAATGATTTATTTTATGGAAAGGAATTAAATCAAGAAGAGATTGATTTATTAAGAATGGTTTTTGATGATTTGGTGAAGAGTAGAAAGTTAAAAGGAACCTTTGATGAGGAAACACTTACATTTTCTAGTGATGAGGTATTATTTGCTAAGGATTATAATATTGTTTTATTTGAATTTGAAAAAAAAGTGAATAATTATATTTTAATCTTTGAATCTGAATTTGAACGAATCAAAAAAATTCTGACTAAAAGAGATGAAACAATATTCCCCCAGGAAATAAAACTTATTCAAGAGATTGTTGATAAGATAAATGAGAAATATGTTAAATGGAGAAGCGACCTAGACGCATTTGTTCGTAAATTTAATAAGAAATTTTTAAGAGATCAAGGGATTAATACAAAAAGTTATAGAGACCTTTTTTCACCAAAGGAAAAAAGAGAATTAAAGTCTTTTGAGGAAGATCCAGAAGTATATGAAAATTTGACCAATTTTGATTCATGGGTGAAATTGTTTAATCGAATTGAAGTGAAGTATCTGAATATAATTTTCTATCAAAAAAGATTAATAAACAATCCAGATGATAAAGAATCAAAAGATAAACTTCTCGAATTATCAAAAGAATTAAATTTGATATAAAATCAACGCTTTTTATCTCTTTCTATCTTATTCAGAAATTTTTTAGTATCTATTTTTTGATCTGTTAGAATTTTGTATGTTTTAGGATTTGTAATACCATTTAGTGTTAATATTCCTTCCTGTTCAAGGAATTTTAAGGATCTCCATATAAAATTGATCTTAGAACGATCTGATGACTTAATATTAAAACATCTTCTAATTCTTTTAGTGTTTACGATGTATACATTATTATCAATTAATTTATTTATCGCGTCAAGTGTGTCTTTCAAGTTGTTCATGAAAAAGTCCATTATTATTAAAGCCCCTTTTAAAAGAAACTAATTAGTAATACTCTCCTCATTTAAATTATTAATTTAAAAAGTAAAATTGATTTTTTGAGTATTATAAAATTATGTAAGCATCTTTTTAAACTTTGTTTATTCCAGAAAGGAATTAACCAAGAGCCCGACTTTATAAATATTTTAAAAGAAAAATTAGTTAAAGCTAATAGGATTTTAATGTCGGAATACTCTTTTTCCACAAAAAATTAGAGCACAGTTTAATTCGTCAGCTCGTTTGATAATTAACTCATCCCTTATGGATCCACCAGGATGAATTATTGCCTTTGTTCCTGCTTCAACAGCAGCCTCTAAAGCATCAGGAAATGGGAAAAAAGAATCAGTTCCCATTACACAATTCTTTAACTCTTGCTTATGACCAAACTCAATTGCTTTTTGGATAGCTAGTTTAACTACATGAACTCGACTTTGTTGACCCGCCCCGATTCCGATGGAATAAATTCCATTATCATATGTTTGAGCAAAACATGCAGAATTTGATTTGGCCCATTTCGAAACCTTATAAGCAAAAATTAAAGCTTCCTTTTCCTCACTAGTGACCTTTCTTTTACTTACTACATTCCATTCTTTAATAACAGGTTTACTATCATATTCCTGTATTAATACGCCACCTAGAACAGATCTAATCTCTAAATTTTTGTATATTTCCTCTCGTTTATCAAGGAAATTGCCAAATTCTAATATTCTCATGTTTTGTTTTTGTTTTAGAATTTCCAAGGCTTCAGGTTCAAATGAGGGTGCTAACAAAACATCTATAAAAATGTTTTCTTTATTTACAATGAAATCGGCTACTTCAAAAGTCAATTCCTTATTGAAACCCCACACACCTCCAAAAGCAGACATTGGGTCACACTTAAATGCCATTTGAACAGATCTCAATTGGTTTTTCCTGTCAAGCGCAATCCCATTGGGAGATGTATGTTTCAGGATTGCTGTTATATGATTTTCTTTGTTAAAATCTAATAAAATTTGAATGCATGAATCTATATCGAGAAAATTATTATATGAAATTTCTTTACCTCCAAGTTTTTTAAAATCATGTAGTCCTGTTTTTGCTGAAAGGTCCTTGTAATAAGCAGCAGATTGATCCCAATTTTCTCCATACCTGCAATTTTGAACCTTTTCATAGACCTTTATGAAAGTATCAGGAATTATTATTTTTGGATTGTAATATTTCTGAAGATAATTCGCAATAGCAACGTTGTAATCTGCCATAATTGAAAATACTTTCTGAGCAAGAAACATTCTGGTTTTCTCAGTAATAGCCCCCTTATTTGCTCTTAACTCGTCTATAATTATATCATAATATTCAGGGCTTGGAATAACTATTACATCTGGAAAATTTTTTGCTGCCGAACGAATCATAGTTGGACCACCAATATCTATCATCTCTAAGGCATCTTTAAGTTCAATACCTGGTTTCTCAATTGCTTCTTTAAATTGATATAAGTTGCATACAACCATGTCAATTGGTTCTATATTATACTTATCTGCCTCATCGATATCTTTTTGTACATTTCTGCGATATAATAAACCTCCTTCAATTTTAGGATGTAATGTTTTAATTCTTCCATCAAACATTTCAGGTGATTCAGTAAATTCAGAAATTTTTATATAATTGATACCATTTTCCTTTAAAAGAGCTCCTGTTCCGCCTGTTGAGAGAATTTCAACTTTAAATTCATTAACTAAGACTTTAACTAGATCTAAAACGCCTGTTTTATCAAAAACACTAACTATTGCTCTTTCAATTTTCTTCATAAAAATCGTCCTATTTGTACTTAAGTGATTAAATTAATAATAACAACAAACTAAAGTTTATGATTGTTAAATTATTGTTACCAGATATTTAATAATGAATTATTTTCTTCCTAGCGTTAAAAGATAGAAGATTTAAAATTTTCCAATTAGATCATGAGGTGCTGTTTCACGTTGTCCAACAACTGATACGATACCAAGTGATACTTTCTTCATATCTTGAATAGATTCAGCACCGGCATAGATCATACCATTAGATAGCCCTTCTTTTAAGGTTGCTAATACTCCCAAAACATCTCCTACATAGGGTACATAATTAGACACACCCTCAGTTAGCATTTTTGAACCTTCTACATATCTATCTGAAATATAACCTGATGTTCTTGCTTCTTTTGAGCCCATACCTCTATATACTTTTACTTTCCTTCCAGCTATTGTATCTATAAAACCAGGAGATTCATCAGTGCCTGCAAAAAAATGTCCAGACATTATTAAATCAGCACCTACTGCAAATGCTTTTGGTAGATCACCGGGATTCTTAAATCCGCCATCTGCAATAAGTGATAACTCTGGTTTATAATCTTGGATTGCATCAGCTACTTGAGCAGTGGCAAAAAGAGTTGGCGCTCCTACCCCTGTTTGTTGGGAAGTCGTGCAAATCGAACCTGATCCCATTCCTACTTTTAATCCAATAAATTTTTCTTCTGTAAATTCAACTTTAGTTATCAAGTATTCTGCCGCTTGATATGTACCTATGTTGCCTAACACAAAATCAGATTCTAAAAAATTCATTAGTTTCACTGTTCCTTCAATGTCATCTTTCTTATAAAAATCAGCAACATCTATAAAAAAGATATCCACATATTTGTCTAATTCTTTCAGTAATTCTTGAGATTGAGACGATTCTGGAAATTTAGGAGATAAAGCTAATCCACATAATAGATGTCCTTCTTCATCTTTAGATGCAAATGGGAATTCTGGTGCTAAATCCTTTTTGGTAATTAATCCCTTTAAAAATCCCTTTTCATCAATAATTGGAAGCTTTTCCTTGCGTGATTCATATAATATCTTTAATGCATCTTCTCGTGATGCACCTGGTTTAATAGAAATGACATCTTTAGTCATATAATCCTTGATAGCCCCATTTTTTATATCTTGCTCAAAGAAAGGTATATCTCTTTTAGTAAAAATTCCACAAACCTTATTCTCATCATTAGTAACTACAATACCGCTAATGTTGTAATTTTCCATCATAAATTTTGCTTTTGAAACTTTTGCATTTGGCTTAATAGTTGCAACATCATCTATAACAAAAGATCTAGCTCTTTTAACTATTCGAACCATTTCTAGTTGCCTTTCATAAGAACAATTTCGATGTAAAACACCAAGACCTCCATGCAGAGCCATACTTATTGCCATTTTCTCTTCGGTAACAGTGTCCATAGCAGATGATATTATGGGAAGATTAAAATGATACTTTCCTCCTAAACTCGAAGATAAGTCAACTTGACTTGCAGAAAAATTTGTAAAACCTGGTAAAATTAAAACATCATCAAACGTCGCAATAAGCTTATCTGAGTGGACCTTTTTTCTATTATAATCTGACATTAGTAATCACCAATTCTGAAAGATTTTACAATTTAATTGAGGAACTCTTGAATTTTCGAATTAAAAAGTAAAAAATTTTGAATTTTATTATTAAAGAAAATTTAGTTTAAAAAATTTTGGGTGTTATATATAAAAAAATAGGAAAAAAATGGATTAAATAGGTATATCCTTTTTGTTGAAAACAAGAAGGCTTGCTGTTATCAGCACTACATTTATAGAACCTAAGACAATGAGATCTCGAATATAAAGTGAAAAGTTCGAGTGAACCAAGTATTCGGGGGGATTAAAATAGTAGAATGCGGATAAGTATTTAACACCCTGAACTGATTCATCCATGTAGATATAAAATTCACCTAGGAAAAACATTAAAAATAATACTACAACACCTAAAGCCATTGATTTTCGTGATGTAAGAAAAATGGTTGAAAATAATTTAGCAAACATTGCAAGAGTACCTAAGAAAAGAACGACGATTATATAAGTAAGCCATAATCTATCAAAAAATAAACCTTCCTCATTAAATGTTGAAGAAAATGCCATCCCACCCATGGTTATAAGAAAACAGATTCCCATAGTAGCCAGTATGAATAGATAAAGGAAGGAAATTTTACTTCCAAGAAAGTTATAACGAGTAATTGGTTTTGAGAGTGTAAGATCAATAGTTTTTTCTTCAATTTCTTGAGATAAAAGTCCACTTGCCATGTATATAATATAGATGCCTGCGTACAACCACATAAAAGCTAATATTTCTAAACTCCAGAATCCATACACATTGGAGAAAATTTCAACATCTCCAAAAAATTCCAACATTCCTTCTGGCCATGCGGCTATAATATCTTGAATTGCGTCAAGATCCATATCTTCTACCATATAAATGATGAAGTAACTTAATAATCCTATAATCCCTCCCAAGATTAGAAGTATGTATTTCTTAGAGAGGAGATCTTCTTTTACGCCTTTAATGAATTGTCTCATTTATGATTCCACCTCGTTCTTTTTAATATATTTTGCACTTTGAGATGATGATACAGTATAATACTTTAAAAAAATATCCTCCAATGCTGGACTCGTAATATTAGTATCAATTAAATCAGTATTCGAAAGAAGCTGAAGAACTTTTGGCAGATCTTCTCTAGATACCAAAAAGGAAGCATGAGTATCATTTAAAATGACTTTCTCTACTTTTTCACCAGGGAGTTTTTCGGAAAATTCTTCCATTCCTCTAGCAGATGCGAATTCTACATTTATTTCCTTCATAGCCATACGCTTTAATTGCTGAATTGTTGCTACTTCAACTATAGTACCCTCACGGATAATTCCTACTCTGTGAGCGACTCTTTCAACTTCACCTAATAAGTGAGAGCTTAGCAGGACCGTAGAACCCGTTTCTTCTTGTTGTTTGTGAAGAATATTATAGAATTCCGCAGTAATAAGAGGGTCTAATCCAGAAGTAGGTTCATCAAGTATGAGAAGCTCTACTTCGGGGGCAAGGGCAAGTATTATCCCTATTTTTTGTTTATTTCCTTTACTTAGTTCTTTTACTTTTCTATCTAGCTCTAATCCAAATATTGACGCTAATTCGTCTATACGGTGTTCTGGAATATCGTTTTGATATAATCCAAGAAGGTAATCTATATTTCGTCGAGCAGTTTTTTCTTGAAACAAACCTAATTCCCCGGGTAAATACGCAGTTCTTTGTCGAATTGCTACAGAATCAAGATGAGTATCAAGATTGAAAATTTTCGCATTTCCAGATGTTTTTCTAATTAAATCCAATAAAACTCTAATAGTTGTAGTTTTTCCAGCGCCATTAGGTCCAAGCAATCCAAAAATTTCCCCTTTATAGATCTCAAGACTTAAATTCTCTATACCTCTTGATTTTCCATAATATTTTGTTAAATCATTTGTTTGAATAATAGTTTCTTTGGACAGTTTTTTACACCAAGTTAATTTAGTTTTTTTTAAATTTCTTTATAAAATTTTTATTTTTATTCACAATAAATTAGACATGCCTAATTTAAAAAATTTCTTTTTTTTAAGTTTCAAATAATATGAAACCAATCTAATAATATGGAACTACTTATATAAATGTTTTCATTATTTTCGAATTGTGAAAAAATATTTAAACAAGTTTAGATATATGTTATCTAAGGAATGACTGAAGATTCAATTAATTTAAATGATGCCAAAGATCGAAAATATCATTATAGTGAAAAATTAAGAAAATATGAAAATAAATTGGTAGAATTTTTTGTAGATATTGGCACACAGAAGAGAGTAAATCCCAAAATGCTCCAAATTTCCTCGTATCTATTAATTCATGGTTCATTAACACAAAAAGAAATAAAAGAATTGACTGGACTTTCAATGGGTACGATTTCAACATTTTTATCAATAATGATAGGGATGGGCAGGTTTCAGAAGGAAAGAATTCCAAAAACTCATACGTATAGTTATTCATATTCTGAAAATCTTGAGGATATTACACTACGGGGAATTGATATCATGATAAATAGCCTAACTTCATTGGAAGTTTATTTTAATACTAAAAAGAAACAATTAAAAAAGTTAATAGATCAAAACAAGAAAGGAGCGAAACATCTTACCCATAGGATTGACGAATTAATAGAGATATTCGAATTTTATAAAGAAGTGTTTCCGGGTATTTATAAAGAAACATCTTCAGGAGGAATTAAAAAGAGTGAGGCCTAAATTTGATAAGCGAAATAGAATTTGATCCAGAAGTATACTTAATAGAGGATGAGATTTTGAACCAAATTGCATCGACACCAATGTTTACTGGTCGAGATCCAACATTTATTAAAATCTTAGGATTATTTATGACAAGAAAATACTTAACTCAAAAAACTTTACAGAAAATAACGGGATTATCAGCAGGTAAAATTTCAGAAGAAGTAAATCAATTTTTAGAAATGGGATTAATAGATAAAGCGCATGTTTCGAAGAAGGGTAAGATTATCTATTCTGCAAATTCTGCGGGGTTAATCTTGCTAAAATTTAGTAAAAGCATTCTTAGTAGGATGGTAAAATGGGAACAAGAATTAGAAAAAATGAAGTTGGAGTTAGAAAATAATAAAGAATTATTAGAAAATGAACTAGGTTATGAGCGAATTTTAAATTATTATACTTATTTTTTAGATGCTACAATAAGTTATAAAAAATCCTTTGAAGCAATTGATAACGAGGTTAAGTCAGAAAATTAAATTTGGTTATTTACATACGAGTTAAATTTTTTCTTGGCATTTTTTTGATTCTAGGGTCCTCTATATAAGAGTCTAATGTTTTAATAAACATTTCTCTGTCTACCTTAATATTTGGTGATTCAATTGAGCAGTAATTACTTATATGGTCATTGAATACTTGAGAGGTTACGTTCTCGCCTAAATTTGCTATTATTTCTCTTTCTTCAATCAAGTTTTCAACAGGGCTTAGTAATGTAAATTCTCCTGACTGTAAATCCTCCCAAAGAGGTGTGCTAGGGGATATATTCAACGTTCGGAATCTAAAAATAGTTGGATTTATTTCAGTTAATACTCTAGCGGTTTCTTTTATATGTTCCTCAGAATATTTATGGCCTCCTAAACCAAGAATGATATAAAGAGATAATTTAATTCCAGCTTTTAAGAGCCTTCTACCTGCTTTAATAAAAGACTCAGCATTAGTTCCCTTTTTCATTAATCGCAATATGGTATTTGACCCGCTTTCTAATCCCATATATACTATATCTAATCCAGATTTAGCTAATTTTTCTAATTCTTCATCTGATTTTCTCAAAATATCCAATGCTTTGGCATAACAACTAACCCGTTGAACATTCCTAAGTGTCATTCTAACATATTTAATAATTTCAACCAAATAATCTGTTGGAGCCGAAGTAGGATTTCCCCCCGCTAAAAATACTGGAAAACCATGATAATTATATTTAGCAGCTTGATCTATATCTTTTTTCACATCTTCTAAAGGTCGTATCGCATAATCTTGAGTGGTTCCATACATTCCTTTGTAAGTACCACAAAATTTGCATTTATTCCAAGAACATCCTCCTGTAACAGCAATTAAAAGAGAATATGCTTCTACAGGTGGTCTTATGATAATTTGCTCAGCAGGATATTTGATAGTCATTTTAGTAGGAGAAATAAATCTTTGGCATTTTCAAATTGTATTGATTAATTTAATTAAAATAAGCTAGATTTTTAGATATTATTGTTATAATTTGAAATTTTTTGATAATTACATTATAGGTCCTTATCATAAACCAGTTGTGTAAATGGGATTTTAATTATTCTTCTCAAAACCATAGACTTTCCCATTTTTGTAATATTAGGTTGGTTAACAATCAATTAATTTTTCAAATAATATATTTAAATTTTCATTAACTATACCAGTTAAATCAATGTGGCATTTTGAATTAATAATAAAAGTTTAAAACATAAATTATAATCTTCAATTATCTAAGAGTTTTTAAGCTAATGAGTTACGATGGAAGAGATGTTATTTACAGCTTTAAAATAGTAATATGCGGTGCTAATGCTGTTGGAAAGACTTGTCTTTTCAATCGATACTGCTTCAATTCATTTGATTTTGATGCATCACCCACAATTGGAATAAATTTTCATTCGGTCCATATAAAAATTAATTTTAAAGATAATCCAGATGATCGAAAGGAAAATTATGTTGTTAATTCTATTTTTGATTTTGGTGGTCAGGAACGTTTCAAGCCGTTACTCCCTAGATTTATAGAAGGGGCTAACGGAGCACTGCTAGTTTTTGATTTAGTTAATAGATTAACTTTTAACCAATTAGATTTCTGGTATGAACAAATCATTAAATATGCACTGAATCCTGACATTCCTATTCTCTTAGTAGGAAGTAAAAGTGATTTAATAGAGAAAACCCCTAATTCAGAAATTGTATTGGATAACTTAATTCAGGAGTATGTAAAAGAACAGAAATTAGATGGATTTTTCAAAACATCTTCATTAGAAAATTATAATGTCTTAGAAGTTTTTAAAGAATTAAACGATATTATGTTAAAAAAACTACAGATTCCCTATGTAGTTGCTTAAAGGAGATAAGAAAATAATTTAAAATTCTCTTTCATAAACGAAATCAGAGAATTCGTTGAAAAATGTCTTTTGCTCCCTGTTAAGATCAGGATATATATCCTTTAAATTATTTTTTGCCTGTTCCACTAAATTTTTTGCTAAGTGTTCAGCAATCATTAAGGCATTTGTTTGAGTAAAAATATCCTCTACATTTTTAACATCTGTTTTAGTGAGAGTATCTTTATGATATATTTCATTTAGAATTTTAGATTGTTCTTCATCTGTATTTTGAACTGCTAAAATATATACTATTTTGGATCTATTTTTCGCTTTAATATCATCTTTTAAATCTATGATATCATCTCTAATTGCATGAGCTTGACCAATACTTAGTAAGGCATCGCTTAAGGGTTTAATTTGGTAATGAATATTACCCTTTGCTAAGATAGCACCTATTTTAGCGGATTTTTCAAATAACCGTGCTCTTTGATATTCTGCAATATTCAGATACTGTTCTAAAGTCATTGTAATATTATTATAGTTCATATATTCTTCAATTAATTGTCCTTTCATTAAATAATCCATTGCTTGTGTATATTCATTGATAGCTAATAATTTAGTTTGTTCTGGAAATTTCGCAGATTTCAATATATCTAATCCTAAGAGATATCCTTGCATTCCACCTAATATTGACATATCTCTTCCATACAAATTTACAATTTCGTCCTTATTAGGAGCGTCTAAATCCTTATATATCTGATTTAACTCATTCTTTAGTTGCATATGAAAAGTGGGTTTTTCTCTTCTCACAGTATCGTCATCTAGTAAATCGTCATGTATTATATGCCCACTATGTAATAATTCAACCGCAATAGAAACTTCCCGAATTTGCTCGATCTGGTCTCCCAAATACATTGGATTCACAATACCAGAAAAAGCAGCACTCAATAAAATAGGATGAATCCTTTTTGCTTTCTCATTCAAGATAAACTCTTCGAGTTGAGTAATAAAATCTTTAAGAAGAATATCTTTTTCTATTTTGTTTAATTGATTAAAATATTTCTCTAATTCTCCGTCAACAAAAGCTTTCTCTGTTTTAAAGAATTCTTCTATCATTTTAGAATCATAAAAATTTAATTAGTATTAATATAAAACATATAACAATTTAATTTAATTATATCTAAAACCTATTATTTTTATATTAATTTAGGAGATTATTGAAAGATGAAAATAGCGTGTATTTCAGACAGTCATGATCATATGGAAAATATCCTAAAAGCAGTTTCAATTATAAATAATAAAAAGGTCGGTGCCGTTATACATTGCGGAGATTATGTAGCACCTTTTGTAAAAAAGTGGTTTGACCAACTTGATAGTGAAATCAAAAAGAATTTTTTTGGGGTATTTGGCAACAACGATGGAGAAAGATTGTATTTAAAACAAAATTTAGGCCAAATATGTAAATTTGCCCAAAATGGGAACGAGTTAATTTTAGAATTAGGAGGAAAGAGAATTTTTGTATCTCATATGCCACAAAAGGAAACAATTAAGGCCTTGGCAAATTCGGGAGAATTTGATTTAATTTTAACTGGACATACACATGCTTTAAATAATGAGAAGAATGAGAATGGTGTTTTAATAGTAAATCCAGGAGAATTGTGTGGTTATTTGACAGGAAAATCGACATTTGCTATTATAGATACAGATAAAATGGAAGCAGAGATAATTGAACTATAGAATGTCAACAATAAAACCTAAGGAAATTTATAAGAATTTTAAACAAAAGAACTTGGATAAAAGTAAAGCTTCAGAATTACTAATATCAGTTATTGAAAATCCTATTGAATTGGATACTCGAACTAGGATATCAAGTTTAAAATTTTTAGGATTAATTGGTTCTAAAGAAGAGAATGTATATTTTTTTCTTGAGAATCTACTAATTTCAGATTTGGATGAGGTAGTTCGGGGAAACGCTGCATCTATAATTATTAGAAATTTCCCGAACAAAGCATTAGAACCTATTAAATGGGCTCTAAATCATGAAAAATCAGAATCTAGTATAATTTTGATAATTAAGGAATTAGAAAAAACAAATAATCCAGAATTAAAAACTTTATTAAAGTCGATTGAATATATCGATTTTGAGGGTCAAATCTTTTTTCCTTTTGGAACACCCCCACTTATAAATTTAAGTAGTAAAAACATTGATGATATTTCTAAAGTTAATGGTTTAGAGAAATTAGTAAATTTGAGTAAACTCAATCTAAATTTTAATAGAATAACAGAAATAAAAGGTTTGGATAATTTAATCAATTTAAAATCCTTGCAACTACAGTGGAATAAAATTCGAGAAATTGAAGGCCTAGAATGTTTAAGAAAGCTAGAATACTTGTATCTTAATAACAATGAGATCCTTAAGATTAAAGGAATTAATAATCTTTCTAATTTGAAATCACTGATGATTTATGATAATCACCTTACTGAAGTAGAAAATTTAGATCACTTATCAAAACTCGAAATTTTAAATCTGCGAAACAATGGAATCACTGAAATTAAAGGGTTAAATCATCTAAATAATTTAAAAAGATTAGACTTAAGTAGTAATAGGATAACTGAAATTAAAGGCCTTGATAAACTTACTAATCTAGAATTTTTAGACCTAAGTTACAATCAAATATCTGAAATTAAAGGTTTGGATAATCTAAAAAATTTAAAATTTTTAGATCTAAGAAATAACAAGATAACAGCGATAAAGCATTTAAAAATTTTAAACCAATTACAACACTTGTATCTTGGATTTAATAGAATATCAATAACCGAAAATACGGAGAATATAGGCAACCTTGAAACCTTAAGTATTGAGGAAAAAAAAATATCAGAAACACCCTTTGATTTTTTTTATAACATTAAATCACACAAAAATTCAATCAACAGAAAATTATCAGAGATAAGTGACATTAAATTTAGACCAGAATTTTTCAAATCTCAATCTTTACTTAAAGAATTAAAACTATATAGGAAGCCAATCGATTTTTTTACGAGTTCTTCTTGGTATGTGATTTGGAAAAACAATGAATTTGAAATATTTCGTTTTAGTAATTCTGGAAAGATAACTTGGGTTGAGAGAAGGAGGAAGCAAGTTTTTCCAGAATAATAACATTTCATTTTTATTTTTAAAAACTTTTAATTATGCATTCTTAATTTTAAATTATTATGTCGTTGCCTCTAGAAGGTAAAGTTATTATAGATCTTAGCCGTATGTTACCCGGTCCTTATTGTTCTATGATTTTAGGTGATCTAGGTGCTGAAGTAATCCGAGTAGAAGATCCTAATTATGCTTATAGCAATCCTCCCCCATTTTTCCAAAAAGGGAAGTATCGTGAGAGTGCCTTTCATTCTATTTTGATGAGAAATAAAAAATCAATTACACTTAATCTAAAAAAACCTGAAGCAAGAGATATTTTTTATGAACTAGTAAAAAAAGCGGATGTGGTTCTCGATAGTTTTAGGCCAAAAGTAATGCAAAAATTAAAGATTGATTACAAGAGTTTAGCTTCAATAAATCCTTCAATAATTTGTTGTTCCCTAACTGGTTATGGTCAAAATGGTCCATATGAACAGATTGCTGGTCATGATCTTAATTACATTGGAATCTGTGGAATTTTAGAATTGAATAAGGAACGGAAAATTTTCGGTAGGGATGATCACGTAAGAAAACCTATTAATCCTGGAGTTCAAGCCGCTGATATTGGTGGTGCATTAGTCACAGCTATAGGTATATTAGGTGCTATTATTGAAAGAGATAACAATCCTGAAATGAAAGGCCAATATATTGATATTTCGATGACAGATTCGGTATTTTCATTTATGCCATTAATTGCAGCATATCACATTGCTGGAGATTTAAGTGAGGGGATGAACCTTTTACACGGGGATTTTCCTTTTTATAATGTTTATAAAACTAAAGATAGCAAGTTTCTATCTGTTGGGATTATAGAAATCAAATTTTGGAGAGAATTTTGTAAAGGTCTGGGTCGAAAGGATTTAATTCCAAGACAATATGAGCAAGGTATTAAAAGGGAGGAAGTCTTTCAAGAAATTCAAAAAGAATTTTTAAAAAAAACACAAGAACAATGGATGGATATTTTTATAGAACTCGATGCTTGTGTTATGCCTGTCAAATCCTTTCAAGAAGCATGGGAGGATCCTCAAATTAAAGCACGTAATATGATTATAGAAATGGATCACCCTAAACTTGGGAAAATAAAAAATATAGCTTCACCTATTAAATATTCTCGAACACCTATAAAATTAAGGAGTTTTGCTCCTAAACCTGGTCAAAACACTAAGGAAATTTTAAGAAGTTTGGGATACTCTAATGAAAAAATTCAAGATTATAAGAAAAATGGAATATTATAAAATTGTTCTTAGAGAATTTGGTATTCCACTAGAATTAATAAAATTACAATCAGAAGAGAAACCATTGTAAATACAAGTAGCATAATAAACATAGGCCAATCCTTTAACTGACCATAAAATCCTGCTGCATTTATTGTAGAATAAAGAACCATTCCAATAGAAATATAAAATATCGTTATTCCCCAAGATTGATCAGTGAATAACCCTATACCCCCAATTACTAGCATAACTGAGGTTAAAAATTCAGCAATTAGATGAAAAGATATTTGCGTTGGTTTAGTAGCGAGTTCTGGGACTTCTTTCTTTCCTAGTAGAAAAATCCACATGCATAACATCGCAATTCCTATTATAATGGTGTAAATTGACGCTATGGTCTCAATAATTTTACTCTTCACCTTCCAAGATTTAATTTCATGAAATTTATTAATCATTAAATTTTATTAAATCTTTTCAAATACAGGCAATTTTAAGATAAATCCTAGTTTCTTAAGACTAAAATATATAGAAAAATGCAAACTAGAAAATAGAAATTTGATGTTTTAGTTGATATATTATGAATGTAGATTTGATGTTATATGAAGCTATTAAAGATTCAAAAATAAATCTAATTCTTTCACTGCCATGTATTATGCTTAAAGATTTATTGAACCTTATCGAAGAAAGGGATGAAATTCAACATATTCGAATAACAAGAGAAGAGGAAGGCGTGGGAATAGCTGCTGGTGCATATCTAGGAGGAAGGATTCCAGCAATTCTTATGCAAAACTCAGGTCTTGGCAACTCAATAAATGCTATAAAGTCTCTCTTACAATTATATAAAA
Organism: Promethearchaeota archaeon; assembly: GCA_048941385.1. Lineage (GTDB taxonomy): Archaea > Asgardarchaeota > Lokiarchaeia > Sigyniarchaeales > SOKP01 > Loki-b32. The sequence continues at coordinate 67,253 of JBHLNR010000001.1, forward strand.
TTCCTGTTATATTCATTATGAGTCACAGAGGTGGTGAAGGTGAAAAAATTTTGGCTCAAATACCTATGGGAGAATTCACACTTCCTCTACTAAATTTATTAAAAATTGATACATTCATTATTGATTCAAAAAGTAGTCTAAATTTGATACAAGTTGCAGTGCATAATAGTTTATCATCTGGTATGCCAACAGGAATTCTTCTTAAAAAGACATTATGGGGGTTATTATGAAAAGGTTTGATGCCATTAGTGGAATTGTTGACTCTATTAGTAATGAAATTCTTGTATGTAATATTGGTGCCCCTTCTAGAGAATTATTTAGTATTAAAGATAGAGATGAAAACTTCTATATGCTCGGTTCTATGGGATTAGCTTCATCCATAGCCCTTGGGATTGCTATTTCAAAATCAAAAAAAAAGGTGTGGTGTATTGATGGAGATGGATCAATTCTCATGAATCTTGGAAGCCTAAGCACTATTGCAAATAACCAACCAAGCAATTTAACTTTAATAGTCATTGATAATGGTGTCTATGGTTCAACTGGTAATCAAAAAACCTATACAAGCAATAAAACATGTTTAGAAACTATAGCCAAAGGCGCTGGGTTTGATTCTATAACAGTCATTTCTCATAAGGATGATATCATGCCTACATTGAAAAATCTGAATAAAGGATGCCACTTTGTAAAGATCATGACTCTTCCAGGGAATGCTCAAGTAAAAAACATCCCGTTAAAACCAGAAGAAATTAAAGATAGATTTATGAAGTCAATTTCAACCTAATAAATTAATTTATTAGGAATTTTTTTATACCGTTTTTATGAAACATACAAAATTTTATTTACGCATAGAACTATTAATTTTTTGAGAAATAACATAAATAATAGTGAGAAATTCTAAAATGCCAGAGGGAAATAAAATTACAAATGATCATGATGACGAAAAAGAAGAAAATAATAAAAGGGAAAAAGTAGAAATAGAACAATCAGAAGAAGAGCAAAGAGGAACATCAGGTAAACCTGTAATCATTTCTGCTGAGGCATATAAAACTATAATTCTTTATGCAAGTAGATATTCTAACAGATCAATTCCCCCGGAAAATTGGAAAGAAATTTATGGGGTTTTAATAGGTTATTCTGATGATGACTTTGTACATGTAGTAGGAGCAGAGGCTTTGACATTTGGGCATGATACAGATGTTGTTTTAGATAATAGGCATTATGTATTTATTGCTGAAATACAAGATAAACTAGATTCAGAAGGAAATAAACTTTACATTGTAGGTTGGTTTCATTCTCATCCAGGACTAGGACTTTTTTTTTCAGATATAGATCTGAGAAATCAGATCTTCTTTCAAACTCATGAGGATGGTATAGGTTTAGTGTTTGATCATACGTTATTAGGAAAGAAAAAAAAAGAAAAGCTAGAGAACTCTGAATTCATTATCACTAAATATGACACTGGATTTGAAATCTATAGAATTACAGATACTAGTATGGATATAAATGCTCCAGAATATATTAACAACTACCATAAAGTAGATTATGTTATTGATGGTTTGAATAAATATTTTTTTGCCAATGTATTATCAGAATTATCTGCACTCGTTTCTGAGGGTAAGCCTCTGCAATCAGCTTATGGAGAAAAAGTATTAAAAGAAGAATCCGATTCTACACAGTTAGTTGCACCTGAAAGATTTTCCCCTTTTGACTATAATATTGGCAAAGCTTCTAGTAATAATTTCTTAACAGAAATTCCAATGGAAGAAGAAATTAACTTCAAAGTTGATAATTTTTCTCAAAAAACAGAACAAAGACAAAAGGAAAGAAAAAAACAAGAACTTGCAGAGCAGTTGATTTATGAGGGAAATCAAGCATTCAATAATAAAGACGCCTTTGCTGGTATAGAAAAATTCAGAGAGGGGATCAATCATTATAAAGAACTAAAGATATATGATAAAGTTATGGATTTATTAAGAACTGTATCGCAAAAGTGTATTGCAAATGATCATTTAATTTTTGCAGGAGAATTCGGTGAAGAATTATTCAAACTCGCAAAAAAACACAAAAACGTTTTCTATAGAGGAATTTCTAATTATATTTCGGGATATATCCTCTTAAAAAAAGGAGAAAATGATGTTTTGGAGGAAGGCTTAGAAAAAGTTCAGGATGCTGCGGTTGATTTTGAAAATGAAGGAGATTTTGCAGGAGCAGGAATGTGTTTTAATAAGATTGGAAATATTTATCATTCAAGGCTAGGTAAATTAGAAAATGCTTGTTTATTTTATAGAGCTGCAATCGAAAATTATAATAAGGCAATAGTAAAGATGCATCCTTTACGAACATCTTTTTGGAACAAACCAGAATTGCTTATAGAAAAAATTGTTGAGTTAAGGGACATTATTGAAGAATTATTGCCAAATCTTGAGGATATTGGGATAAAAAAGAAAATCTTAGATGATCTCCAAAATATACGCTATAATTTTTAATATATTTACTTAATTCTGATTGAATTCCATAAAAATTATATTTTAGGAAATACTAATTTAAATACTTCTTTTGGTGATTAAACATCCCGAGACGAAAACAGAAAATTAAATATTCAAGAAAAATAGTTTGCAAACATCTTGAACCTAAAGGTGATATTGGGAATAGTTTACAATCATTAGCCTATTGCCCTTCAAGAAATTTAGTCTTAGGAACACGAGCTTATGTTTGTCAAGTATGTGCTATATACGATCCCGTTAAAAATAACAAAAGATTCTCAGATGTATATGAAGAGAGTAAAAGCATAGCTGAAAAGAGAATTAGAGAAAAACAAATAAAATTGGAAGAATTTGAACTTGCTGCTATAAAAACTGACGAAGAAATTGACTTATCAATTGATGAATTTGAGGAAGAAGATGAAGAAGAACCAATAAAATTTGAGAAAAGAAAAGCCGGTAAAGCAGATCTGGAAGATTCAGAAGAATTTGCAGAGGTTGAATGCCCATTCTGTGGAGAATTGTTTGATGATCTTCCAGCTCATGTCCAAAACTGTGAATTTGCTCCTGATGATGTAACTATTGATGATATTATACCAGCAAGAAAGAAAAAAAAGAAAAAACCTAGTGGAAAAATTGTAACTTCTGATGATAGCACCACAGAGAAACAAAAATGCCCTTATTGTGGAAAAGTATTTGTAAGACTTGGTAGACATTTAAGTTCTTGCCCAAAGAGACCAGAAGATGCAGAAGATGAAAAAGAATAATTTAAAACTCCCCAGATTATACTATTTCTAATTATATAAGGTGGATCTATCTAAAATCCTGACTTTCTAAAGCTAATTTCCCCTGTATCTAAAATAAAACTCTTAATTGGGCTTTTAGGTTGCTTCATAATCAATGTTATAAAATCAACCAACTTTTCTTGATTAATTTCTAATCTATTTGAAAGTAAGGATAGGGAGATCCTGTCATATTCCTTCGAAAATTCTGATAATCTATAGTTTAAAAGATTTTGGTAAACTAAAGAAATAAGTAATTTTAAATTGGGGAAATTTTCAGTTTTTATATCTTTAACAAAATCAAAAATCTTTCCAGAAGCATCGTGGTAATTCAGGACTTTGTAACAACTAAGGATCTCATACAATCTTTTTATGAATTTGAAATATTTGGTTATTTTTATGCTAATATCTTCTAGATTATATCTTTCTAAATTTTGGTCAACTTCACTTTTAAGCATAGCTAAGAGTCGTGAAAAATTTTCGAGATTAGACTCATTAAGCTTCTCTCTTAAAAGATTATTAAAACGACGTTCATATATCATTCGATGACTTGATAATTCTTTTTGTACTTCTTCCCTCAATTCATAAAAATCAATAAATTCTTTTTCAAGTTTAAAATCTTTTTTATATTCTTCCAATAGCACCAAAGCGGATCGAATTTTTACCAAAGCTGAATTATAATCTCCACTTTTTACTTTCTTTAAAATTATTGATTTATAGAAATTGAGTTCCTCAGTAAGATCTTTTTTATTTTTGTAGCTCTCAAGATTATAATTGAAATTCATAATCCAGTAGAAAAAAACGTAAACAACTATTCTTATTACATATTAATTAGATCAATTACACATTTAAACTTACCAGTAGTCAATTAATAATTTCTCTTAAAAAGCTTGGAGGATATTTTGAAAAGAAAAAGAGAATAGTGTTTCAAATTATATTGAAAAATAATAAGAGAAATAAAATAATTCATTATTAACTAATTTTACTAAACTCCTTTCCGTAATAAGTGATTTGCGATTACCATTCGCTGAACTTCACTTGTACCTTCATATATTTCACCCATTTTTGCGTCTCTGAAATATCTTTCCACTGGATATGCTTTCATCAGGCCATAACCTCCATGAATTTGAACAGCGCTATGAGCTGCTTGCATTGCTGCTTCAGAAGCAACTAGCTTTGCCATAGAACTGACATGCCCGTAATCCATTTGATTATCATACATATAAGCTGCTTTAAATGTAAAGAAACGTCCAGCTTCCACAGCACATGCCATATCTGCTAGTTTCCATTGAATCGCCTGAAATCTCCCTATTGGTTGACCAAATTGAACTCTTTCATTTGCATATTTAATTGCAGCTTCTAATGCTGCTTGTCCTAAGCCCACAGACTGAGCAGCAATTGCAATTCTTCCAAATCCCAAGATTTGCATAGCGAGTCGAAATCCATTTCCAATATCTCCTAAAATATTTTCTTCAGGTACTCGAACATTCTCAAATATAAGTTCGGATGTGTTAGAACCTCGGACACCCATTTTATCTTCTTTAGCACCAACTGAATAACCAGGTGTATCAGTATCAACAATGAAAACAGTCAATTGCTTCCTACCATCTTTTTCACCAGTTTTACTGATTACCAGAAGAGTATCTGCAATCCCTCCATTTGTAGCAAATATCTTTGTACCATTTAATATATAATCACTTCCATCTTTTTCCGCTACTAGTTGCACTCCTCCAGCATCTGAGCCTGCATCTGGTTCAGTTAAACAAAAAGCTCCGACTTTATCACCTTTTGCAAGGTCGGTTAGAAATTTTTTTTTCTGTTCTTCAGTTCCAAACTTGTAGATGGGATATGAGGCAAGACTATTATGAACTGCAATTGAGAGTCCCCAAGCAGCATCCGCACGCCCAATTTCCTCGACAATAATACAATATCCAATAGTATCATCATGAAGTCCAGCTCCCCCATACTCTTCAGGAATACAAGCTCCAAAATATTTCAATTCTTTCATTTTTTGAAAAGCGGTTTGGTCTAATTCTTGTTTTTCGTCACTCTCTCTCGCAACAGGTACCAGATATGTTTCAGCAAATTCTCTTGTTATTTTTTTTAACATTTTTTGATTTTCATTCAAAGAAAAATCCATATTATTTTCACTCTTAATTTTCTTTTTTAAAACCTACAATTAGATATTATGTTTTTTTAAAGATTAGTTGTCTATCTTAATTATATTTTATTGAATTAAAGATAGAAATGATTTAACAAAAATAAAATTTAGAATAAAAACTAATTTAGATTTGACGAGCTCCACATAACGGACAGATTTCTGAATCGCCAACTGGATTTCCGCAGTCTTTACATCTCTTTATTTCATCAACTATATCTTCATCTGAAACGCCGATTTTTACTTCAAACTCATCAAGTTTTCCCACACCTTTAGAGAAGATAGTTCCGGGTCTATCTCCCGGCCAAATGATATTAACAATGATACCTGAAACAACTAATATTGCACAGATAACAATATAAAAAGTTAGACTCGAACCGAGATTATCTTTGAAGAACTGTGTAGCTGCAGTTGTTAAATCTACAAGAAAGGCACCTATTGGAGATATAATTCGTTTAAAGAAAAGGATAATAGCACTAGCTATTTCTGCTAATATGTCTAAAAAGTCCAATGTTTCAAATATCAATCCTCTTTTTCCACCTCTGTTGTTATTTCATCCGATTTTCTCGGATTTTCTCTCTATTAATTGTAAAATCAATAACATCATATACTTTTAGTATAATAGTTAGGAAATAGATTCCCATATAAATTAGAATCATCTGTGAAAGATCTAAAGTAAAAAATCCAGTGTCGTAGATAACAAATGTTATTTCAGTAGCACCGGAGAATCTATAACTCCAGATATATAAACAATTTACAATGACTTGAATTAGAGCAAAAATTGCTTTTCTAATTGATTGTTTTGGACTGGAATATTTGAAAAAAGCCAATCCACTAACCAACAATCCAAAAGCAACTAGCCAAAACTTAATATTATTTTGATCTTGTTGTTCCCATTCTAATGGTAAATTTTCAATACTAAAAATTAATGTGAAGAAAACCAAGGGAAGAACTATAGTAAATGTGACATAAATCCCAGTAAAAATAAATCCTTTTATCATATTTTTAACAGCGCCCATCTTTATAGCCTCCTATGGTGTAAAATCACCAATCTTTTGATTTATAATGGTTATGGATAGAGAATGCATGCCTAGAGAATAATCCAAACTTATTGTAAAATTGGCATAAAATTCTATAGCAGGAGGGCCCCTAAACCAATTTATTTCGGTGAGAGGATCTGGGCAATTATAATAAAGAAAACTGCTATTTGTCCCAATAAATGTAAAATTAGCAAATACTCCTTTAGGGATATCACCAAAATTCTGAGTTATGTTAAAAATTTTGGCAATCCTAGTTTCATTTATCCCAGGTCCCCCTCCATCTATATGACTATAGTTTAATCCTATCTGAACTTCAAATTGAAGATTTTCTAAGTCGAAAAATCCAGCATTAGTAAGGTTAAAAGGTAAGGAAAAGTTAACATTTTCAATTTTGAGAGTCGAGTTATTTATATCAATATTAAACTCTGCATTATCTGTATCAACTCCAAAATTATCTTGATTTGATAGTATCAATACTGCGGATAAACCACCCAATAACGCCACAATAGTTACCGATATCATTAATAGAAGGATAAAAATACGAATTAGGAATCTAAATACTCGAGAGGGTCTCATATTAATCGAATTCGATTGTACTTTATGTTATTTCAAAAAAATTATTAATTTTACTAATTAAGATATTTATAAATTTTATATTTTTAATTCTTAAGGTCTTTAAAAAAATGTCAAAGGGTTAATCAATAATTTGTCAAATGCAATTTGATAATATATTAGTATTTCTATTGTAAAAACCTATAAGAGAATTTAAATTTATTAAATCAAATAATGACCTTATATGTTTATGTTTCTTTTAATAAAAACATCTAAAGAAAAATTATATTCCGTGTAATAAAAATGGAAAATATTCAATCACATGCAATCGATTTTCAAGAAGTAGCAGATAAAATGGAAACTTCTATTGAAAATGGTTTGACTGAAAAAGAAGCTGAAATCAGGCTTGAAAAATACGGTAGAAATGAATTAATTAAGGAAAAAGGTAAAACAGCTTGGCAAATATTCATCGGACAATTTAAAGATTTCCTTATATATCTTCTAATTTTCGCAATATTCATTTCAATTTTGATTGGAATCTATGAATCGAACGTATCTGGTTATATCTGGCCTTCAGAATATACTGATGCTGTTGTAATTGCAGCAATTTTAATAGTTAATGCTATATTAGGTTTCTATCAGGAGTATCAAGCTGAAAGGTCTCTTGAAAGTTTAAAGAAACTAGCGCCTCATTTTGCAAAGGTTCGAAGAGGTGGTCGAGTAATAGAGATTGGCGTAGAGGAAGTCGTACCGGGGGATATAGCTCTTTTTGAAGAAGGAGATAAATTCCCTGCAGATATAAGAATATATCAGGAATTTTCACTATATGTTGATGAAGCAATTCTTACAGGGGAATCAAAACCAGTGAAGAAACAAATAAAACCTGTTGACAGGAAAATGATATTAGCAGACAGGACTAATCTTGGATATATGAATACTATAATCACTCGAGGAAATGGAGAGGGAATTGTTATTGGAACAGCAATGAACACTGAAGTAGGTAAAATAGCAGAGAGTTTACAAGAAGAAGAAATTGAACTTAGTCCGTTTCAGAAAGAAGTAAATCGATTCGGAAAACTTCTTGGTATTGTAATTCTCGTTATCTGTGCTGCAGTTTTTCTAATTGAACTAATTATATTACTATTTACAGAGTTTAATTTTGAAGAGCTTATTGAAGCATTCGAAATATCAATAAGTTTAGCAGTTTCAGCCGTACCTGAAGGATTAATAGTAGTAATTACAGTTGTTATGTCTTTAGGAATGCGTAAAATGGCTGATCGTAATGCTTTGGTACGGAAACTCACTGCTGTTGAAACTTTAGGAAGAGTTAATGTTATTTGTTCAGATAAAACGGGGACTTTAACAAAAAATGAAATGACGGTTGTAAAAGTGTTTTTAGGAGGTAAGGAATATAATGTTGAAGGCGTAGGGTATGCTCTTGAAGGGAAGATTATTAGTGATAAGGGAAATCAAGTTTCATTTCTAGAAGACAAATATTTGAGAAAATTTCTCGAAGTTTGTATGTTTTGTAATAATTCAAATGTATCCCCTAAAGATAATGGTACTAATGATACTGATGTAGTCGGTGATCCAACAGAGATCTCATTAAAAGTATTAGCCATGAAAATGGAACTGGATACAATATCTGAAAAAATAGACGAAATTCCTTTTAGTTCTGATAGAAAGATGATGTCAGTTGTCTCAAAAATTGACAATCAAATGTATGCATTAATTAAAGGTGCTCCTGATGTATTATTAAATAACGCTGGTAAAGCAATCTTAGATGGTCAAGAAAAAGCGATTAGTGACGTAAAGGATCTCATTTTACAGAAAAATGAAGAATTTGCAAAGAATGCGCTCCGAGTCTTAGGAATTGCCTATAAACCTATAAATGAGGGATATAGAGAAGAAGAAATAGAAGCTGATTATATTTATCTTGGTTTAGCAGGGATAATAGATCCTGCAAGGGATGAAGTAAAAGATGCAATTGAAGAAGCTCGAGACGCAGGTATCAGAACGATAATGATCACAGGTGATCATAAAATAACCGCTATTGCAATTGCACATGAAATTGGATTAACACAATCTAGTGAAGCTATAACAGGGGTTGAATTAGAAGAAATGAATGATGATGATTTACGCGAAAAAGTTAAAACTGTCGATATTTTTGCAAGGGTTACATCAGAACATAAGCTGAGAATTTTACGAAGACTAAAGGAATTAGATTTAGTGGTTTCGATGACAGGTGATGGTGTAAACGATGCTCCTGCTGTGAAAGGAGCGCACGTGGGTGTCGCAATGGGATTAAAAGGTACAGAAGTAACTCAAGAAGCCTCAGAAATGATTTTGATAGATGATAATTATGCGACAATTGTAAATGCAATAGAAGAAGGTCGTGGAATATTTGAAACAACTAAAGGATTTTTCCGTTATATGTTAAGTACAAATTTTGATGAGATTTTTTTAATCCTTGCTGCTTATATCGTTATGAAGCTACTTGAAAACGTATTTTTAGCCCTTCCTGTTGCGCCCATTCAGATTTTATGGCTCAATATAGCTACAGATGGAATTCCAGCTATGGTGCTTGGTTTAACACCGACAGATCCAGATGTTATGAAGGATAAACCAAGAAAAGGATTTACATTAATACCTGAGATTAAAGGTCCTGTCCTTTTACTTGGGATTTATACCTCAATAACAGATATAACTCTCTATTTGCTACTCTGGGGCGTACTGATACCCGCTTGGACTGATCAAGGATTAATAACTGCGACAGAAATTTGGGGTATAACCTATACAGCGGAAGAATATGCAATCGCATTAGCACAAACAATATTATTCACAAATCT
>JBHLNR010000049.1:0-21076 GCA_048941385.1 Promethearchaeota archaeon
AACCATTTTTGCCAATAATGAAGGATGCCTGAATTGGTTACAAAGAACATATGTTCCCAATCGAATTGTATTCGTATGTGATGCTAATGCGGATAATATAGTCCATGCTTCTAAGCCATGAAAATTACCTGTTGGAGAGATCAAGTGATCAGAAACCCAAACTGAATCATAACCAAGCTGCTCAGCTTCTTGAGTAATATTTAAGAATGTTTCCCAATTTGCATACGGTGCGGTTACATGAAGTATTATCCCAAAATTCGTAATATTCACCCATTATTTCTTTTATTTTTTTAATCTTTTCATAGTTGCTAAAGCAATATCTCCTTCTAAGTTTACACAATCTCTATATCGATTATCTCTCCAAGAAATATCCCATCCTTCAAGAGGATTATAATAACTATAAAAAATTGCACCAAATTTTATCATATTCATATTACATATTGCCGCTAAAACATTGATTTCTCCATTTTCCATTGAAATACATCCCTTTTTCTGTAATTCTATAATTTCTTTATTATTTATCCGATAGAAGGCTTCCTTGCTAAAATTCTTTCCAATATGGTAATTATCAGCTTTTCTTTTGGTTTCTTCCATGAACATATCAATAATCTCTTTGTTTAATTCGATTTCTTCACTTGGTTTTCTTCCATAATGTAAAGATGTTCCATCTGATCCGAGACCATGTGTAGGGATGATATAATCAAGTAGTTTTACATTTTCACCTATCCCCCATGAACCACATACAAGCAAGATTATTTTAGCCCCACAATATATCAAATCCTCTGCTACTGACGCCATTAGTGATGCTCCCATAGATGGTAATATTATAGAGATGGGAATCCCTTGATAATTACCACGGTGCAATTTTCCCCCACCATAAGGATGATATGGTAATAACCAATCTGATTCCTTTAAATTAGCTTTTTCTTTCAATCGATTCAGTAAACCGGTAGAAAAGATAATCATCACATTTTGATCAACTTCAAAATCCTTTATCGTTTTATCTGAAGCTTTTATAGCTGCCTGAATTACATCTTTAGAAGTAAGACAAAAGTTTTCTTTCATATTAATTATCACCCTAAATGACTAATTATATAATTTTTATAAATATTATAGGAATAATCCATATGTTATGAAATAATTCGAAATTTTCCTTTCTTTAGATAGGTGTATAAATATTACTGTATTAGAATTGAGACTGTGATTTGCCTACAAAAGTAATTGATGTGGCATTAATCATCAATCCCGAGGTAATGTTCAAAATTCTCGAGGTTTCAGACGAGGATGCGAAAGCACTTGCCAAAAACATAAAAAGAGTATTATAACTTTTTTTCACTCTTAATTTTACTGTGTCAAAAATTCCATTAGCATAAATTTGAAATTAAAAAAAAGAATATTATTAATATTGTTTTGGTGTTCCTTTTCTCTTGAAAAGATAAATAATTAAGCCAATCAATCCTCCAATAGAACCAAAAGTTATCAGAATAGTTGTAAGAATTACTTCTGGAGGCGTGATCGGGGGACGAGAGTCCTTTCCGTAAAGGGTGTCAGGATCTACCGCAAGATAAGTTTCAAACTGTTTATCCTTATATCCATCTGCAAATAATGTCATATTAAGTAATATTGGATCTTCACCTGGAAGTGTAGTAATAGGATCTAGTGATACATGATATAATCCTTCCCCAAGATTCTGAATATTATTTGAGACATCAGTTCCATTCCACGACATTTGTATTGTGGCAAAATCAATTCCTTGACCGCTATCATTATAAACAAAAAAAGTTATATTAAATTTCTCTGTAGAAAATATTTGGGATAAAATTTCTATGTTCATAGCTGGAATTTCAATTAGTTTTAGGAATAAATAGTCTATTACTAAAGAGCTTGCAGTTTGAAATTTTATCTTAATTGAGCTTATATCATTTAATATTACACTCATAGGAAACTGTGATCTAACTGTAGATTCAGACATACAGAGAGGAAATATACTTTCGTTATTCACAATTAATTGAGCAATACCTCCCTTAGTATTCCCTTGAAACCATAAATAAAAATCGTTCTCTCCGTCAAGCAATCCATTAGTAAAATGAAACTCTACTTCTCGTTCGCTATTAAGGTAAAAAATATCTAAGCTTAAGAAATCCCAGTGTATTGTATGAAATGCGTTATCTAAATTATATCGACTACAATCACTATATTCCTTAAATCTAAACTGTATTCTTCTATTATTAGAAATATATTTTTTGGTAAATAAACTAGGATCGGTTTCTTTTGGACAAAATTTAGAACTGTTGCTATCAACCCAGCTACCATCTATAAAAGGCTCTTCTTTAATTAATTCCCATTGATTCAATTCATTATTTAGGATATATAGATTAGACCATGGATATCTATCCATGCTATCTAAATTATACGCATCCCAAAATATATCATAATGTAGAGTAAATCCTAAGAGATATAAGCTTTCATTCCAGGGGGTCTGTAAATTATTTAAATTAAAGGTAAAGGTTTGCCAAAAAGTCATTGCTCCAGCTACGCCACCTCGAACGGCCCATGTAGAATATATTACAGCATCATCTTTTACGGCCATTCCCTCTGTTGGAGTTACTGTAAGAGCATTTGTTGAAACACTTCCTCTATTAAAACCAAAAGTATATCCATCAAAACCTTTCCCGGTACTTGAGTAATTATTATTTATTTCATATTTGATCTCATCATCATACATCAGTTGATCTGTTAAAATTTCATTAGTTCCGGTCACTGAAACAACATGGTATTCATCTGTATTATTAAGATCTGGAGTTGGATCATCTAAATTCCTGAAATAATGCCCACTTTTTTCTAAAATTGAAAATCGTATAAAATTACTAAAAATTATCAAAATTATTATTCCTAATAAAAATTTGAATTTTCTATTTTTTTTCATTTATAATTCACCTTCTTCTAAATTAAGGCTAAATCGCATCTTAATCAATAAGATACAAAATTACTATTGGATTACTTGTTGACTAGATTGTTAACAAGCCACTATAAAATTAAGATTCAATGTTATTTAATCGTTATACTTTTTCGTAAATTTGGTATTTACTGTATATATTGAATCTATAAAGATTTAGTATATTTAGATACATACAAATAAATTAACTAAACTTTTCTTTTAATAATTAATCTAAAAATAACTGAAATGATCAAAATTACACCTAATATACTAAAAGTTATAATAACTGGTATTATAAAGCTTGGATTTTGAGTTGGTGGTATATTGGAAATTTCGAGGATTTCTAAGCTATCATCTAAATCAGTTAAAAACAATATACTATTATCTATAAAGAGATTTCTCGTATATCCTCCATTATTAAATCTAAATATCTTCCAAGTACTATAATAATAAAAAGAAATTTCTTTGATAAAAGTTTCTTTGAATTCATTTTTCATCAATTACCATTGAACCTTTAATTTTCATGTTTATTACGCCAATTGTGCTTTTAAAGAATTGAGGTGCACTTTTCGAACATTGTAAAAACTCTCCAATAAAAATGGAAGAGCTTAACTTCCTATACAATTTTATTCTGATTTTCCTGTAAGAAGGCTCTTTTTTCATGGTCGAGTTCGGATTCTAAAAAAGGAGTTTTTCTCTTGAACAATAGTAAATCTTTTTAGTTATTTAGGGATCATATTATATGATCAAAATGCTAGGTGAATGTGAAACAAAGAGATAAATCTTGTTCTTTACCCTTATTTCACTTTAGTCTTCTGGTTTCTGTAATTATTTATAATTTCTCTAAAAAGGTGATTCTTCAGTGCTAATTAATTTGCCAGATAACAAAAGGATTGAGATTGAAAAAGGGAAGAGTGTTATTGAGATTGCTAAAATAATAAGTCAACGATTAGCCGATGCCGCCATTGTTGGAAAAGTCAATGGAAGGCTTGTAGATTTACATTATAAAATAGAGGAAGATGGTAATCTTGAGATCTTAACTCCTGAATCTGATGAAGCTCTCCGTGTTTTAAACCATAGTGCAGCACATATTATGGCATCCTCAGTTATAGAGTTATTTCCAAATGCGAAGCCTACAATTGGTCCAGTAATTGATCCAATAGGTTTTTATTACGATTTTTACCTTGAAAAATCCTTTTCTGAAGATGATTTAATTCAAGTTGAAGATAAGATTCAAGAGTTGATTAGAAAAGACATCCCATTTATACATAATATAATAAGCAAATCTAAAGCAGTTGATTATTATGAAAAACATCAAAAGAACAGTTTTAAAGTGGAGATATTAAACGAATTGGATGAAACTTCAGTGTCCTTTTATTCCTTAGGAATAGATGGTTTTAAGGATCTCTGTAGAGGACCACATATTTCATCTACCGGAAAAGTAAAAGCGGTGAAACTATTAAAAGTATCTTCAGTTTATTGGAGGGGGAATGCTGAGCGTGAATCTTTACAAAGAATATATGGTGTTGCGTTTTTTAATAAGATAGAGTTAAAAAATCATCTTCAAATGTTAAAGGAAGCACAAAAAAGAGATCATAGAATTTTAGGATCAAAATTAGATTTGTTCGGTACCGCTGAAGAATTTGGGCCAGGAATGCCAATTTACTATCCAAAAGGTACGATACTTTGGGATATTCTTGAAAAATTCTGGAAAAAGCAGCACAAAAAGGCAGGATATTCTATAGTAAAAACTCCCCATATCTTTCGAGAAAATGTATGGATAACGAGTGGGCATATTCAGTATTATAAGGAAAATATGTATCCTGTAGATGTCAAAGGAGAAAAATGGTATGTGAAGCCTATGAATTGTCCTGGGCATATGATGATCTATAATCGGAGAACCTACTCATATAAGGAATTACCGCTACGATTTGCTGAATATGGAACTGTTCATCGATATGAGATGTCTGGTGCACTTCACGGATTATTCCGTGTTAGAGGATTTACTCAAGATGATGCACATATTTTTATGTTACCTGAACAATTGATTGATGAAATTATTAATGTCATTGATATGGTAGAGTTATTTTATAAAACTTTTGGGTTTAAAGAATGGGTCTATCATATAAGCACCAAACCAGCTAAAGCAATAGGAGATGATCATATATGGAATCATGCTACGAATTCCCTCATTGAAGCATTAGAAAAGCATGATATAAAATATAAAATAAAAAAGGGAGAAGGTGCTTTTTATGGTCCTAAAATTGATGTTGATGTTAAGGATGCAATTGGTCGAATGTGGCAACTTGCTACCATACAGGTTGATTTCAATATTCCTAAAAGGTTCAACATAACTTATATAGGTGAGGATGGTCAAAAACATCGTCCAGTTATGATTCACCGGGTAATTTATGGAGCAGTTGATAGGTTTATAGCCATACTTATTGAACATTATGCGGGTAAATTGCCAATATGGTTAAGCCCAGTTCAGGTAATTATCATCCCAATCACTGATAGGAATATTGAATACGCATTAGACACAAATAACAAGATCTTGAAAGCAAATATTAGATCAGATGTCGATTTAAGCCCAAAGAGAATGGAAGCTAAAGTAAGAGATGCTCAATTACAAAAAATACCGTATATAATTTCTGTAGGAGATAAAGAAATAGAAGCAAAAACTGTTGCTGTTAGAGATCGAGATGGAAATGTCGAATTTGGAGTTAAACTAAAGGATTTTATCTCAAGTATAGAAGAAGACGTAAAATTTTATCAATAACATTTTTTTTTAATCTTAAAAAAATAAAAATTATAAAGGATATATTATCCAATTTTTATGTTTTAGGTTTATATCGAGCTAGTTTTTGTTTACATAATCCAGAACAGCTTTTACCATCATATGAAACTTGGGATCAGGGACAACGTTTATGTGATCTTTGCCTTGAATTTGAAAATGACAAGCATCTGGAACTATTTGAGCTACTATAGTCTTATCCCCCGGAAAATCATCAGATCCAACAACAGTCAAAACGGGTACATTGATTTTTTTAAGAGCTTCTTTTCTTTGTTCATTAGTTTGGGTTGAATTTCTCAGAAGACCACCCTTCAAAACGGCTGTTAAAGCATCTAAATTTTGTAAATCGAAATCTTTATAAGCCGAAATTATACGTCGAATTCTCTGAGCTGCTGGATTTTTTATATCATCAGCATTTGCTTTTAAAGCTTCAACCATATCATTCATTCGGGTTTGAGCTGCTGAACTTTCTTCTTCACTAGGAAACTGAAGTGCAAATCCACCAAGAATAGCACTAATAAAGAGTTCTGGTTTACGGAGTAACATTTCTAAAGTTAATCTTGAACCCATAGAATACCCAAAGAAGTTAGCCTTCTCGATGGATAAATGATCAAGTAACTTTATTATATCGTCAGTCATAAGTGCGCCATATTGGGCCGGATCCAAAGGTTTATCACTTTTGCCATGCCCACGACAATCTAAAAGTATTAATTTATAGCTATCCTTCAGAACGTCTACCCATTTAGTTGCTTTCCAATTTCCTTCTAGACTCGCAGCCCATCCATGAATCATTATCACTGGTGGACCTTCGCCTTCAATTTCATAGTATATTTTAATTCCATCATTATTAAAATATGGCATAGTTATTGATCCTCATAAATTTTAAAGATTAAACTATGATTTTATTTTATTTTTATTTATATTTAAATGTTCTATGTGAATTTAATATCAAATTCAATATAATTTTTAATTAGTTTAAATTGTAAATAAAAGAAGTTAATTTCCCTAAAATTTTTATCATTTATGCTCCTTTATCAAAAAGAAAGTCCAACGCATCAAAATTCTTATCTGCCATGATATTTCTACTGAATAAAAACTTTAAATGTCTTTCTTAATAACATAATAGTAGGGTGAGAGAAAGATCTCCAAACTGAAATTATTTACTATAGAAAATATTGTAAAGGGATTTTCTTATGGACCTTATTATTTAAAACATAGAATAAAAAAAATACCATTAGGAGTAAACTATGATTTAACATGGCGGTGCAATTTGAATTGTAAACATTGTTACTTTATTTCTTCTGTTAAAGAATTAGATACTAATATCACAGGGAATAGACGCGAATTAACTGATGAACAATGGATAAGGGTATTTAACTATCATAGAGATCATGGAATTAGAAGTGCTTCATTAACTGGAGGAGAGCCTACTCTTAGAATGGAATTATTGCATAAAGCAATAAAGATATTTCCTTCTGTACAAATTGCTTCAAATGGGATTATAAAATTACCTTGGTTTGATCATCATAAACAACCTATCTACTGGGTGAGTTTAGATGGTGGAGAAGAAATGCATAATCATATTAGAGGAGGAAATATATTCCAAAAAGTTATTAATAACATTAAAGACGACAAACGAATTTTAATTTCTACAACTATAACAGCAATAAATTATAAGGAAATTGAGAAAGTGGTTAAGATTGCTTATGATTCAGGAGTTTCTGGAATTTTCTTTCTTATGTATACAGGTTATCCTAATGATCCCTTGTTAGTAATAGGAGAAAAAATGAATTATACAGTTAAAAATATACTAAATGTTATGAAGAATTATGATGATTTTATTTTAATCTCTAAGAAAATGCTTGAATTGTATAAATCAAAGGAATTTGTACCACATTGCATTTTTAAAAGGGGAGGAATAAAAAGCTATTATCCGAATGGTCAGCGTAAATTTTGTGTAATGGGAAATTCTTCATTATTATGTGAAAATTGTGGTTGTATTGTACCTGTGGCTTCCTATGCTCTTTCTAAATTTGATTCAGAAACAATTGATAAGCTTAAAAAATTTGCATTCTAACCATGCTGGAAAGAGGAATAGATTGCTCAAAATAATATGATGTTCATACCCATAACCACAGAGCTGCCTATATTCCAAATTTATCTCTTTTAAAATAGAATCATTAAAAACTTCAGTTGATTTAAAATTATACATGTACTAAAAAGTTCTATCTCCCCTTAAAAATCTATAAACTTTTCAATATCATAGTTATTAGCGTCTAAATCTTCTTTTGTAAATCGTTTGAAGAACATGTCTCTAATTTTTTGCAAATCTTTTAAGATGGTATTTTCTTTAACCGTCTTATCTCGAGGAAATCTTCCTGTAAATAAGATTCCTTGCTGCTCAATAATATAGTATTGATGTTTGGGTGTAGTAAACCGAAGTAAGGGGTCATCAAACCTACCCTGAGTATAAGTATAAAGAGCACTAATCAATCTACCAACTAAATGATCATCAGGGTATAGTTTATCAGCTCTACTATAAATTACTCTTCCTTCTTCATCTAATATCCATAAATCAATTAGGTGATTACTCATATCATCACCCCAACATTTGTGTCAAATTACCCAAAATTAAAATGAAGTATCATCTATTTAAATTTTAACAATTGGTTTGAAAAGCTATATTTGATAACCAAGACTAAATTTAAAATAGGTAAGAATTCTAATATATTCTAACCACTCATTATCTAACTGAATTAATTTTAATTATTATTAAAAAATATATCTCAAGACATTTTACTTCAACTGATTTCTTAACTCTTGGGCTTGTATGATGGTTCTTCCTGGCATTTCTTTTTCAATATCGGCACCCATCTTTCTTGCAGTTGATAAGTATACCCCAATAGCCATTGTTGATTTTTCTGATTTAGCTCGAGCTATAAAAACTCTTGAAGTCATTTCCTTAATATGATCATCGTTCGGTGAGCATAACCAAGCCCATTCTGCGAGGTGACATGCCAACCTCAATTTACCTTCATTCGTAAGTTCTAGTGCTCTTTCTGCCAATTTTTCTGCACCTCCAGCAAGATTTGCAATTTCTTTTGCCTGATCATTTTCAGGTGCAGGTTTTAGATGAGAAGAAGTTCCGTCATACCATCCTCCGTAATATCGCCAGATATTCCTAACAATAAATTCGGGTTCATCATAAATCGGTTTAAGATATGGTTTATCTAGTAACTCATCAGGAGGTTTCACAGAATGAATAACTTTATCTAATGTTGCACCATCGTTCATAAGAGAGATTGTCTGAGAATGAAGTGATTCCAATAAGAGAGCAGTATCATTTAGTGCTTCTTTAACTCTTTCTTGTCCAATAATAGGAACTCCATGTCCAGGACATAAAATCTTAGGATTAAATTGTATCATTTCTCGTAATGCTATAGCCCATTCATAAGCATAGCGTTGGACTTTTTGAGGATTACCAGCGTTTGGGATTCCCCAAATAAATAAATCACCTGTACATAATATCCTCGTATCAATGAAATAGACCCAAGTGTGATCATCAGTCTCCCCTCGTGAATGTTTTAGTTGGATTTCTACATCACCAACTCTAATTGTTAATTTGTCGTCATATGTAATATTTGGATAATCAAAATTATATTTAAAAGCAGCTTCTCCATTGCCTCCTCTGAATTGCCGGAGATTAATAAACCCATTCCAGGAATTTGTTAATTTATATCGATCAAAACGATCTACGATTGCTTCATGAGCAATAATCCGAGGGCTTTCCCAACCTTCATTCTTGCACTCCTCTAAAAAAGGTTTTATTCCCACATGATCCACGTGACCATGAGTAAATATTACGGTATGGACTTTTTGAGTTGTCACATCTCTGATCGCCCTAAATTTCCTTTCAACATCAAAATCTGCTCCTGGGTCAATAACGATCAAACCATCATTCGTTTCTCTTATTATAGAATTGGAGAATCCTCGATAAAACCATGTTCGTTGTGAATTATATTCATCTATGAGTTCAAGACCACGAGGTACACCGAATGGATGATAAGAAAGTGTATTTTTCCTCCCTACCCATAAATCTTCAGCAAGGTCTAAAATTTTACCCATGTTTATCATCTTATATTTAACTTTAATCTAGTGAGTAGTTATAGTAATGAAATATGAGATATAGTTTTAATTTATTTAATATCAATACCATTGCCAAACCTAAAGGATCGGTTTTTTAGCGAAGAAAAATAACTAATGTTAAAGAGATTATCTTAGACACTATTTTATTTTTTATTGCCCTTGCTCTTATAATAATAGGAATCGTAATAATTGTGTATGGAACTCGCCAATTAATCAAAGCTATAAGAAGAACTGATGATCAATAAAACCAAATTTAATAGCAGACAATAATCTAAATTTACAGGAATGTCATAAGAAATAATATAAAAAAAAATGTTGAATAATGGTTATTGTATAACGCTATTCGCTTTTCTTAATGCTATTTCAGCGTCTTTTATTACCCGTTCAATAATATCTGAAACATTTTCAATTTGATTTACTATTCCAATACTCTGTCCTAACAATACCCCGCCATTCTCCATGTCACCTTGATACGCAGCGAAAGCAGCTATTGAATCCTTTCTTAATTCTTCAGCAAGATCTTCTTGTGATATAGCAGAACGGTGATCTTCCCTTGCTTTTTCTTCAGCCATTTTTTCTTCTTTACTCTCTACTAAACCTTTTGATAAGGCATATTTATTTCTCCAATACCTTATGGTTCCTAGACTACCTGTTCTGATAATTGTATCTGACGCTTTAGCAGGAGGCACCACATTCTTATAATTTTCATGAAATTCGCTCTCTTTCGATGCAATAAATCTCGATCCCATAGCAATTCCTCCAGCACCGAGAGCTAACGCTGCTGCCATACCTACTCCTGTTGCGAAACCACCACAAGCGATTTTTGGAATATCAGGGTGTTTTTCTTGTACTTGTTGTAATAAAACAATGCCTCCAACTTTCTCATAAGATTGGTGACCTCCTCCTTCGAATCCTGTTACAACCAACCCGTCACATCCTGCTGCAACACATTTATCCGCTAGCCAGAGCGCGGGTGCAACATGAAAATGTTTAATCTCTGTACTTTCCCTTAATTTCTGAAATGCCTTGTTATCAGGCATCCTTCTTGCTGAGCCTGCACTAGTGAGTGCATATAGGCATTGTTCTCTTAATTTAGGATTTGCCATAATATGTTTTGATGTTTCAGTAATTAGGTTGTCACAATTTACAGTAAGTCTTGACGTCCTTATGTTGAACCCGAAAGGTTTATCTGTATGCTCTACTACAAAATCAAGATTTTTTTTCAAAGCAATTAAAGAATCTGGTTCTCTACCATCCATAGATTGGTTTGCGTGAGAGATCATACCAAGACCTCCCGCTTCTGAAACTGCTATGGCCAATTCGGTTGTTCTGAAGGGTCCCATAGCTGCACAGGCGATTGGATGTTTAATACCAAACATCTCAGTAATAACTGTTTTTAAGACCATAAAAAATCACCTTCTATTCTACTTTGATTGGATTCTAAATAAAAGTTACTTTTTTCAATTGAATTCTTTTTAATTTACAGAAGTTTGAAATCTAGAGCTTTTAAAACATAAATATTAAATTTTTTATAACTGAGAGAAAATTGAAAGAAAATAATTATACCAGAAGATTATACATTTTTTATTTTGATCAAGTAGAAGGTCCCAAATTATTTTTTAGCAAGCATGAGTTTAATCCCTTTGATGGAATATTATTGGACATGTTATTGGGTTATGGAGGTGGGGAAAAACCATTTCCGATTGCATTTGAAGACTTTCAGACCTTAAATTATAGATTTTACATATCCTCTAAATTTGCCAGAAGTGGATTTGAAGAATTTATGATCACTTTTTTAGTAGATGAGCAGTCAAATGAAAATTTCAAGTCATTAAAGCTTAAATCCCAGATAATTCAGGAATTTGCCCACGAATTAAAAAATCTTAAAGAATTGCCAAAAATTTTATATGAAAAACGCAAAACTCGAAAGAGATTAGAAGATTTGGGTTATAATAAATTTAAAAATTCACTTTTGGAAGTATATGAAAAATATTTTGAGCTTTTTGCTTTACCATTTACAGGGAAACCTAAGGAAGAGACAATAGTTAATATAAAATTACAGATTCCACCAGAAGTTTTAATCTATATTATTCATGGATGCTTATTTCGTCAGAAAATTCTAATTCTAATGAAAAAGGAATCCACCCACCTAATTCCTGATTTATACAATTTAATTGATTATATATTTCAAAAATCATTTACTGGTGAAATTCTCATTAAGTCTAAGTCACAGTACAAGAAAAATAAACAATTGTATGAAGGATATGTTACCATGCAAGAAAAGGATATTATTAATGAAACGCAGAAACTAATAAATTCACACCAATTAAAGTATGAAACGGATCTAGTAAGAACATTCTATAACAATCAAGATAATAATTCATGTGTTCTTGATTTAAAAGAGAAACTCGAAGGAATTTACATTTTAACAAAATACTTATTTAACTATTATGAGAGGAGCGATCCTAAAAAACCAATTTCTCCAAGAACTCTTATGAAACATATAGAAGATTCTCTTAAATTTAAGAGGATTAGAAAGCATTATCTCTATTTTTTGACAGATCTTATTAGAGCATATTTTGGGTTGAATATTATCTGGGAATGGGACAAACTTGGGGAGAAAATAGATGATCTATGGAAAGATTACACTTAAAATCGTAGAGATATAGTTAGTAACATTAAAATATTTCTTAAAAATTAATGAATTTTCAATAGATAGTTCGGATGCCAAGTTAAGTAAAAAATTGGTTTTTAAAAATGTAGATTAAAACTAAACAATATGATTATAGATCATGTAGACAAAACATTAAGTATCAAGATCGTTTATTTTGGACCTGCTCTTTCAGGTAAGACTACATCTATTAAAGCTTTATTTTCCTTGTTCGGGAAAGATGAAGAGATATGTAGCATCGAAAGTACTGTTAATAGAACATTATTTTTTGACTATGGTACAGTAACATTTCAAAATCAAGATTGGCGTATTAAAATTCATATCTATACTACTACAGGACAAGATTTCTACTTAATAACACGACTAACTACCTTACGAGCTGTAGATGGGGTAATTTTTGTGTTAGATTCTCATAAAGATGTATTTTCTAGGAATATAATATCTTGGAAAGAATTATTATCATATTCTAATGAATTTATAGAAGAAATTCCAGTTCTCATAGCTTTTAACAAACAAGATTTAGATTTGGAATTAAAATTTAATCCTGAGAATTTTTTAAAAGAAATTAACTATCCAAAATACAAAAATATTAATACCAGATATACAAGTGCTATTAACGGAGAAGGAGTCTTAGAATGTTTTGAGGATATTTTACAATTAGTCTTAAAAAAGTATTTCAAACAAAAACTAGTATCTATTGTAATTTAGTATTACAAAGAAAAAATTAGAAAAAATTTAGAAAAGGAAGATTTTTGTTTAATTAAGCAACCAATCTAATTGTAATCTTTTTAAGGTTTCTTTAGTAGGATTTCCTGTTTTTTCGTCCCATCCAGCTATTTTATAATATTTTTCTTGAGTAATAGCAAATTCTTCTCTATCAATACCAGTTCCTTTTCCAGGACCTTCAGGAACAGGTTCAAAGACTCGATCTGGCAGCTTATCATCCACTCTAGTGAACCCCTCTCGTGCATTAAAATACCTCATCATGTTAAGGCAGCGTTCTCCAATTTCAAGGAGCTCTTTCATATTTGTCTCCCACCCTACCCCATATTTACATAAGTCCAATATTTGGGAAGGTCCATAAAGCTGCCATGCAAATCCCCACACAAATGTGCAAAGAGAAAGGGAGTTGAGCATTGAATAGAAGCATTGCCCATCAAATATATACCGAATTTTATTATCATCTAAAATTGTTGAAACCTCATAGTGATTATAATCTCCAACCAAATCAATCCGACTTTTGAATGGAGCACCTCGAATAGCAATCATTGTATCATGTTCTGTTGTTTGATGATCAGCTCCATAAGGATTCACGGCATAAATTATTCCCAATCCTGGCTTTTGCTGGGGCATATGAGCGGGAAACTCCTGCCCTTTTACACCCATAAAAAGAGATTTTGCTTCTTTACCAAGATGTTCAGCATAATGCTTGCTGCCTTCTGCTAAGAGATCTCCTAAGCCTTCTCGTTTAGCGATCTTTTCTACAAGTGTTGGGAGAATATCGTGATTTCCAAATTTAAGTTCCAGTCCATCAGTATTTTCTCGTTTCAAAATTCCATTTTCAAAGCATTCCATTGCAAAAGCAATCGTTGCTCCCGTTGAGATTGTATCAAGACCGTGCATATTACACAGTTGATTGCATATACAAATAGTTTCTAAATCGGTTACCCCACAATAAGATCCAAAAGTTGCTAACGTCTCATACTCAGGACCTCCATATTGTGGATCTACCTTACCAGGAATATCAACTACTCTTTTACATCTTACTGCGCATGCATAACAGGTTTCTCTTCCTTTCAAGAAGCCTACCTCATCCATTGTTCTTCCATCAATTTTAACAGCTTCCTCTAAAAATCCTTCAGAATAATTCCTTGTAGGAAGAAAACCACTTGTATTCATAGGGATTATCGATGAACTTGTACCATTTTTTCCAAAACCCTCAGAAAATCTTTTGATTCTAGCTTTCAACTCTGGGGCTGTGAGTAAAGTATTCAATCCATCTTTATCAAAAGCGGTTATGGTTTTCCTCCTCTGAACGACTACAGCCTTTAGGTTTTTAGAGCCCATAACTGCTCCCGTACCATTTCTCCCATTTGCTCTTGTCTTCTTATTTATAATACATGCATATTTAACCAAATTTTCACCAGCAGGACCAATTTGAGCAACTTCAATTTTGCTCTCATCTAATTCCTTTTTTATTATTTCCTCAGATTCACCTGTAACTTTTCCCCAAATATTTTTAGCATCCTTAATTTCAACTTTATCACCATCTATATATACATAAGATGGTTTTTCTGATTTTCCGCGAAAAATAATCGCGTCATACCCATTAGCTTTTAACAAGGCAGGAAAGTCTCCCCCTGCTTGACTATCTCCAATTCCTCCAGTTAGGGGGCTTTTGGTTGTAGTTGTTAGACGACTCGTGCCACTTACAGGAAGTCCAGTACAAAGAGACACCGAAAATACAAGTAGATTATCAGGTGAAAAAGGATCTGTTTTTGGCTTTAAATCTTGAAGTAATAAATAAACACCTAATGCGGATCCCCCAGGATATAATTTGTAAGTATCTCCTGGAATTATTCTTTTTGATGTTTGACTGGTAGTAAGATTGATATCTAACACCACTGCATCTGGAAAGGTTTTCGCTACTTCTGTCATTTATTAATAACCTCTTCTTTAATTTCAATTTATAACCCTAATAATATTTTCTATAAATATATTATTTTCTGGTAAGCTTTCTAATTTGAAAAGGAAATATATTCTATGAGAAGAGTTGAAAATATCGATTAAATAGGAAACTTACTTAATTTAGCTTTTGCTTTTCGAGAAAGCTTTTTCTTATACTTTTTCAAATAGTTTACGTTGAAAATAAACCTTTTATTATCTGCTAGACGAAGTAAGGCATCAACTATAATATTTCTTCCATATTCATCTCCAAATAATTTATAGGTTAGTTTCAAGAATTTCTTTGTATTTTTTGATTTAGAGTATATTTTGTTGCGATCAAAATTATTCCGTATCACATACCCTCTGATTAATTCCAATAGAGCGTATTTCATATTTCGATCATAGAATCTTGCGATCTTATAATTGCCATAGATTGTACAGAATAGTTTCCAATTAGGGATAAAAGTATAATTTACATTACGAATAAAAAAGGAATCAAACCCTTTTCTACATAAATTTGGTGAAAACCTATCTGAAAAAGAGAAATGCAACGCGTATGGTTGAGTAGGTTTAAATTTCTCTTGCTTGTAGGTTATGTTTACATAATAAGCTCTCCCTCTATAAAGTTGATGCAATCGCATTTCAGCGGGGGTTATTTTCATATTTTTATGATGATGCGGACTTTTCGGGGAACCAATACACTTACCATCCCCATAAAAAACCCATAAAACATAAATTCCTCTATTATTATAGTCCTTTGTACGTGTTGTAATCTCTTTTGAGGTAATGGAGGAGTTTTGAATCTCTACTACAACTTCTAGGCCCGATTTGAACTTAAAATATACATCTGCTCGTCTTGTTTCAAAATATTTTTCCAAAGAAGCTTCAATAATATCTGAATTATTTTCAAGAATTTTGGTATAAAATAATCGCTTAATTATTTTATGTGCAAAGGACTCAGACTTTGATTCCATCTCTGGTATCAGATATCCTAAATTCTTAGATTTCATGACTCAAACATTATTTTCTCATGAGATTCCCATGAGCTTCTTCCAACCTCCTTTACTAGAGCATAAGATTCATAAACCATGAAAGAAGGCAACGATTTAAATGAAGAGACAAAGAAAAATTTGTAAATTACATTATACAGATATGTTTTTTGAAAAATCAGTTTTCTCTTTTTCTTTATATAGCTTTAACAACATTTAATAGTAAATTCAATATCAATGGTGAAAAAAAATCGTAGACATTCATAGCCAAAGTTTTTTTGGGCAAAGCACAGGAATGTTTATCCAATCTTCCTCGAAGAGTGAAGCCTTTATTTTTTTAAAGTTTATTAAAAAAAAGAATGATGGAACATGGGAAAAAATGTCCAATGGAGAAGGTAAAACGGTAAAATGTGGGTTGGAAGAAATTGTCATGATACTTGAAGTCTTAGAAAAAAAAATTAAGACTTGGTCTACTGTTCACAGTTTCAAAGAAGAGAAAACACCCATTTCCATAAATTGGGAAGGAGATTCTAAAATATGGTTTAATGTGGGAGATTATCCCAAAATGTTGAGTTTTCCACAGATCAAGATTCTAAAATTATTATTAAATCATATATTAGAGGAAAAGATTATCTTTTCCACTACTCCAGACATGAATAAATCATCTGCTAAAACCATTTCTAAGAGTAATAACAAAAAATTACCACAAACCAAAAAACTTGATGACGGTTTAACTATTCAAGAAGAAATGAACATAGGAAACAATTTAAAAAGAATAGAAGGAAGAATTATTGGTGAAACAGATAAAGCTTTACGGATAACTATTGATAATGGGGAGGATGTATGGATTCCAAAATCAATAATTAAGTCTCAATATAATACAGAATCGAATGCAAAACAAACATTCTTGATTGATTCTTGGTTTTTAGAAAAAAACAATTTAGTGCTACAGACCGCTTAATTACCAATTCATTCGTTTTTTTAACTTTCAAATTCATCAGTTCTTATGCATATTGTTGTTATCCAAGAAAAAGTAAGAGTAGAAATTACATTATTATATAGAATTCCTCTTCATGTGTTAAATCAACAAAATCTTGTAGTTTTGTCTCTCTGGGAATATTTTCCGACTTATTCTTTTTACTTGTAATAACATTGTATTTAGCTAAGAAATTTAGGATGCTTTCATTTTCAAATTCTAACCATTTTAATTTTTGAAACACATCACGTGACTTCATACGAGAGTTGAAAAGACTCTTTATCCTGTTTATGTATATTAATCGCATACTTCTCATTTTTTACTATACTCCAAATTTTATTATTGTACCACATTGAGATTATTTAAAGAAAAATTATTTAAAATAAAAAAGATCTAAAGACTTTCGATATTGTACGAACTTCGCGAGAAGTTCTTGTTGTGAAACTAAATATAATGTTTTATACTACTTAAAATAAGGAATTTTAAAAGAGTGAAAGAAAGTGGGAATAGAAAGTATAAAAAAAAATCACCCGGTAATAATTGAAATGGATCAAAAGTCTATTGTGGAACAAATAATTATACCTTTTTCTGAAATTTCGAGTCAGGTTAAGGAGGAATATATTTATATCGGTGATGAAAAGATTCCATTTAAGGAGAGACATCCAGTATTTCAAACTCTGATGCTAAGTGAATTTGGCAATTATTAGACTAATTCTTCTTGTAGAAATAATGTAAATTACACTCTTTTTTGGGTTACATAATGTTTTCTTAATAACTTACAATGAGGAAAAATTGTATCAATTGCCCGTGAATTATTGGACCAGATTGCTGTTCCCTCAAAATAACTAACACCATGTAAATTACATGTAAGTTGTCCTATATTATTCAAGGCTGAAAATATCCCTTTCCCAAAATATCCTCTTTTTACCATTGCAGTATCTACATTACACCGTGTAATCGAATTTCCTACCCACGCTTCAAATAGGTCTGGAAGTCCTAATAAAATTCCAACTAATTCACCTGTATTTTTATTAAATGCCATTGGGGCAAAGGGTTCCGTTCTTTCAAGATCACATGTTTCCCAGGTTTCAATAAATTGAGGTACGTCTGAATAAGTCTTTGGATTAAATCTTTCTTTTATTTTATAGAAAGATTTTGGTATTTTTTTGAATGCTTCAAAAAACTCATATATACGATTCCTACCAGAAGCGTCGGGTAAAATCGTATGAAATGAATTATTAGCGAGGTTTCGTATTTCATCAGCATACTCATTGAGTTCTTTCATAGTCATATACCTAAAAATGATATCCTTGTCAATCGATCTTCCTTTTCTCCATGATTTCTGAGCTACATACACACATGAATATTCTGATTCTTTTTGATATCCAAGCTCACCCAAATATTTAATAATCTGTGAGTTAGGATCATTATATGCTACACCGTATAACATTTGCTCATTAAATCCCTGAGATTGAATTCCTATACCTCCTAAATTCTTAGGATAATTAATATTTCCTCTAATTTTTCGGACCTTATTTTCCTTCATAAATAATTCACATTCTCTTAGAAGCTGTCTGCATAGTTCAAAAGATTCTGCATGAAGCCACCCAAATGTACCACATTTTCTACTATAACTGGAATAATAAGGATCGATCTGTGAAACCACAAATCCACCTATTTCCGAATCTACATACGCAATAAAGATTTTTAATTTATATTCTGGAGTTGTTAATTTAGAACTAAGATAAGAAGTTAGTTCCTGAGTAATTTTAGACTTTAATCGAATATCGGACACATATAATTTTTCCTCTACTGCTTCATTGATTTCTCTAATATCTGTGGACTCAATTACTTTTATCTTTCCAACATCTAATTTTTCTAATACTTGAACCATTTTTATCTCAACTGAGAATAGAATGATATGTTGAGAAGATAATAGATCATTTATTTTTAAAGAAAAAATGAAGATTTCAAATTTTCCTTTAAATACAACCAATTCAATTTACCATAAGCATGTAACCAAAAAGTGATAATATGATAAAACAACAAAATATATGTACAAAATGTATTTTACCAGAAGGTTTTTTAGGAGTTCAGCTTGACTTAGAAGGGACTTGTGATTATTGTAATGATCCCAACCATAAAAATGTCAATTGGTCTCGAACAAAAATTACCCAAAGAAAAAGGGATAAGGCTCTTGCTGATTGGATTATGGTTGTAGAAGACATGCAGAGGAATCATGGATCAATTCCCTATGATTGTGTCCTAGGGTACTCTGGAGGTAAGGATTCCACGGCTTTATTGGATTTTTTAGTAAATGACTTAGGATTAACCCCATTAGCAGTTACTTCAGATACAGGTTTTATGACAGATATCGCAAAGGAAAATATAAGAGATACATTAAAACAAATCCAAGTTGATCAGATTTTAATTAAAGATTGTATTCCTACCTTCACGAAGCTATATAGATACCATTTTCTTAACCATAATTCAAATGAAACGCTCTTAGCCCGAGATATCTGTGATTACTGTTCTGATTTGATTCATAGCATTGTTGTAAAGGAAGCTATTAAGCATAAAATTCCTTATGTACTTTTTGGATATTCTCCTGATCAGATTTTTCGATATTTCTACGAAATTCCTCAAGAGGAAATAATTAATGATTGGAAACCTGAATTACTGCTCAATAATCCAATCTTCAATAATTCTGATGCGCTATGGTATTTGGACAGTGAAGAATTAACCTCTGGAAACTTACCAAGAGTTCTTTTGCCTTATCATGTTATACCATACCGAGAAGAAAAGATTATAGATCTTGTAGAATCAAAAAATTATATTAAAAAAGGACATGCTGATCCGCTTTTAACCAATTGTAATGTAGTTCATGCTGCTACTTTCTATGACTTTAATAGATATGGGGGAATTTTATATGCCTTCCAATATGCAGAACTAGTGCGTCAAAATCCTCAAGTAAGGAAAAAATGGTTAAGAACCCTTAGAATTGTCGCTCCACTTATCCTAGAAAATAAGTTCAAAGAAAAAGAAGTAAATAATTTTTTAGAAACTATTGGCATTTCAAAAGATGACCTGATTGAACAAATTCAAACTCAACTTGTAAAAGATCCAAAGAAACCTCAAATCGAATCCAATATCAGTTTATTTAGAAAAAGAAATCTGAGATGAATTTTATAATAATCTAATCCATTTTTTATATTTTTTTTAGTTTAATTTAAAAGTTTTAAATTAGACCACTTGTTATGAAATTATCAAATAAAGGACGCTATAAGTTAACATTATACCTTTGTTCTGCGTTAGCGATAATAGGAGTTGCTGTTTTATTTGCTATTAATTGGTCGCTTATTATTCAAGCCTTTCAATCTTATGAAGGTGCGTTTGAAGTCCTTTTGGTAATTTCAATTAGAATATTGATTTTGTTTGTCACTGTTTTTTATTTATTTCATAAATGGTTTAAACAGGAGGCTCAGTATCTCTCTGATATCCCTTTCTTATTAGGGATGTTTTTCCTAATTCTCATATTTGGAAAAGCAATTGATCTTCTTTGGGATCTTACCTTTTTTACTTTTAATGACGAAATAGTTCTAGTATTTTTAAAGTTCAGATTTTTTATTATCATCTTTGAAGTCGCACCTTTACTATACTTAGGTATGGAGATTATTTTCTTTCGATTAGAAGACCGCTATAATAAATTAAAAGATAAGCAGTATATGAATAGATTAAGAAAGCTATTGATCTGTATAATTATTCTAAGTGAGTCAACAGTTATCATTATTGGTCCAAATTTTACAGTAATGGGTATTATTTTACCGATAATTCTTATCCCTTCTTTATTTGGAATAGTCTATATATTTTACATGGCTTATAGTCTTAATCGATT
>JBHLNR010000239.1:0-4874 GCA_048941385.1 Promethearchaeota archaeon
CTTCTAAGAGAGGTCTTGATTCTAATACAAATATCTCTAAATCAAAATCTTTATTTTTTTCTAATACATTGAGAACCGTTGAACTATATGATATTAGCATAATTTTCCTCAGTTTTTCTTCTTTCTCTTTTAGGAATTTACGAAAATTATTTTCAAGAACTTTCTTTTTCTTAATTTCATTAGCTTTAAATTGCTTAATTCTATTTTCTAGGTTAGATTTAGTTATAATACTAACATCCTGAAGAAGATATCCAATACAATTTATTAAAGGAGCCATTGTTGACCTAGAATCAATAATTTTTTTAAATAATATATAAATTTCTTCGGTTATATCCATATTTCGATCTTCTAACAGGTCTAATTGAACTGCTATAATTCCAAGAACATCCTCGATAAGTTCACTGGCACCTGAGGATTTATTTTCCCTGAGTTTCCTTAACAATTGCTCTATATTGCTTTTATTCATTTAACCACTTTTTCAAGAGAAATAGTTTTTAAAAATTCTGCAAACTGATAAGGCAACCCAGTAAGGGAGATCTTTATCTTTTGTTCTTAATAATTTTAGATCCCATAGACCATTTTCTAACTGCCTGTTCCTCAATTCATTTAATCCTTCCTTAATTTGAGGGTTATCGGACTTAAATCCAAGATAATATAGAGTATCAAGAGACGAGATAATATCTGTAAACCAAAAAGGAAATGAAACTTTAGTCCAATAATCTACCGCACGACGATCAGGATATTTGTCAGGTTTAAAAAATCTAGAAGCTAGTAATTTCCCCGCATTTTTCGCGTTTTCACTTTTTTGATATTTTAGATGAGCTGCAAATGCTCGTAATACAACACCAGTTACCATATGCGAAAATGGCTTAGATCTGTTTGGTTGTAAAGTTTTTTCACTATTCATAACTTCATCCCATTTAGCATTATTGGTTCTAATAGGAATTGCCCATCCACCATCATCTTGTCGAGAAGATAGCAACCACTTGAAGGATTTATCTATACGTGTATCCTCAATATAACCTGCTTTTATTAAAATCTCTAATATTGCTGCGGTATAATTAGGGGAATATTGATTTCCATAAATGCCTCTTATATCTCCCTCCTCAGTTTGAAATGATAGTAAAAACTCAGCACTTTTTTGAATCGCTGGATGTTTAATAGTAAAACCAAATTTTTCTACAAGATTTCCTAATTGACGAAACGTTTCGATTTGGTTATAATTTTCTTGTTTTCGCAAATCTTCCTTCCCACCAGGATATCTCCAACTTCCATCTTCTTGTTGACTATTAAGAATTTTCTCTGCTGTTTTAAGTTGCCATAAAAATTCTACTGAATTTATCTCTTGTCCTAAAAATTCTTTTTTGACGAAATAATTAATAGATTTATTAATACCAGATAATAGAATCGGTAAAGGATCATATTTTAATTGCGTTATCCATCTTTTCATTATTTTGATAACTCATCTGCTGTTTTTATATAATCGGGAACAAATTGTGTTTTTAATAAATTAGAATTCCCCGTAGATATAAGATTTCCATTCATATCATATATTTCTGCGATAGCATGGATTATATTGCGCCCGTCTCGTATCATTTTCCCAATAACTCGTACTTCTTCCCCAACTTTCACTTTTCCTAAATAATCTACATGAAAATCAATGCTAATAGGGAATCCTTTAAATCCAAGTGTCGCAGTCATCATACCAATAGTATCATCCATAAGTGCACATTGCATCCCTCCATGTAATAATCCTGTTGGATTTGCCATCTCTGGTCTGATTTCAAATTTAATTTCGATCTCACCAAACTTTGCTTTAATTATACTACCATTTAACCATTTGGTGAAGGGAGGGACTGGAAAATCTCTCAAATTCTTTCCTTTAAAAGTATTGAATAGATTTAATAGACGATCTGATCGCTCCTTATTTTCATTAAATTGACTCATTAAAACGGGTAATGAGATATTTGTTTTATATATTTCCTCTCAAAGAATTTGAAAATTAAAAGATTTTCAAAAAGAGAAAAGAAAAAAAAAAAGTTTAAAATTTTAAGCTATTGATTCTCGGTAATTAGATTCAGTGAAACCATTTCCATCTGCAAAATACGAACTCTTCTGCTGTGAAAGCATAGGTGGATCCAAATGCGTGTTCATAACCAGGTTGGTTAGCAACTACCATTACAGTAGTAGTAAATAATCTTTTATTGTTTAATGATAAAATGATTTCATCACCAGTTTCAGTTTCAGAATCTATTCTCATACTACTGATTCTATGCCATGTTTTCAATGGATCACCATTTCCCTTTGTTAGGGTTGTTGATTTGATAAAGCTCACAGCAAAATCATTATAGATAATTCCATCAGTTCTAATCCATCCTGTAGAAACCCAACCATCTTCACCCGCTTCTACATCATCAGAGAGAACTCCCGTTATTTCTATATTATCTATATACCATCCTTGTCCCTGAGTATTTTGATCAGTCCAGTAGGTAAAGTATAATTCTATGTCGTGACCTGCAAACATAGAAAGATCCATTACTTCTTGATACCAACCTCCGCTGTTACCTGTAAATCCGTTCCATCTTGAAGCGTCGAAATAAGCAGTTGGTTCAAATTCAACAGGGCAATTTGGGTTGTCTGCTTCATAACTATATCCGATACTAGTGGTTGTTTGTACACCAGGGAGGGTATACCACTCATTATCAGTAATGTCATAGACTTCGACATAACCAAAATCCCAATATGGCTCAATGTCAAAATAACTCATAAATGTTAGTTCTGCTCCAGCTGGAAGGTTTGTAAAAGTTTGACCTAGACGGTACCATGAATATGAATCAGCCCCAGAATGCCATTGATAAACACCCTCATATGCCGGAAACGTAGGACCCATAGGTGCACCATAAAATTCTACTTCCATAAATGCAGGTACATCATAGAATTCATAGTAATTCACTGTATAGGGTAATCCACGATATATTCCATATATTGGAGTAGGTTCAGATGCTTCATATGGATATGTATTTATTCGCCATGGAAACAAAAATGCAGGATTACCAGAATCATAGATCCAAAAATCTATTGCTGCTTGAATACTCATGCCATTTGTATCATCAGAGCCTATCTCTAAATCATAATACCCATATCTACCTTTGCAAAACGATGTATCGTCGAGGTAATTTGCAATAGCCCAATCTTGGAAGATTTGGTCAAATGATCTACGTATACCCCGATCTTTGAGTATTTTACTCCATCCCTCTATTCCATCAGCCTGTTCTGCAACAAGGGCTTTTATCATAGGTGCACCTCCATAATGTTCATACATATAGAAGGTCCACAGGAAGGAGGCTCCATAGTCGGCTAAATATGATTCCCAAACAACCAATGGAGTATCCCAGAACCATAGGAAGTAATCTTCCATGTGTCCTGGTGAGAATCCGTACCCGCATAACCACTCCGCCAACATTGAGCAGCCTTCATTTACCCAAGATTCCTCATTAGGATCCATATCATGATGGACAAGATGTTGGAACTCATGAGCAAATGTGCCTTCATATTGGTGAGGTAATGGAGTTAGATGTGCATATGGGTCTGGACATACATCGGGATCTCCAAGACGTCTCCACCATTGATAGGTGTCCATATGAAAGATATTTGCATTATTAAGATCACTAATATAAGACCAGAAGTATCCTATAATAAACCAAGGGGCGGTCTCAGGATCATAGAACAATCCATCCCGAATGTTGAATATCAAAATCTGGATCTTATAATCACCTTCAGGACCGGGTCGATCAGCATACTCACCGAAATGTTCAACAACTTTATCATGTATACCAGTATCATCTTCATCAAATTCACTTAAGACGTACTCTAGATTCTCATAGGTTATCCAATCACGATAACCAGGTAATAAATAATGTCCTGCTCCAGGATCACTATAATCATATGGTATACCTTCATAACTCCATGGATAAGCAAAATACCAAACATCTCCCGGACCATAAAAACCATCACCATCGTCTACATATTCATCTTGGAACCCATCAGTCCATACTTGGGTATCCAGGCCTATCCAGATGTTAGCTTTCTCCCCTCTTATAATACATTCGAAATCCAGTTCAAATACTCCCCCATAATAATCATCAGACACATTTACTGTCCATGTGTTTCCATCGTCAGGTATCATATTATT
Source organism: Promethearchaeota archaeon (assembly GCA_048941385.1). Classification (GTDB taxonomy): domain Archaea; phylum Asgardarchaeota; class Lokiarchaeia; order Sigyniarchaeales; family SOKP01; genus Loki-b32. The sequence goes on from JBHLNR010000239.1 coordinate 4,193, forward strand.
GTAAACCACACCTTGAAGATGTGGTGTGCCATCTATTCCCACTAAATCTTTTCGATTGTACGTTGTCGCTTCTTTCATATTTGCCCTAACAAAAGTTATCACTGAAATACAAGAAACACTTATAAAGGTGAAGACTATTAGTAGTGTAAGTAATTTTTTTCTCATTTTTTTATCAACTCATTTTTTTTTTTAGAAAATTTGTTTTTTTGTTCTTTAAAATTCAGTTCTTTCCGCGGAAAAAATGAAATATTTCGAACATCGATAAGCATTCTTGAAACTGAAAAACAATTTCAAGGCTTTCGGTGATTGCAATATTTGAATCGTTATTATTTAAAATTTTCCATTTTTCCTTTAAGCATAAATCAGAAACGGTGGGCAGGTTATCCCATTGCATATAAAGTTTTCCTATAGACATTTCTGTCATAGAAAAAATCTTAAAAAATAAAATATCTAAATAATTTTGCTATATGATGACTGAGTTAGAGCATTCTAATTTGAATGTTAAAGACATTTCATTTATCAATGACATTAAATCTCTAGCGGTAATTGGTCCTTCAAAAAAGAGGGATTATTATTTCTTTAAGAATCATGCAATAGATTTCAAGGGTAATGCCTATGCGGTACACCCAACTCTAAAAGAAATTCCTGATGTCAGTAAGGAATTAATAGTTCCTTCTTTAAA
>JBHLNR010000240.1:0-4851 GCA_048941385.1 Promethearchaeota archaeon
CAGGCAAAATTAGCTTTACTTCAGATAAATTTGGTGGAAGCGAGAAGGTTGTTAGCTGAAGCACAAAAAATCGCAGATGAACATGGTCTGCAACTAATGGCTAACGATATCTCGAGAGAGCATGATAAGTTATTGGAAGAATTAAGCCTTTGGGAATCTTTTAAGAAAACTCAGGCATCGGTGGCAGAACGCCTAAAGTTGGCTTCTATTGATGGTGTACTTGAACGTTTGCAAGATAGGGGGGTAATTGAAGCTCCTGAGTTAGAAGATGAAGAACCTATCTTGCTTCTTATTATGGACAGTAGCGGCGTAACATACTTCAATCATACATTTGTAGGTGAATGGGATGTTGATGGTATTTTTAGTGCTTTTATGTCTGCGTTTAATACATTCAGTTCTGAATTGTTCTCCAAATCCATTGACCGTATCCGAATTGGAGAAAATACCATCCTTATTAACCCTATTGAGCCTTTTTTGGCGTGCTATGTAATTAAAGGCCAATCATATCCTGCGTTAAAGAAGTTAACACGCTTTACCGAAGCAATAAGAGAGAATCCAGAAGTCTGGGATGCCCTCAATAAGTCTGTTAAAACCAGTGAGATGTTAGAAGTCAATAAGCCACCCGGGCTCAAAACAATCATCAGTGAGATTTTTTAAATTTTGCCCCAATTTCTGCATCTCATTTCAATGAGAATTCCATTGAATAGGAAATCTTAAATCGAAATTGTAGGACACAAGGCTTAAAAGGGAAAGCTACTTCCATTTTTTTAAATTCAATGAAAATATTATGCTTCACCGATGATATTTTTACCTTCTGAGAAAATAACTAAAGCAAAAACCTTAATTGATAATGGAGAATATGAAGAAGCTCTTGAATATTTGAATGATTTAGAACAAAAAGAAGCTTTAACACTTGATGAGAGACTAAATATTCCAGGGATTAAGAGTTATCTCTTCTATTGGCTTGGAAAATTAGAATTAGCACTTCAGGCAGCTGAAAACCTTTACCAAACTAGTCAAGAATTTAATAGAGTTATCTTTTCCTTTTATGCGATTTTGGTCAAATCCTTTGTCTTTGTGACAATGGGTAGTGTTGAATCTGCTAAGAATATTGTACTGAGTATTAGCCTCTTTAAATCAATTCGTCAGGAAGATTTATTAAATTATCCACAAATAGAAGTAGATATGGATTGGATTTATGCCGTGAGAGACTTTGGGCTTAGAAAACTTGACCAGAGCTTAGAATATATTAATAAATGTATAGCTTATTATGAAAAAAATGATCCGCTTTCAATTAATATTCCAAGGATGTTGTTTTTAAAGGGTTATGACTATTGGTTCAAAGGAGAATTAAATCTCGCAATAGCGTGTTGTGAAAAAACCATATCTTTAATTCTTAAGTCGAATTATCGCAAACCTCTTTTTTTGAAAGCAGAGGTTTACAGTCTTATGGGAGGAATCTACACTGATAAAGGAGATCTTGACCATGCGTTAGAATATCAGATAAGTAGTCTTGAACTTTATAAAAATTTTGAAGAAGGATATCATATGGCAGTAGCATACTATTATATTATACGCAATTTTCTTATCAAAAAAGAAAATGGTGAAGTGCAACGCTATTTACACGAATTTAAACTTTTTAACGAAAGACATGAGCATAGGAATATAAATGGTTTTTATCATTTAACAACTGCTTTAGTATTGAAATCAAGCAGTAGATTGCATGATCGTGTCGAGGCAGAAAATATTTTAAAAAGATTTATAGAAATAGGAAAAGATCCTTTTATGACTAGCATATACCTAATTCATTTATGCGATATATATTTCCAAGAATTTCAGTTAACCAATCATATGGAAGTATTGAATGATATACATCTACTTATCAATGACTTATTAAAAAATGTCCGAAAACAAAATTCATATTATTTATTAGCGAACGTAAAACTCTTACAGGCGAAATTAGCTCTCCTTCAGATAGATTTGGTCGAAGCGAGAAGCTTGTTAGCTGAAGCACAAAAAATCGCAGATGAACATGGTCTGCAACTACTGGCTAACGATATCTCGAGAGAGCATGACAAGTTATTAGAAGAATTAAGCCTCTGGGAATCCTTTAAGAAAAATCAAGCATCAGTGGCAGAACGCTTGAAGTTGGCGTCTATTGACGGTGTACTTGAACGTTTGCAGGGAAGGGGAGTAATTGAAACTTCTGAGTTAGAAAATGAAAAGCCCATCCTTCTTCTTATTATGGACAGTAGCGGTGTAACATACTTCAATCATCCATTTGTAAAAAATTGGGATTACAGCGATCTTTTTAGTTCATTTATGTCTGCGTTTAATACATTTATGGATGAGATCTTTTCAAAATCGATTGATCGTATACGAGTTGGAGAAAACACAATCTTGATCAATCCAGTTGAGCCTTTTTTGGCATGCTACGTCATTAAGGGACAATCCTATCCTGCTTTAAAGAAGTTAACACGCTTTACCGAAGCAATAAGAGAGAATCCAGAAATCTGGGAAGCGCTCAATAAGTCAGTTAAAACCAGTGAGATGTTAGAACTCGATAAACCTCCTGCGCTCAAAACAGTGATCAATGAGATTTTCTTAACTCTTAGCTAAATTTTCTATGAAATTGGAATGAAAAGGTAAAAAAAAATAAATATAACAAGATGGAAATTGACTTAAATTTTCGATTAATAGAAATCAGCTACTTTTTTACCATCTTCGAAGATTAATTTAACTTTTTCTAATTCATCAGGGATTTCAATTTGCTGAGGACATTTTTCTAAACATTCACCACATTGGATACATAAATTTGCAGATCCAATGTCTTTCTTACCAGTCTTTTCTAATTCTTCAGGAGTTTTGGGGAGAGATTTATAATAACTAGTAAATCCAGCTCTCTGCCTTTCGCCATATTGGTAAAATTGATTGAGTATATTGAAGAGAGTTGGGATGTTCACGCCCTGAGGACATGGCATACAATAACGACAAGTCGTACAAGGAACCGCGAAAATGTGTTTAGCAAATGCGTTTTTTAAATTTTCAATAGTTTGTAATTCTTCCTCTGTTAGAATGTTAATACCTGAATTACTCGCAGATTGTATATTCTCAACTACTTGATTCATAGCACTCATTCCAGATAGGACAACAGAGACCTCTTTTTGATTCCAGACATACTGTAAAGCCCAATCTGGTAGATTTCTTTTAACTATCGATTCATCTAGAATTTTTTTTATCTCAGAATTACTCTCAATTAAATTTTTTTCATCAATAAAGAGTTTTCCTCCTCTAAGTGGTTCCATAACGATAACTGCGATTCCTTTTTCAGCTGCATATTTCAACCCCTCGATACCCGCTTGGAAATTAACATCCATATAATTAAATTGTACTTGACATGCATCCCAATCATAAAAATCAATTATTCTCTTGAACGTATTAAAAGAATCGTGAAAAGAGAACCCCATATGGTTTATTCTACCATCTAATTTAGCCTGTTTCATTTTTTCAATGATATTCAATTCCTTCACTTTTTCAAACGACATTCTACTTAAACCATGTAAAAGATAAATATCGAGGTATTTAGTCTGCAACCTCTTTAGTTGGGTGTCCAATATTTGGTCAAAATCTTCTTCTTTTTTGACAACACCTTGGCCGATTGGTAATTTCGTCACAAGGTGAACTTTTTCCCGATAACCATCTTGTAAGGCTCTACCAACTAATTCTTCACTCTTTCCATCCATATAAGGCCAAGCTGTGTCCACATAGTTTAATCCATTGTCAATTGCATACCGAATCATATCAATAGATTGTTTTTCATCAATAAGGTTCTTTTTCTCACCATCTTTTTCAACTTCTATTGTTGGTAATCTCATTGCGCCAAAACCTAATGCAGAAACTTCCCATTTGATTTTATCTCCCATTTTTCGATATTTCATTGTCATCACCCAGAAAAATAATTCTTTAGTAAAAACCTTTTCATAAAATTAAAAAATTGAGAGGTACTACAAACTATAATTTCAAAATTTTTAATAAAAGTTTTGTAAATGACTGTTACTTTTTTAGACTTACTCCATATTGAAATATCAGTCCCTGACGCTGAGAGGGCTTATCAAATCCTTCATAATGTCTTTGGTGCTGAAAAAGTACAAGAAGAATTTGCAGGATTTTTAGATGGGGATTATAACAAGGTGATTCATGTTGGACTCGGTGATGTTGTCTTACAATTCATTGAACCACTTGTTGAGGGTAGTTCGTGGGATATGCAACTAAAAACTAAAGGCCCTGGTGTTCATAATCTGAGTTTCAACGTAGAAAACGCTGAGGATGTGGCAAATGAAATGGAAAAATTAGGTGGGATAAAACCACTCTTCACTTTTGATTTAGAATGGGAAAATATGATCCCTCCTCAATTATTAAAGCCAGGTGTTAAGAAAGTCTTTATGATGGATTCGATGGAGAAACTAGGATTTCACTTAGAATTTGGTGATAGCCCATTTAATGAGGAAGCTCTAAAGATACGTCCACAGACGCGATATGCTACAGGACACGATGAGTTACTAGGTGGAGTGTCCCCAATGTTGCATATTGAATTAGTTACATCAGATTTAGACGAGACCTATGAGCTTCTACATAAAGTTTTTGGTTCAGAAAAAGTGGAGATTGAGTTTGCTGATTTATTAGATACTCCATTCATGCATATAATTCATGTAAACTTAAGTAATGTAGTATTACAGTATTGTCGACCGATGATGAAAATCGATGGACCAATGGGGAGTTGGTATAGACTTCTAGAGAAAAATGGGACATACGTTCATAATATTACATTTTTTGTTGATGACGTCGATGGTA
>JBHLNR010000050.1:0-20829 GCA_048941385.1 Promethearchaeota archaeon
TGCAATTGGACCATCGGGATGACTATGTATACCCCCTCCACTGCCAATCAAAATATCATTACCTGCTTCCTTCATACATTTTTCTACCATTCCTGGTGTAATCCCTCCAGAAGGCATAGGTAATGTGGGTTTGATGTGTTGAAGAGGAAATCGAAGTGCTTTAAGGTTTTGCTCATATCTTTCATCCAATATTTCGGCTTTACCATAAGGGGCGGGAATTACGACGGTATCAGCACCACAAATTCGAGGTAATTTAGCAAACGTGAGCATACTAGTCATTCCTGTCCACAATCCCCCAAAATAAGTTCCTCCAAAATCCATATGACCGAGAATTGGTACTTTTATGGAAGGATCTTCAGCAATTTGTCTTAAAGCCTCAAAACCAGTAGTTAGGTAATTTATCATTAAGGCATTAGCACCTAATTCAATCATTTTATCTGCTTTCTCAAACATTTCAGGAAATTTAGTGGTTATATTGATTGTATATAGTGTTTTTTCTCCTTTTTCTGAGTCAGCACGATCTACGGCTTCCATTACCTGAACTATTCTATCTTCGAGGGTATTAAAGGAAGGATTGGATATTAATTCATCATCCTTTACGACATCACAGCCACCAACTGCAGCTTTATAAACTAAATCTGCTGCGACATCTGCAGTGTGTCCGGTACAAGGTTTTACCATATTATTTAAAAGAGGACGTTCTGGGATGTTCATTAACTTACGAAGGCCATCAATACCAAATTTAGGACCTTTAAAATCTTCTAACCAAGATTTGGGAAATGCTAGATCCACAAGCTTCAATCCATGAGTAATTGAGATATTCCCAATTACGGTAGTAAAAAGCATTGGTATACCCATTCCCTTAATATTCACTATAGGGAAACCAATCTGTACAAAATATATTCGTTCTTTAATATCTTTTGGAATTCCATATTCATACATTGGAAGTTCATAAACTCCAAGTACTCTTGCCACATGATGTTTTCTAACTTCTTCTGTTTCAGCAGGAACTCTCACCCATGTTCCAGTAGATTGTTCTATTGCTGCAAATCTCGAGAGATAATTAACATTCTGTCCCTTTGGGCGTTGAATAATATAACTTGCTATTATATATTTTTCCAAGTCAATACCATCCAATCCAATGGCCTCTGGAGTATCTAAGTACTTTTCACAGCTAGGAAAGTTATTATCCATTTTACATTCACATTAATTTTTATTGATTTTATTATGAGAAAATAATACTGAACAATTCAAAAATTCTTTGATATAAAAAGAAAAATAAAATAAATAAATATAAAAAAATAAAAGAACAAATTAATCTTTGGCTTTAGCTGATTCCTTTTGTGATGCTTTTAAATTTATATAAGAATTTTCGAGCACCGTCAAATACTCGATCAATACTTGATCCGCTTTTGATTTTTGTTCATATACGGTTTTGATTACATTCATGAGATATTTTGGGAACATTAGATCTAAATGAAAATCGGAAAGAAGGGCATAATACTCATTTCCTCTTTCATCTTGAAAAACTTGTATTAATTGAGTATCCCAAAGCATCTTCAGTACATCATCGAGATCTTCCACTCCTTTCTTTCTCAGTTTTTCTAAATCGTTTTTAGTGACAACAGAAGTTCTTAATAATCGTAAAGTTTCATAAACTTGTGGATTAGTAAGAACATCTAGTATTCTAAGATTATCTCCTTCTGTAGGTTGATAGTTTTGAAAGTATCGTCGCACATCAGTTTTATAGTTCTCAACAAGTTGAGATGGTAAACCTCTATCTGCAGGATCTCTTATAATTGTAGCTGGTGGAACTCGCATGAGTACAATGTCTTTTATCAAAAAAATCAATTCAGAAGGCATTCCCTTTACTGAAGCTTCTTTCACAATTTCACGTTTAATGAGTTCCATTAGAACACCTTCAACATCTACAAACCCTTGCTTATATCTATCTTTTAGCCAAATCATCAATTCTGATTTAGAAACTACACCCTCGTCCCTTAAACGCATAATTATCATACGTTTAATTTCATCTTGATATGTTAAAGCAAGTCGTTGCTCGGTACTTAAAGTTGGATATACAGATAATCGTCGAAATAGTGTAGGGATCATTTGTAGAAAAGAATCATCTTCTAAATTTGAAAGGATAATCCTTGAAATGTCAATCAATCCTTCTTCATAAGCATCTGGATCATCATCAAGATTTAAAAGTAGAAGTATATAGAAATTTTTCTCCGGTCCAGTGTAATAAGATGCGATATTTAAAGATCCAATCATCAAACTTATCATCCCCGATTCTCCACTATATTCATGGGTGCTATATACTTGCATAAGTGTCTTTTCAGTGAGAACAATTTCTTCAGGATATTTAGAGAGGATTTCTGTACCTGCTCTATCATCCCATCTCATTATAACTAATCCAATTGGCATTTATTCTACACCTCCTTTAGATTCTTTAAATGCTTCTGCGGGTTCAAGTAATTTCTTTTTCTTACCTTCAATCCCCAAAATATCTCGCATTGATAATCCAAGCATATCCCATCTGTCTCCTAATTGTTTCACCATGTATTCTTCTTTTGAAGGGTATAGGAGTGAATCTGAAATACTTTTTTTACTCTTTATATCCTTCTTCATCTTTCTTGCCTTTTTAACAAAAGTTGGGATTCTGGCTTGCTGTACTGTTCTGTAAATCACCAAACTGGCTGTCACGGCGACAACTGCTCCTATAATCATTAATAAATAAAATGTAGGGATACCGAATGTTTCATGCATGTTAACTACAATTGTTAAAGGCGTAGAAACTGTAGAGAAATATTGTTTCTCAATTGTAAGCATTGCAGTAAATGTTGAAGGTACAAAGAAGGCATCAGCAATCTTAGGAATTTCTATTGAATAAGTTCCATCTAAATTATCTATGAAAGTGTAATTGGTAGCTTTAAAGGTAATATATAATGTTGCTCCTATTACTGGTACTGAACTATTATTAGGATCCGTAAGTGTTAATGTAAACCTCAATGGTGCTCCTGAATCAACTTCAACTTTGGTTCCTTTGAATTCACTTGGTAAAGTATATTCGAAAATTCTCTTATTAATCGTTAAAGAAATTATAGCAATTCGATGTTCATAATTGAGTTTATCTAATGTAACTATGATCGAATATTCACCATCTAATCGAGTTTCTGTATCAAGATCTAATACAAAATCTTGACTTGGTGTTTCAACCAATGATCCGGTCTCTGTAGTACCTGGTATTGGGACTCCATTTTCATCAAGTTTTTGCAAAAGATAACTTTTCTCATCCAAATTTATAACTGGAGTTGAACTAAATACATCTACGTAGTCAAAAGTAAAATTCATTGACTCGAAAATGAAAATATTCTCAGAAACATAGAGAATTCCCGATTGACCATTAATTTCAGTTGGTCTTGATATAATTTCGATATACATACCAAAATCTTCAAATTGTGTAAAATTCGTAAGCCTGACAGATAAATCTATTCTATATTTTCCGACATTTGTTGCATCTGAAGTATCAATTTCAAAAGTATAATATCCTGGTAAGGGACCTGGACTTAGAGACCCCGAACCATAATCCCAATCATATGTAAATGATTCAGGAGCTAAAGCTATCCCAGTACCTGAATCAAAATACCTGGCAGTGACATTTACTGTAAATCCATAGTATTCTGAGATCTCATAATCACCTCCAACGTTTTTGGGTAATTCATCAGGCATCGATGAATAATCATGCAATGTTAATTCTGTTGGCTTTGCAAATAAGGTTAATCCAAAATATACTTTAGAAGGATCATTCCAGAATGGTTTATACCCACTAATGTAAATATAATAGAATTCACTCTCATATCCTGCTGAAAGGATACTCGAATTAACGGATATCGTAAAATTCCCGGTCGGTCCTAATGCTTGACTCATCGGTTTTTCAAACAACTTTACTCCAAATTTTGAGTAAATTGTCCAAGTTGCTGATGTTGAGAAACCATCTCGATTCCAATCGCCAAGCCAAGATTGACCACTATCATCTGATGTTTCATATACAACAGAGTAAGATATATTTTGTCCCCATTCCACCGAAGTAGCACCTTGAATATTTGTAAAATTTGCTAATCTTTGTGTAAAGTTTAAATCTAAGTAGAAAACTAATAAAGCTGCTTGAGTCAAACTATAATTATAGTAGGGAGTTATACTTCCTGGTTTAGCCTTATCAGAAGTATTTACGATAAAGGTTTGTGGTTGATTGACAATCCATAGTGTAAAGTTATAAGCTTGTCCATTTAAATACCAAAATCCAAAATCTGTTGTATAGGCACCATGAGCATATCCAGAAGTATCTGTTTCCATCTCTACAACATCTTGTGAAGTATTATTTAATTGGACTTTTACTTTTACTCCCGTTACACTTTCTGTTCCAGTGTTATCCATTATTCTGATATCTAATTTTGCCATATTTACTGCTACATATTCATAATATATCTGCGGTGGCACCAAGTTTGAGACAGAAGCCGAATGTAACGGAGTAGGATGGGTATAGTAATCTGGATTATCATAATAAATTGTATAGTTATAGCTAGATGTAGATAGCCAACGAAATGTTGCTTCTCCATTAGAATCCAAGGGAATAGTATCTATTACAGGAATACTACTATTACCTACGTCTACATACCCGTAATTTAATGGATCCCCATCTGAATCATCAACCTCGAAATCAATTGTCCAGAGATTCACTGTAATGTTTGTTAATACAAATAAACCTTCAAATTCGACTTCTCCACCGGGGGCACTTCTACTATCATATACTATTTTTTCATCTAATCCATTATAGAGTGTATAATTAACACTAATGTTGTAAGAACCGAATGGAACTTGTGAAAATTCAACTGAACCATCACTTAAAGTATATTGAGTGTATGTTGCGTTATCTATGGTTAAAATGTGAGTGTTATTCTCCCATAGAGTAACTTCTGCTCCAGGAACTAATCTGTCATCCTCGTCTTTAATATTAATGGTCACCGTGGCAGCACGCTCAACTTCTTGAAGTAATTCTATGTCTAAAGGATAGTAATTTGCTAGCCATTCAATTTCATTATCAGAAAGAGCATAATCAAAATACCTAACATCATCTAACATTCCTTGGAAATATTGTCCATTTCTCCCCCCATTAAAGGTGGTTGCTTCTGAACCATCTCCGATAAACCCAAATCTGGCCTCTGAGATATCTCCAATTGGTAATCCACTCCAAGCATCCTTTTGATTATCAAACAAACCATCTACATAAATTCTTTTATCAAATTGTTGAGTATAATCAAAAGTTATTACACAATGATGCCATTCTGCAGGGACATCCTCATCAATTAGGGTTAGTCCAGTAAAATCATCTATCCCTCCAGCATCATTTGCACAATCGAACTCAACATGACCATCAGTAGCTCGATATCCTGGTTCCCCTGCGGCGAAAGTAAAGTATTCTGATCTGTCAAAATCTAATATTGACCATCCTCCTTGATTTAGCGATATTTTAACCCAAGCTGATGCAGTGAACTGATAGATTGGGCCTGTGAATGTTGTAAGAACATAATCCGGATCTGCTCCTTGATAATTAAATGACATATTTAGGGCGATATACTCATTTACACCATCCATAGAAATTGCATAATCCCCCTCAAGTTCAGGGGTAGCTACGAAATCAACATCTTCCATGTTATACATAGTTCCATGGTATAAATTACTCATAGAATCATATACTCTGTTTCCTGAACCTTCTTCAAATTCCCATCTTGCAATCCCATCTGGGCAGTGATCCATATAATAATTTGTTGCACGCCCAACAGAATTATTTCCATAATACAGGAATGTATCATAATCTGCTGTTCCTGCTGTTGAATTTACTTCAAACCACACAGTTGCTAGATCTGTACTTGGAAAATCTTGTTTTATATGATATCTCCTAATAACATTATTTTCAACTATTCTAATATCATCTAAATCATCTTGTAAATGTCCTGCATCATATAAATTCTTCCAATTAAACTGAATCTTTATGATGTTATCCTCTAAATCGAATGTTCCTGAATTTGTAATATTAATGCATTGTCTCCATTGAAAAGATACATTCCACCAAGGATCTTCACCAATTCCATTATTTAATAATGGTAAAATTGACTCAAAATCCTCCTTTTCATTATTTGTAAGATTATCTGAAGTATTAGGATTTAATGGAGTGAAAAGTAGGATTGTACTTAAAGTCAAAGCTAATAAGAAAGTCACTATAATACTATGTTTAAACTTATTTCTTGTTTTGATCATTTTCCATCAATTTTTTTCTATGTAAAACTTTTTTTTAAAATAGGTTTTCATAAATAATACCAATTCTTGTATTTATTTTTTTATCTATCCAGAATAATTTGGAATAATAAAACCCAAATAGTTCTTGCAAGAAACTGAATCTGATGATTGTTCGTGTTCAAAAAATATTTCAACCCTACTATATTTCGGGAAAATAAATACACAGAATTCTATAAAAAATGTATAAAAATGAACTTTATTGTTATCAAAAATGTTTTTAAATATTTTTAAAATTAAATCAGAAATCCGGGTATTATAATAATTAAAATTTGGTATCAATAACCATATTTTAAATTTATTATACAAATGACAAACCATTTCATCTTATAGATTGTACGTTCTTTGAATCCTAAAGATTTAAATAATTTGATTTAGATTGAAGATTCAAAGAAAAATATCAAACTTTAAAACTAATTTCTTAAGATTTTGATTTTCATAATAAAAGGGTATTAATTAATGCTAAGACAAGTCTATATTTTAAAAGATGAGAACATATTGTACAATAAAAATTTTGGTAAATCACTCTCAGTTGAAGATTTCCAAAAATCTGTTCAAGAGATTGCCAATGAGACAAAGAAAGGGACAAATTTAGATAGTTATGATTACTTCAAATATAAAATAGTATATTCGGGAGTAGAAGAATATATGTTAATGTTTGTTTTTATTACAGACGTTAATGATGAGATTGAAAGGATTAAAGAAGAATTAAATAAGTTAAAAAAAGAATTTTTAGATACCTTTGGGGATAGTTTGGATAGTTTGGATCCAATTCTAATGGAAATTCTTGATCCAATAATAGATACAATCCATAGAAATCTTAAAACAAAAATATCTCTAGTTGGATTCTCTGGTGTAGGGAAAACAACTACAACTAATCTAATCTGTGCTGATGAAATTCCTTCTGTTCATATTCCAACTATAACGGGGAAAATCTCTACAGTAAAAATTGGTAAGTTATATTTCCACTTATGGGACTTTGCTGGACAAGAACAATTTAGTTATTTGTGGAATGATTTTATTCTTGGTAGTGATGCTGTACTTATAATAACCGATTCTACATTGGAAAATGTAGAAAAAAGTAAATTTTTTATTGAATTAATAAAAGAGCATGCCCCTTATGCTCATACAGCAGCAATTGGTAATAAGCAAGATTTACCTGAAGCATTAGACATTGATAAAATTCAAGAGATTTTAGGTGTAAAAACCTATTCAATGGTTGCAATTGAACCTTCTAATAGAGAAAAGATGATACAAATTGTAGCAGATATTTTAGAAATTAGTACTGATGTATCTCCATTGTTAAAACCATTATTTGAAAGAGATCAATTGATTAATAAGGCTAGGGAATGCTTGGAGGGTGGAGATATAGCCCAAACTGCAGAATACTTCGAGAAAATTTCAGACTTGTGTCTCGAATTAGGAGATGACACGCTTTACAAGGAATTTCATGAGAAAGCAAGAAAACTAAAGAGTTATCTAACAGATAATTGAAATAAAATTGTTCTAATAGTCTGTATTGAAATTATAAAAAAAAAATTAAAAAAAATTAATCTTCTGTTTTTTCTTCCAATTGAATTTTTACGGGTTTATAACTATCATCAAGCACATTAAGATATTCTATTAGCACTCCAGTTGATTTCGATTTTACTTCATATTGATGAATTATTGTTTGTAACATATATTTAGGATAAACCAAAGAATTATGAAAATCTGTTAACAATGCATAATATTCGGTTCCTTTAGTATCCTGAAAAACATGAATCATCTGATTATCCCATAGCTTTTTTAATCCATTATCGATATCATCTACACCTTTTTTTCTAAGTTTCTCCAAGACATTTTTTGTAACTATTGAGATTCTAAGCAACTTTAAAATTTCATATACTTGAGGATCAGCAATAATTTCATCTAATACTCTAAGATTATCATCATCTGATGGACGATATTTTTGAAAGAATTTTCTTACAGCTATATTATAATCATCTATAAATTTTTCAGGAAGTCCTCTTTCAGAAGGATTTCTAAGCAAGGTTATTGGAGGTCTCCTAATCATAAATAAATCATTTATAAGAAAGATTAATTCTGAAGGCATTCCTTTAACAGATGCTTCTTTTATGATCTCCTTTTTGATCAGTTCCATAAGAATAGCATCTACATCGAAAAATCCTTCTCTATATTGGTCTTTTAACCAGATCTTCAATTCAGATTTTGTTATTACACCTTCTTCTCTTAATCTATTTATAATTAATCTATTTACATCATCGAGATATGTGATTGCTAAATTTTGCTCCATATTTAGATGAGGATATGTCGATAATCTTTGGAATAAGAACGGGATCATTTCTAAATATGCTTTATCATCATAGTTTTGAAATATTACTCGTGAGATGTCAGATAATCCTCCCTCAAATGCATCAGCATCTTCATCTAAGTTTAAAAGTAAGATAATATAAAGAGGCTTATCTCTTCCAGTATAGTAGGATGCAATATTTAATGGTCCCACAAGTAAACTAATCATTCCTGGTTCTCCTGTATATTCATGTGCAGCATAAATTTGCATTAATGTTTCCTCACTAATCACTAATTCATCAGGATATTTTGCTAGAATCTCTGTACTGACTTTAATATCCCACCTCATTAATACTAACCCAATTGGCATTAGTTATTATCACCTCCTTCTTTTTTCACCTTATCTTTTATCGTTGATTTCTTATTTTTTAAATGTTCTATTCCTAGCACTTCATCAAGCGATAAACCTAGCTCTCTCCAGTCATCTCCAAAGAGTTTTAATGTCATCTCCTCTTTAGTTGGAACTGATATCGTACTTGGAATTTTCTTCTTTGATTTTATATATCCCTTGATCTTTCTGATTTTCTTCACATGTTTAGGAATCCTTGCTTGTTGAATTACTCTATATCCAACTATGCTACCTACCACTCCAATTACAGATGCTGTAATCAGAATAAAGTAAAATGTAGGCATCCCTGGAAATATCTCTTCCATTTTTACGACAATAGTTATTGTAATCTCTTGCGATGTAAAATTATCTATTTCAACCGTAATTTTACCAACAAGCGTTTTTGGTGCAAAAAAGGTGTTAATCGTACCAGTGTCAAGTGTTCTAGTATAAATTCCTGGTGCAGTTTCATCAAATATATAATCTTCACCATTGATATTTAAACTAACTTGGGCTGCTTCTAGATCAATGCCTCCGCGGGTGAGATCTGTTAAATTTACTTCGATTTCTATATCATCACCTTGATCAACTCTGATCTGGTTATTGGTTCCAAATCCTGTTATAGAAACGTCAAATTCTCTTAATTTGATTTCAAGGCTTAAATAAGCAAATCGTGCTTCATAATTTTGCTTCTGTAAGGTGACATGAAGGAAGTAAAAACCAACAGCTCTAATTTCAGTATCGAAATCTAAATAGTAGGAGTTATTTGGGTAAGGATTTAACTGCCCAGTTCCTTGACTTCCGGGGATCCGGTTTCCAGATTCGTCTAATTCATACCAACTAAATGTGGCAACGTTTAAATCTCCAATCACATTTAAAGTATTATCATCAGCATATGTAAATGTGAAATAATGAACATCTTGAACCCAAATCTTAGGGCTCAAATATACTAAATCAGTTTCTCCATTGAGCGTTGTAATTCTTTCTCTAATATTTAGATAGACTAAATAATTTTCTTGAGTAGAATAGTTCTCAAGTGAAGCTGTAACACTTATTATTTTTAATCCTGTAGTTAAAGCATCTGAAGTATCGATAGTAAAGGTATAATATTCGTTATTTAAAGGATCTGCTGAGAAGATTATAGGATCAAGACCAATCCAACTATAACTTAGAAGAGCGTTTTCTAAGTGATCCCCTGTCTCGTTAATTGCGTATCTTATAGTTATATTAATAACTTCGTTAAAGTAAGCCGAATAAGTTTGATCGGGTATTTCAATACGAGAACTATAATCATGTGCGCTAATTATTGTAGAGATTGCTTTTACTTTTAGTAAAAAGTTATAGGGTGCAGGATCTGGATATCCTGGGTATACGCCTTCTATATTTACAGAGTAATATAAGGCACTTCCCCCCGCTGACAAACGGCTTGAATTTATTGTTTTTGAAAAGTTGCCTAATCCACCGTAATCCATAGATTCTGATATCGAAAAAATAGACGATCCTACCTCTCTAATGCTTATTGTACATTTTGCACTTGGATCAGTTATAGGATTCCATGTTTGTCCACTATCGTCAGTTATATGGAAGACTAATGAGAAGCTAATATTTTGACCCCAAAGGACTTCCTCTGTACCAGTAGCGTTGAAAAATGTCGTAATATAACTGGTAAGATTAACCTCAACCTTGAAAATGAGATTAAATGTAATAGAAGATCCTCCATAAAGTGTGTAATTATACCACTTAATACCATCAGCATCAGTAGGTCTCCATTGATTTTCAGGTGACATATACGTAACATTGAAATCTACATTAGTTATATTGAGGGAATTTATTGATATATTGTAGGTTTTATCTTTAAGAAACCAAAATGGTAAATTATTAGTAGATGAATATGCATATCCATCAACAGAAGTAAGGTTTATTAAAGGTTGACCGGATTGATTGTCTGACACTTTTATAAGTGCGGGATAGTTTACTTCAACACCACTTTCTTCCCTTATTACTCTGATGTTTAGTCGAGCCAAACTAGTTTGATTAAAAACATTACATGTTTCAATGAAATTTACTTTTATAATACCATTACATTGTTCAGAAAAGTTTAATCCGTTAACAATTACTTTTACGCCATAAACCTCAAAGTATTCACTTTCTAATTTGGTATTATCAAGATAAGGAACGTCTAATTCAATAAAATCGTTATCCTCACCAGGGTTATATTCATTAAAGTATATCAAATTTTCGGCACTAGCTGCATTATCCCCATCAACATAGTATATTGAGATATTTGTAAGTTGATCAATCATATTGCTCAAGGTAATATTGATTTTTGTGATTTTTTCATTCCCAAATTCCGTCCTTGATCCATTAGTATAAATAATTTCGTTGACTGAATAACGGGTTGAATCAATCGGGAGGATATTTGTACTATTTACCCAAAGTGAATGTTCTTGATACTTTACACCTGCTGTCTCATAGTTAGCCCTGTAAATGTAGGATTCATTAAGTAAAAATGGACCTCCTATATAATCAGGATCATCATAAAATACTCTGAAATAATAGTTTGCAGTGTTTTCCCATCGAAAAGTCGCTTTTCCATCATCATCTAATATCAAAGTTTCTAATAAATCACCGCCTAAACTTTCATTCACTTCAATATATCCTATACTAAGTGGGATTCCATCCCAATCTGAGATTTCAAAATCGATTGTCCACAAATCCAATATAATTTCCTGAGTATAAAAGATCCCATTAAAGTAATAAGGTCCATTACCTAGAACATAACTGTTAAAAACCTCTATTTCTCGGGCACCAAGAGTATAGTTTGCTGTAATATTATATCGACCATTAGGAATAAGTTTAAAGGTAATTCTCCCATTTGAATCGGTCATACCATTGGCAATTTGATATCCTGGCATTCCTTTAATAACAGAATTGTTTACGATCGATATTTCGGCATTAGGTACTAATCTCCCATCAACATCTCTGGCTACTACGGTTATTGTGGAGTTATGGGCTTGCACTTGATCAAGGGAAGCAGAAAGATCATAATTAAGTTGGATATAGTCAAATTGGAAAAAAGCTGATTTTCTCCCCTCATTGCCTACGCCACCTATAGGGCCTACTTCCTGTCCCCATGCTCCAGCTTCCAGAAATATTTCTTGACCCGCATATGCAGTAATATCATAATATAGCATTCCGGTTATATCCCCATCTACAGAATAAGCTGAACGGGTATCATAGTGATTCTCTTTGGTATGGTTTTGTACAAAAGAGGGATCGCTCCAAAATTTACCACTAGGACTCCACACAGCATACCCGCCTAAAGCTTCTATATATTCTCCAGTACCAGAACCGAGTACTACGTGTGAGTCAACATCAGTACCATAAGATGTTGCATTACATAACCTTAAGAAATACCCATCCAAATCGATTGGATCGTTTTGTTTTTTCCTCTTTTCAAAATGCATAGTCCTAACATTACGGTAAATCTGTAAAATAATACTGCCTCCTTCTACTTCTGGAACTTTAAATGGATGTGAGTAAAAGGTACCAGCATAATCATACACATCTCCTCCTGCTGGATTTAATGTAAGTGCATTCGAGCCCCAAACATAAGCATAATCACCATGCTCCACCCTACGTGCAAAATCCCAAACTGGATCTGTTTCATGATCATAGTCGCATTCTAATATATGTATAGGTCTATTTTCAAAGGCATTATAACTTTCGACTGATTGGTTAGATGCGGTTGGATAGGGATTATCATCACCACTTACAATTCCTAGTGCATTTATTGGTTCATGGGTGAAATTCCATCCAAATGGGTCATACTTCTCCCCAGTTTGAATATCTAATTCGAAATCACCATTTTTAATCCATCCGAAGCTCTCTGATGGATCAATAGCTTCTGCACTACCTACAGTGTCATTACCATAATACATGTAAGTATCTACTTCAGTTGTAGATTGGCTAACGTTTGTATCAAAATATACTGTAGCTAAGTCTGTTTCTGGAAAATCTTTTGCGACATAGTATTTTCTAAGGATTCCATTTTCTACAATTCTTATATCATCTAAATCGCTTTGATAAATTTGATTATTTTGTATCATTTCAGTATAATTAAATGAAACACTGACACCATAATCAGTGAAATTACAAGAATAAGTATTTTCAACAGCGATCAGACTTCTATACCTAAAAGAATAATCCCACCAGGTATCATTTCCCAAATCGCTAGTTTTTAGGGTTTCATATAGCATAGGGTTTTGTGATTCGTCACTATCATCTCCCAGCTTATCATTACTATTTTCAAAATTAGAAGAATTCATCAGATATGCTGGAAAAAGCATCACTAGTATGATAATCGATAGTATTGATAGTTTTTTTAATCTTAGTACTTGTTTGTTTTTGATTTTCATAAAATCAACTATTTTAAAAAAATTTTTAAAAATATTATAAAAGAGGTTAAATAAAATATTATGCTTATCAATAAACTAACATTGAAAATTAGAGTGGTTAAAAAAATTTTAAAGAATAATTTTTTGAATTAAGATTTTTTCTCCTATTAAGTGCCTTTCTTCTCTAAAATTAAGAATATTTTTCTTTTTTTAGGATTTTTGGGATTATCAATTACATAATTTCCTATGAATTCTGTATTTTCCGTTAATATTTTTCCAATAGAACTCATTATTACATCGTTTTTAGGGTAAAATTGTATTACTGCTCTTGAATTATTTCTAAGAATTGAATAAAAATCGGTTATAAGGTTTATTAAATTCAATTTCATTTTAATATCCTTAATATCTCTATAAACCCATTGCAATGATGAAATAGAAATAATACCATCAAATAAGTTTGGTTTGAAGGGAATTAAACACATATCTGCATTAATTGGGTTTAAATCCTTTATTTTATAGTAATTCAAAAATTTGTAAATAATATCAAGCCCTATAACTCTATATCCCATTTCTTTTAGGTATATTGTAGCAAAACCAGGGCCACAACCTGCATCTAATATAAGAGGATCCTTCTCTGAAACATTCAACAATTCTAAAGCTCTTAATGTGATTTTTTCTTGAATTCTCATCATGCTTTTAGAAGTAGCATACTGATTTAAGATGTCTCCTCTAAAAAAGTCAAAAGGTGTTTTGTATTCTTCCTCTGGTCTTTGCTTCTTTACATTAAATTTAAATTCGTTTTTCACTTTAATAAAAGTCTAATTTCTTTATTTGATTAATAGATTAGATAAACTCTCTTAAGTTTTGAATCATAAACCAAAAATTTTATTTAATTCTAAATATTTATATTTTCATTCTATTTTAATTTTTTAATAGTTTATGTTATTAATAACGACCTAATATGTCAGAGAAAGAAGAAAAACTTCTAGTTCGTAAGGCTACAATAAATCTTAGGAGAAAATACGGAAGGACTAAACAGATAAATATCGTTGAAAGGGACGCTTATATTCCAAAAGGTATTGAAAAAGAAATACGGGATTCCATTTTAAAGAAAAAAACGATTTTAGCCACTGATATCGCATTAAAATTTGATATTAGAGTTTCAACAGCAAAGATCCTTCTCAAACATTATGAAGAGGAAGGATTAATAAAATTATTAGATCCTTCCTTAAAACTAAAAATATATGTTCCTACTTCTTAAAATTTTCATAAAAACATTGTTGCAAAATCCAATTTGTTGAATTTAATTCATTGTAAAAAGATAGGATTTTATAGATATGATTGCTTAAGTTTTATAAGATAACTTTAACAAATTAGCAGATGTAGCCTAGCTGGTAAGACGCCGGCTTCGAGAGCCGGTGCGTGTAAGCGCTCGGGGGTTCGAATCCCTCCATCTGCGCCATCATAGATATATTAAGCATATATTTACGATGAAATTTCAGTTAACAAATTGACAGTAAACAATATTAAATATTATTGAATAATTTGTAAAATCAAATTCTCCATTTGAGGTTTAGCCGCTTCGATTTTATCTAAGATTGTGACTGTTTTTTGTAAGTCTTCATCTTCTTCAATAATAAATAGTAAAAAGAACTCTAGATTCCCAAATTTCAGTACTTCAATGACACCAGAAAACCTTTCACCACTTTCAAAAACATCAGAAAATTCATATAGTGTCCTATTTTCAGTGATAATTCGTTTTTGTAATTCTATGTAAATTTCATAAATCTTTATCTTCTCAGTCAATTGAAGATGTGGTCTATACCATTCCCCAACTGTTAAACCCCGAGGATCAAAAAGAGCCATTAAAATTGCATTATAATTCTTGCTAATTTCAGCAAATAAATTAGAGACCATTTCAATTTTCTCGAAAAGCATTGAAAGTCCACTTGAAAAAGCATCCATAATCGATTTAATATCAAAGATCGTTGTTTCGAAGAAGAAAATATTAAAATCATTAGAATATCTAGTTAATGCCTGTTTTAAAGTAAGAATTCTTTTATTTATTTCTACATCATCAATAAATTGTGGATCAAATTTATGAAAAAGGATAGAAACAATAACATCTTCTTGATGTTCTTTAAAAAACAATAATACTTCTTCTAAATAATCTATTGATTCAATGTATCTATCAAAGTCTTGAGCATCTATAACATAGAATATCAGATCTATTCCACTCAGGAATTTTTCAGGATGTTTTAAATAATCTTCCCGATATATACGTTGACCTCCAAAATCAAGTCTTGAAAATTCAAGTCCTAGAAATCCAAAAGTATCACGAGCAATTCTTCTTGTAGGCATCAATTTTGCAATTTCTTCTTCAAATCCAAACCGTCTCGTTATTGCAGTTATTATACTTGTCTTACCTGCGTTGTCCAAGCCCAAAAATGCAATCTTTTTCATTTTATGTTCACAAATTTTTGGATGAGAAAAGCGTCCTAATTTATCCCAAATTTAATATTATTAATAAATTATAGCTTTTAGTAAAAAGAATATGATTATTTTTATATTTAAGGTTAACGTTTCAAAAAGCAATGTGTCTGTATCATTTTGGGCTTAAACGTTAATTATCCCCCTGCTAGAGCGAATGATAGGTAGATTTCATCGTTATCGTTAAGTTTTGATTTATAATCTTTTAAATATTTAATGTTTCTGCCATTTAATAAAATAAGAATCTGAGGATTCAATTTTTTTCTACTTTTATCTAATAGTTCTTCTCCAAGTTTCTCCTTATACTCTCTTATAAATTGATCCATTATATCTCCAACAACTTTCCCTTCATATTCTACGAATTTCTTATTGATTCTCAGTTGGAAAATATTTAATAGGTGTAGTTTAATTTTAGCCATGAATTAATTTCATTTTAAGGGTTTTGATTATTGTTATAAACTAAAAATGCTTTTTAAGTTTATTTTTTATGAAATGAAATTTGATGGACTTTATACTAGAGAAATATATCTATACTATATGTCCCCACAGTTTTTATTTGGCCCGTTTTTAAGTTATGTTCTTTCAATATAAAATATCCTTCTTTATAGATTTCAATTTCAATGAAAGCTTTGTCAAATCTTTCCGAACTAAGATTTCCACCATTAGAAATAACCGTATTATCAATTTTCACATTAAATGCGATACTTGGTGTACTATTTAAACAAAGATCTATTCGAGAACGAGTAAATTGAGAGAGAACATCTCCCGAATCTGTCAATTCTGTCCTCCATACACTCAATGGAGTTGGAATTAAATTATGAAAACAACAAACACCAAAAATTTTTTCATGGCTAAGGTTTAACACTTTATCAATAAACTTTTTCATTTTATTGCGCCCTATAAAACCCTCTGGAGAATCTCGAGTAGTAGAATTTAAACCTTGAAAAAATATTCTATCATTTTCATACAAAGGATTATTCTCACCAAAGTATTGTCTCCAGTGCTGCCAAGCAGGAGGTATAGAGTCGGTATATCCTGGTACTACTAAATATGGGTACTTCAAATTATCCATTTTTTGTTTGGCTAAACTAAATTCTTCTTTATAGCTGTTTTGAGTCACATTTCCTGCATGTACTACTAAATCAACATCATTAATTTTATTAATTAATTCAATAGCCCTATCCAAGTTGTTCTTCTTATTTTCAGATTCGGCTGTTATTAATGAATGTGAAAATTGTATAAATCTACATAGTGGTTTATTCCCTTTTTTAATATCTAATGGAAGGTAATATTTTACTTCACGTTGAATTTCTTGCATAGAATTAGAATCTAGTATAGGGATTACCTGAAACTTGAGCTTATTTCCCTCAATATCTATAATAGCATAAGTAAATAATTCGCGATATCGTGTCTTATTACAACAGAACGTACCTGCATTGAAGATATACAGATCTTTTTCACTACTGCTTAAAGTGTATAAATTAGAAGTATGTCGGTGTCCGTTTAGAACTAAATCTGCTTTTGCTTCTAAGAGCATTTTAAGCATATCTCCTGAATCATCAATAGCAGATCTCTCCTTACCAGTATGAGGAATCGGAATTAATTGGTGATGAAAACATACTATTTTAAATTTATTTTCTCGTTCTTTTTTAGTTAATTCTTCTCTAACTAATTCAATAATATTATGATGAATGATTCCACCAGGCAAGTCCGGCTTTGTACTATCTATTCCTATAACAAATAACTCATCATCCTCATATTCGTAATGCCTTCTCCCAATCATCTCTTCAAATAGCAGATATCCAACATTCATAGCATCATGATTACCAATTAAGATCATCAAGGGACATTTGGACACTGGTTGGAACTTCTCAAATTGTTCTAATGTAAATTCATATTCTAACAAGGTACCATTTTGAGTAATATCACCTAGATGTAAGAATAAATCGACATCTTCTATCTTATTAATTTGTTCTATGCCCAAATTAAATGTATGTAAATTAAAGGGACCTCCTGACCTACTAATGTGAGTATCAGAAATAATTACTAGTCTTTTTTTTGATTCAATATCTCTATTAGGATCCAATTTCATGCTTTTTTCTGTAATCATTTCTCCTTAGATTTCTTTTAATTTTGCGGGATGACCTAAATAAATAGAATTTTCTTTCAAGGTATCATTAAAATTTGTATAAGAATGAGCAGATAGTTTTGCTCCCTTCTCTAAATGGGTACCAGGTAATAAAACACATTTAGCACCTATCAGTGCGTTGTCTTCTACTTGAATTTTATTTAATATCAATTTATCTTGTTCAATTCCAAAACTAAGAAGTGTGCTTCCCATCCCAATGATAACATTATTCCCGATTTCTACAAATTCTGAAGAGATCCAGCAAGTGTCGCAAATCGCATTTTTACCAATCCTCACTCCAAAAAATTTAAGAGTAAAACGATTTCTTAACCACGGAAAGGGATTTGAGGATGTTATGAACAATGCCCACTTCTTAGAAAGATTTCTTAAATTCCAATATAAATAATTTTTATCCCGTATATTTCTAGAAAAAACACCCTCCTTAGGAGGGAATAGCAAATTAATAAATGTCAAGAATAATACAGAAAATAAGAGAGCGCTCAGTTGAAGTATATAGATGAGAATAAAGAAATTTATCGGAAGTAATATAAAGAAAAGAAAAACCAAACTATCTTTCCATAAATACAAAATATATAGATATTCAAATAATGAACAAGGAATAAAACTTAGGAATATTATTAATAAGTAAATTATTTGATACTTGCTCCTTATTCTCTCATCTATTGGTGTTGGAGAATCGCCCTTTAAACTCGCTGGTTGAAACATTAATTCACATCTCCCTCTTTATTTTCCTTTGGATTTCCTTTAATTCTTTCCACTTTCTCTTGAGATTCTTCCAGTGTTTGGATTGGAAAATTAATATTTGCTGGTGTTCCAACATGAATTAGATCACTCTCTAATTCCTGTCCAATCCAAGTATAACTATTTGCTCCCAAAACAGAACCATCTTGCATAGTTGTTCCCGGATTAACAATCGTTTGAGGTCCAACAACACAGGCTTTACCAATTTTTACTTTTTTTATAATAATTCGATCGTGGTAAATTAAATGTGAAAATATGCATATATTTAATGAAGTCATTGTGAAATCTCCTATTTCAACAAATTCAGGATCAATATAACCCTCATAAGCAACAACATTTTTACCTATGGAAACCCCAAATAACCTGTAAACAAATATATCTGACCAGGGTATAGGTATTGCTCTAGCCAGCCAAATGGGGAAATAAGCATTCCAGAACCTTCGATGAGTATATCTCCATTCTTTACTCCCTTTACTAAACACACCCTCCTTAGGAGGTTCTAATTTATTTAACAATTTATTAATACCACCTGAAAACAATATGATGGAAAAAGTAAACAAAAACAAGTTTCCATAAAGATTCAAAGGAAGTAAAAACCATTCCCACCATTGAGCAATCATTATAAAAGAAAGAAATCCTTCCCCTGTAAGAAGATAATAAAGATCATTATAAAACCAAATGTTAACCAAGATTGAAACAGCACCACCAAAATATAATTGTAGAAGAATAATTAGAGTAAATGGCGTTTTATATACCCCTGAAGTCGAAATATATTCTACTTTTATTTCCAGATTTTCAACAACATTCATTGAATTTGTAGAACTTCAGTAATGATTTCCTTATATTATAATATAATTTCGAAAATAATTAAAATATAATATTTAATACAAATTATTTTAGTACTTTAAAGTCAAAAAAAATTAAAAGCTTAATTCAATATGATATATATATTATTATCAAAATAATTCAATAAATTAGTTAAAAGTTAAAGATATTTGAATTGATCAAAGGTGAATTATAATTAGTATTGACTGGGAAAAAGCCGAACAAAAACCAGAAAAAAAGATGTCAATTGAAGGTAGATTCTTATTGGATCTTAGAGCTAAGGTCAATGATCTGGAAAAACAATTATCCGAGACTAAAAATGAATTATCTCAAACTCAAAATGAACTTGCTGATACTAAATCTGCTCTTGATGATACCCAAAACACACTTGAAAAGACTTTAGGGGATAATCAGAGGAAAGATCAAATTATTGAAGCCTCAAAGGCGGAAATAGATGCTCTCAAAGCGGATAAGGAAAATCTAACTAAAGATTTAGAAGAAACTCTAGCTAAAGTTAGTGATCTTGAGCCAAAGCTAAACGCATCCGAGGAAAAAATGGCCAGTCTAACTCAAGAGTTAGAATCATCAAACCAAAAACTTTCTGATTTAGAAAATGCAGGATCCGCAAATCAAGAAGAAATCGACAAACTTAAGGCTGAAAATGAAGAATTAACCTCCAAACTCACAACTATCGAAGGTGAGATGGTACAATTAAACTCACAATTAACTGAATTAAATAACACATTACTACAGCGAGATACCCAAATTCAGGAGTTAAATGATGCACTTGACGAGAAAGAACAAGCTTTAGAGTCAACATCTGCGCATCTTTCTGAAGTCGAATCCGAATTAGAAGAATTAAAGCCCCCGGATATTGGTGCTGGAGGATTTGCTGCCGACGAGAGAATTACCTGCCCAATGTGCGGTGCTGTTGGCCATGATATAAAAACTGTCGAAGATAAGGGCAAAGTCTTGAGCTACGTTGGACATATCCCAATGTATGCTAAGAAACACGTTTGTAAAAAATGTGGTTATGAGTTTTAAGTGATTTTTTTTAAATTTTTCTTTTTTCTTTTATATCCTTGTTTAAACATTAAATATATCTTTTATTAGCGATTTAAGAGGTGGACTAACCTTTAATTCGAGAATTTGGCTAGTCTTATAATGCTTTTCGAGATTTTGCCAAATTG
>JBHLNR010000241.1:0-4841 GCA_048941385.1 Promethearchaeota archaeon
ATAATTAAAGCTAAGCGATGAATATCTATTATTTTCCGAAATCATTTCATATAGAGGTACAGTTGCCCTAAATGAGAAAGGTTCAAAGAAATCTTTTACTTCTTTATCTTCTACTCTCTCAAAGTCGTCTAAAGTTTTGCCTTTTCCAAACAATTCCATAACATTTTCTAATACATGATTATAAAAAGCTGACATACTTCTAAATCTCTCATCTTTAGGATCTTTCTTATTGTTTACATTTACATATCGGGCAATCCATTCTTTTAAAGAGGGGGATATGGATATAGTTTGTTGGGTGGTTTTCTTGTTGGAAAGGTATTTTTTTGAGGTCATAATTTTTGAATTTTTATTTAATTCTAGAAAATTTTAATAGATAAGTAGTCTAAATACATAAGTCAATATAGCCTTATATATAAATCCTATGACTTTTTATTCTTTTATAAGATACAATTCTCTTGTATAATATAATTTTATTCATTTTTTTATCTTATCTTCTTTCCGAGACTATTTAATATCATAATCATTGAAAAAAAAAGTTAATATATATCTTTATAAAGCATTATTTCACACTTTATTTAGGCTATCTTCAGCCAAAAAGATCAAGGGGATTGATAGGAGACAAAGGGGAGGAGAAGATAGGGGGTTAAGGAAGGCGAGATCCTTTTTTCTTTTACACTGATACTACTTTATTTTTTGGTTAAATAATATATTCCATTATCTTGGGCAACTTGTGATTTTTCAGATAGGGTCTTCATTAAAAATTGTAGTTCATCCTGGTTCTTAGTCTCAGATAATCTAAGATGAAATATTAATTCAGTCTCACTTTCAATATCAATCCAATGTAACTTTTCAAATAGTTTTAATATAAGGAGATTGTATTCTTCCTTTTCACTAAATTCTTCAATTTCCTTTCTAATTAAATTAATCAATTCATTTCTAGTTTCTGGATTATTGAAACATATGTAATTATTTTTGTCATCGGCAATCTTCATCCATAAGAAGTAATCATCATCATCAAAAACTATCTGTTTAAAATTGATTAACTGAGCAACATTCTTGTTTATGAGTTTAATTCTCTCTGTTCTAAGAAGTTCTTTTCTATAAAACAGTTCTGTAGCTTCTAAGTCAAACCTACAATAATTGTCTTTTTCCGAATATAAGCAATTTGTGATCCTTACACCCAATAAACCAAATATCGCAGCAGTATATTTACAGTTTTCAAAACTCAGGTTTTGATAAAGACCACTAAATTCGAAGATTCCTGTGAGATCAGTATTGCTTTTACCTGTAAAGAGATCTAAATTTGCATCTTTAGTTAAATTATTACTCATTATAAAATTTCTTAACCTATTGAATAAATTATTAATACTATCAATATCATGAGGATCCATTATAGAGAAATATAATCTTCTAATTGTCAAGAAAAATAATGGTAACTTATCAAATGTTGGATCTGTGTATTTATTTGTTTTAAGAGCGGCTTCATAATATGGGATTATTGCTCTAAAGGTAATTTTATCGAAGAAATCATTAATTTCACTATCAATAAAAGACTCGAAGTCATCTAAAGATTTACCCTTGTCAAAACAATCCATAGTTTTTTCAAGAACATAATTATAGAAAGATGAAACACTTTTCAATCGACTATCTTTTGGATTTCTTTTATTATTTTCATTTACATATTGCTCTATTCGAGCTTTAAGGGCAGGAGATATTGATATAGTTTGTTGAGTGGTTTTCTTTTTCGATAATTCTCTCTCTGAGACCATAAAAAATTCACACCAAGATTTATAATTTAAAAGATGAAATATATTCTATACCATCTTGTATATAAAATCATTAAAAAAAATATTTATTTTTAGAGAAAGTAAAGACTTTATGAATAAAGAGTTAAAGAGCCTTTGATACATAAACTCCATCTAATACGTAGTTCATTTCATAAAACCAAGTTTTAACACCGATCCCGCTTATAACAGCCAATTTTTTTGCGTCAAATTCTTCTTTTGCTATTTTCTCAGCATTTTGCATTAATAACTTTCCAAAGCCTCTATGTTGAATTTGAGTAAATCGGTTAGGTTTCATATCTTTTGGGACTAATTCTCCTACGACCTTTATTTCCCTTATTACCATTGTTTTTCCATCATTTAACTCGGTTCTGTGGGCGAACTCGGAAGGTTTTCTTAATCTTAAATACCCAACCAAGTAATTCTCTTTTTGATTTTCATAAGATAAGAAAATTTCTTGCCCTTTTGAGGCCTCATAATCTTGCCGATACAATTTTACCTCTTTGAGTGAGGTCTCATCTATGATTTCTTTTTTTTTGCTTATCCCGAGCTCCCTACATCTTATACATTTACAGGTGTCATCCATTTCCTGTAGCTTTTCTTGGACTAGCTGTCGTAAATTACTATTCTTGCATCCTGCTTCGATTAAATTAGCAGGGATATCTCTCATTATTCTTTGAATCCTAACATACGACGGAAGGTTCGATTTAACTTTTACAAGTAAATCAATTAATTCTTTATCGGAGTAAGGTGAATACTTTCCTTTTTTCCACCAATTATACAATTCAGTACCATTTATTACCAAGGTTGGGTAAATTTTTAACATATCAGGTCGATAATCGGGAAGGGAAAAAAGATTATCAAATAATTCTCTATCTTTATTTATACTTGAACCTGGTAAATTTGGCATTATGTGAGCATTGATTTTTAACCCCGCATCCTTAGCTATCCTAATAGCTTCAATACTATCCGCAGAAGTATGACCCCTCCTAACTAGGTTGTATATGTCATTATAAACAGTTTGTATCCCCAATTCAACTCTTGTGGTCCCATAATGAAGCATTCGATCTACATCATTTTCTTTACAATAATCTGGTCGTGTTTCAATAGTGATTCCTACAATTCGCCTATTAGAGGTTTCAGCAAGTTTTTTAGCTTCCTCCAAACTCTTAACTCGTCTATCAATAATGCCTTCATAGGCCCCCTTAATGAAATTCTCTTGATAGGTATGATCAGTTGATAAAAATGTACCTCCCATAATGATTAATTCAATTTTATCTACATCATGACCTATAACTTCCAAATCATGTATCCTACTTTTAACTTGAAGATAGGGATCATAATTATTGTGAATAGATCTCATCGCTGCTGGTTCTTTTCCGGTATATGACTGTGCTACTTTTTCATTCGGTTGTGAGTCAGACCCAGGACAGTAAATGCAAGTTCCAGGGCAAGGAAGCGGTTTGGTCATAATGGCTACAACGGATACACCTGAAGATGTTCTAGTCTTTCTTCTTTTAAGAATTTGAGTAACAATTTCCTTTTCTTTTTCTGTAGCAAAATCTAAAATAGTGGCGTTTTTAATTACCTTAGTATGATTGAATTTTTTTCCAATGCGCGCTTTAATACGAGTGATTTTTCCACGAGCAGTTTCTGGATTCTTGAGCAAGTAGTCAATTACTTCTCTTGCGATCTTTCTATTAATTTCTTGGTTATTATTTTCAAGATGATTCATTTCTAAGAAATCTTGGAAGTATTTAGAAGCATTTAGTATAAATCAGAATAATTTAAATTTATCATGTAAGTTATACTTTGGGGTTAAAAATAATCAATGAATACAATTTTATATTTCAATCCAAAAATATAATCCATAAGATTTAATAGAGTAGATATAATTTTCTAATAACAGCTACAAATGATAAGGTCTTATAAATGACTGATATTTCAATTAAAGATGGATTTATGTATGGTGGTTGGAGAGCTCCAGAAAATCTCTGGAGGGGTATGAAGACATCAATTCATGATGATACTACTGCAAGAAAAGTAGGAATGCGAGGAGGGACAATTCCTGGAACAATACATTTGAGCTTGTTCGCTCCTTTAATGCTTGAACTTTTTGGGCAACGATGGTTTGAGAAAGGATCCTTAAGCATATATTATACTTTTGCTACGACAGATAAAGAAGAAGTAAGAGCTGTTGTTAAGATGCCTCCTGAAGATGCTGATGATGTTCAAGTGGAAGCCCGCGTTGAGATGCGAAGTGGACAGGTCGTTGCTAAAGGTACTGTGGCGGTTGGTGAACCAAAAGAATTGTCCTATCTACAAGCCTTGGAACTTAAAAGTAGTAATCCAGAAGATTTGCGTATTTTGGAAGGAATGAAATTGGGAGATGATTTTAACTCGCGAGATGTCTTAATCACTCAAGAAGATGCCGATAAAGGATTAAAAACTATTACCGATCACCTTAATTATTATAAAGGAAAATCTCCATGGGGAAACTCTATTCTATCACCAACAGCAATATATGGTACAATGTCTTTAAATTCAGAAACTTTGGATCTCGCTAGAGAAAGAGCTGTACCATTTTATGGTGCTACTGAAATTCGAAATATTAATGGCCCAGTTATGGTTGGAATTCCTTATGAAGCATCTGGAAAAGTGGCATGTGCTGGTGTTAGCAGTAAAACGGAATATTACTGGATCGATGCCATTTTAAAAGAAAAAGAAAGCGGAAAGATAGTTGCCTCTATGCGTCACATGACTCGTTACATGAAAGCTGGATCCCCTCTATATACTGAAATCACCCAGTAATGAAAGGATTTAATACTTTTTTTTATTTTTTTTTTTAACATGAAGCGAAAATAGGTTAAATGCTAATTCTT
This sequence comes from Promethearchaeota archaeon, assembly GCA_048941385.1. Taxonomy (GTDB): domain Archaea; phylum Asgardarchaeota; class Lokiarchaeia; order Sigyniarchaeales; family SOKP01; genus Loki-b32. The sequence goes on from JBHLNR010000241.1 coordinate 4,667, forward strand.
TTGCCAGTAAAATCTCTTTTATACTTCCCAAAATCTTCGATTTTTTCTAATTGTTCAGAATTAAATATAGGTCCATCTTTACAAACTAAAAGTCCTAATGGATCTAGGGCACATAATCCGCATAGTCCACACCCACACCTCATAATTCTTTCAAGACTGGCATAAAATTTGATAT
>JBHLNR010000051.1:0-20791 GCA_048941385.1 Promethearchaeota archaeon
TGGAATAACTTCACCATTACGTATTATTACATAAGAGGCAGGATTTGGTGAAAAAGTTCCTCTATAGTTTGCTGAAGAAAAAATTGACAATAAACGGTTATGAAAAAACCACCGATAACCTTCTGGGAAGCATTCATGTGCTCTAATAACGTATTTAAGTTTATTTTTATTCAGAAATGCTTCAAAAACGTCTTCGCCAAAAAATTTAATTCCTGGACCTCTAAAACTTTCAGTAAATCCTCTCAAATTTGTTTTAGGATCATTCCACATAATTTGAACCAAATCTTGTGAAACGGAATCAAAAATTACGTTTAAATCTTTAGTTTTGACATTTCTTAATTTATTTAATATTTCTAAATCCTGGGGAATTCCACCATGAAGGCATAGAATGGTACGGTTAATTAATGCGCATAAGGGGAGCATATTATAAACCTCCAAAATCTCATTGAATTTTTCCATATTTTTTATTCTACTCATGAATTCCTGAGCGAATCCGTAATACTGATTCATCTCTAAAGTTTCATGATTCCCTCTTAGTAGAAAATATTTTTGTGGTTCTAGAATCTTTAAAGCTAATACAAATAGTAAACATTCTAATTGCTTAGGTCCTCGATCAACAATGTCTCCTAAAAAGATAACTTTCTCTGGCTTTTTCTCATTTACTTCTTCAATTAATTTTAGTAAGGTACTCAGATTTCCATGAATGTCTCCTATAACATAAATCTCCTTATTTGAATCATCCAAAGAGATTTCTAAAAGTATGTTTTCTTCTTCAAAAATATTTTTAGCGGTTTTTAAAATTATGGAAATATCATTTAATCCTAATTCGGATACTGAATCTGGGTCATTAATTACTTTCTTTAAAAAATTATTGTTGATCAATTTTTTCCTCTCACAGAATTAATTCAGAAATTTACCTCTATTAATATCTTCTATAGTTAATATAGTTTCTATAATTTTTATTAATAAGGAAATCTAAATTAAAAACAGAATAACTGAAAATATTATTATTTTTCATTAGTAAATTGTCATCTCAAAATTTATTGATTCGTCTAGATAAAATTATTAGAGACTTTGAAACTAAAAAATTAAATGGAACCTCTAACAGAAGGGATTTAGGAGCAATATATACTCCAAAGCCTATCGTTGATCACCTAGTAATGAATATTTTCAAGCTGTATCTTGAAGATATTTTCAAGTTTCCAAAAATCTCTGACATCAGTTCTTTTTTCAAGAACTTGCAACAGAATATATCTATAAATAATAATTTAAAATTAGGTTATACTCAAAAGCTCCAGAACATTAGAATCTTAGACCCAGCATGTGGTTCAGGAAGATTTCTCATTTCAGTAGCAGAATTTCTATTTAAAACTTTCAAAGCTCTAAATCTGGGATTAAACGATTATCAGTTAAAAAAGACTATTATACAAAAGAATTTGTATGGTATCGAGATAGAGAACCCAGCTCTTATTATAACTAAACTACGATTAATTTCTTGGGTTTTTTCGGAAAGTGATATGAAATATAACCTTCCTATGATCAATTTAAAAGAAGTAAGTTTAGAAAAAATTAACCAAATGACTAATGAGATTGATCTTAAATTCAATTTATACAATTTAGATTTTCTTTTGGAATTTGAATCTAAAAAGTTTGATATTATCATAGGAAATCCTCCTTATGTTGAAAATAAAAAAATTAAAAACTCTAAATTTAAGATTGAATTAAAAAAAAGGTTCAAGTCGGCTTACCGATTGTTTGATCTCTCGATTGTATTTATTGAGAGGGCATTAGAACTATTGAAGGAAGGGAATGGATACCTCTCTATGATTACAATAAATAAATTCTTGTCAGCAGATTATGGGATTTACCTTCGTGAGTTACTTGTAAATACTACTGAAATCAAAGAAATTATTAATATATCTTCTCTTCCTATCTTTGGAAAAACGGCAGTTTATCCAATAATAATAACTCTAAAAAAATCCCTTCCAAAAGCAAACAATACAATCTTTATAAAGACATATAAAAATTTAAATGAATTAAATGCACATCATGACGTACGTTCACATTTCTTACCACAAAGATTAATAAAAAAAGTCCCTACATTTGTATTTCCCATCCACGGTCAAATTCACTTGATTAAATACATATTTGGTAAATACAAACCTTTTATGGAAGTTATGAGAGATGCTAAGATAACTTATAGGCCTTATGGTTTTATCAATTGGTCCAAACACCTTAATAATATTCATAACAATAATGATTATTCAAAAAGGGCTTTAATTTTAATTGGCACAGGAAATCTAGGTAAATATCATATAAAATTTGATAAACGCATCAAAATAGCTAAAAAAAATATACCAATATCTTATTTTAAATATCAAAATGAGTTTGAAAAAGTCTGGAAGACTTTAGAGACTCAAAAATTAATTTTCAGAGAGATAGCTAAAGAATTAACATGGGTTTATGATCCAGGAGTTTACACAAACTTAACTGGATTATATTTTGTGAACATTCCCTCATTTAATCAAAATGACCTTTTTAGCTTGCTAACTATAATGAATTCAAATTTAATGGATATGATTTTTAAAACATTATTTAGCTCGCTCCATATGGCAGGGGGGTATTTAAGATTCAATGGAAGTTTCATAAAAAGATTACCTCTCCCTCAAAAATTTCCTTTATCCTTATCGATTTGTGGAAAATATCTACAAATATTGTCTCAGTTACATTATGATCTTAATTCTAAATTAACAAGTGAAAAATCAGAATTGATCATGTTAAAAGAAAAATTTCAAGAGGAAATTATTATTTTAATGCAATTTTTCAAGAAACTAAGTAATTCTTTAGTAAACCTTCTCTATTTAGACGAACTTTATTTAAAGCGTAATATGAATTATCATTTTTTGCGAGATCTCTTATACTCAGAAGAAAGCCTAAATAAGATTCAATTTAAATACTTATTACCTCGATACGAGACAAACAAATTCAAGACTTATACATTAGATGAAATTGAACCTATAATAAATAGAATTAAGGCTCATTTAGAAATTATAAACAAAAATGAAGGACTTATAAAACAAATCAAAGATATTGTCAAGTAGGGAATAAAATGAAAGAAAAGATATTAGTTATTTAAAATTTTTTCAAGTGAGATCTGCTTAAAAAATCTAATTTTAACTATTTAAAATGTAATAGAATTAAATTTTAGAAAGTATTATAGATCAAAAAAACTCAAATGTATAAATTAATAGTTAATATTCGTGTTAAACATGGCTAAAAAAAAAAGCGCTCCACCTGAAGAAGAAGATTATGAAGTTCCAGATGGAAAAGTTGATGAGGAGGGGGATGAGATCATCGATTTGGATGAATGGAAAGATAATTTAGAAGAGGATGTGATATATGAAATTCCTGATGACGATGATATGATCGAAGACGAGACTGAGGATGAAGAATTTGGCATGGAAGTTGATGAAGTTGTAAAAATGTTACGAGATGTAAAATGTAAACCATGCCCTGGTTTAAAAAGTAAACCAGATTGTAAGATTGCACATGATTATGGATGTCCAAAACCAAAAAAGCCATAATAAAATTTCTTTTATTTTTTTAAATAGTCATTACCTTAATTTACTGTTGACCACATTAATTTAGTTGAATAATTTGATTTCAAACGCTGTTAAACGCATAATATTAATAATTATTGACGTTCTATTTAGTTGGTTTATTTGGGAAGTAAACGTATCTTTGGGAAATCCTTGTTATACTTTTGCCTTTAGAAGATGTTTTATTTTATCAACAACAACATTCTTAATCGTTTATACTCCTTTTGAAATTTATTGGTCGATTAGAGATTTATGGTTTGATCGTTGGATTGGTCTTTCCTCTACAGAATTAGAAGAAACAGAGATTACTATAGATGTTTCGGGTGGATATTTATCAGGATTGTTAATAAAGCCAAGAAATCAATCAAAAAGAGAATTAAAAAATTCAATCGTCGTAATCTGTCATGGATTCTCTGATACAAAAGAAACACTTCAATATTATTATTATCCTATAGCATTTCAAGGTTATATTGTTTTAATATATGATGCGAGAGGTACTGGTAAATCTAAAGAAACAGGTAATCGAAGTAATTTTTTAGAGCGAATTGAAGATTTTAACAGAGTAATTAAATGGATAAAATCTAACGAGGAATACTCTAAGTTAAAAATAAATTGTATAGGTTTTAGCATTGGAGCATTAACAATACTATGTGGGGGATTTCAAAACAAGTCTATAAATAAAATCATCGCTATCTCTTCGATGTCTTACTATAAACAAAATATCCCTAAACTAAATCCTCTAATTATATTAAGTTATATATTAAAAGGAGTAAAATTGTTCCCAAGTAATGAAGAAAATAAAAAACTATCCCCTTATTTAATGATTGAAGATGCAAAAAGTGAAAATTCAAAAGAACAATGGAAGAAATTATCAAAAAGAGTCAAACTAGTTCATTCAAAAAATGATAAAATAATTAAATTTAGAAATTTTCAAGAAAATACCTTAATTTTGGAGAGTTCTGAGAAAGATTTTATGATTTTGAGGAAAGGAGGTCATTCTCAGAAAAAAAACGAGTGTGCGTTAGTAGGAGCTACACTCCAATTCTTAAAATCCTAACGATGTGAACCTTACAGTAATAATCTGTTGAGTTTAAAAATTTTGGTTTTAATCTTCTTTTGAATACTCAATAACCTCACACCAATGTTTAAATGTAACATTTGTGGAAGGGAAATAAAAACTAGAAATTTAAAATACGCATTCCAATTCACCTTAGGGAATATAAAAGAGGGATTTTTCCAGGGAAAGAAGTCTTCTTATTATCACTTAGAATGTTTGAATAATACAGAGATAGGGGATGGATAATCCTCTGTTCCCATCTCTTAGAATCGTAAAAAGAAAACAAATTAGAAAAGTTTTATCATTTGATTTATTGATTCTACAACTAATTGAGTACTTAGTTGAAATTTCTTAATTTTTTTGTCAAAATAATATTTATCTGCTTTTGATTTATCGATCTCGTCAAAAATGTTGAAAAACTGCTTTAGAGACTCTAATTCTATAGAATAAACATTTTTTCTTATTGTTGCATCATTCAAATTTACAAAACAGCCATGGTTAGTAAAATTATGTTTATATGCGGGGAAAATTGTTTCCCATAAATTATCTTTTAACTTTTCATATACTTTTTGAGCAAAAAATTGACAGATCTCCTTACTTCTATTGCTATAACAAAAATAGAATGGTAGTTTTTCATTATTTCTTAGTATGTAATCCTGAAGATTTTGGTATACAATGTCTAATTGCTTAATCGTTAAGTTTATGTGGGAATGATCTGCATCAGAATTACATTTGTAAAATAATGGGTTTCTCGTAAAGCGGATTTTATTTAGTTCGATAATATTATGAAGTATTTCTTCCTCAAGCCAATGAGAAAATTTGTATGTAATTGAGTTCTTTTGAAGGTTATTACTTAAATTCGTGAGGAATTTGCCTAAGAGTGATGTTTCATGAAAATCTAGAATGTATATAGAGATATGATCCCTCTCCCAATATTTTGCGAGGAGATTTTTAAAAATTTTTGCATGCTCAGGAATTGGATATTGATTCAGGTCATTTTCGTCATCCTTATATTCAGGAGCAAACGTTCTTCTCCAAAAACGGTTCAGGTTTGTACCGTTTTTTAAATGATATCCTGATTTATTTTCTATTGTGGGATTTAAAAAACCATAAGGATTCATTAAAGGAGCAAAAATTAACATCTGTTCTCCTATCAAAATTTCATCTATTTGTATCAAAGATTTTTGCAACATCTTTAAAAATTCTATTATTCCAAAAAGGCCATTGTATTCATTGTGTTGAGCACCAACAAAAACTTTTAAGCTTTTTACCTTATCTGGGTTCAATGATTTTGCAATCACTAGAATAGGAATTATGCCTTCATGTGTTTCAAATTCATAATAATGGATTCCTTTTGAATCAGAATAGCTTCTCAATTGACTCAAAATATTTTTAAAAAGCGTTTGTCTGTTTTCTACATCCAATAAATCTTTTATTATATTCGCATCACACATTGTTTATTCAATAATTTTCTCCCATTTAGAGAAATTCACGATTTCTTTATAATTTTTAACAATATTTGCAAATAGGATACAACCTATACTAAACATATTTTCAAAATCTTCTTCATTTAAATTTAACAAATTACAGCTCTGTTTAGAAAAACCAATTCCTCTTTCTACTTCAATTTGACCATCATATCCCGATAGATTAACTACAAACTCTTCTTTCTCTAATCCCTGCGAAAATTTTCCACGTGCGATTCTTGCTAAACCTCCAATTGGGATCACTATTCCATGTCTTTGAGCTAAATAAATCCTCAGATCAAACGTATGTTTTTCCTCCTTCCAATCTATTAAAGAAAAATCAGCTTTTTCTTGAATGGTGTATGGGTATGGATCGCGATCTTTCATGAATTTAGTAAAGAATTCATTCTTACTTATTTCAATCATTTTTTTTAAATTAGCGGAATTCTCACTCTTAGAAATGGGAATAACACCAGCGCCCCCAGATCCACCATTAGGTTTTATAATAAACGATTTATTATAATTTCTTAAAAGATAATCTAATTTGTCTATTAATTCTTTCTCAGTAAATGCTTTAGTAAATATTAGATATCGAAGATTATACTTTTGTAAAATTTCCTTACAAAAAAAACTAGCAAGGTATGTTAAAGATTTATCGTCTGTAATTTTGAAAATGGGATTAATAATTATAGTATTGATTTTAAGAAAATCTTCCTTTATTTGCTGGTGAAATTCTTCATTATTAATACGTCGTGCAATACCATCACCTATCAAAACACTTATTTTTTCACCATTAAACTTTATCCAATTATCATTAAATGAGAGAGACGTAGATAGCTGGCGATAATCAGCTATCAAAAATATAATTCTTGCCTCAAAATTTATATCAAAACTTTCCCTATTGAATATCTTTACAGTATAACCTTCAGATTTAAGAGTTTTTCTGAAATATTCAATCATAATGACCTTCTCATGGATTAAAGCATCATTAACAGGCACACCAACTAATACAAAAATTTTATTATCTTCTCTTCCACTTCTCTTAATAGCATGATGGATGGCTTCTATATAACCATTATATAATAGTTCTTGCTGCTTTTTAGTTATAATTGAAAGTCCTCTATGGGATCCACCATTTGTTTCTAATAAGAAAAATTTCTTTCCTTCAGGTTCATCAGACACCATGAAGTCTATGCTACCAGAGTAGAAATAATTATCATTTAGAAGAACGTTATCTTTATTATGCTTCATCTTTTCTATTGTTTTATTTCTAATACGATCTACAAAATTTTCTTCTTGTGAAGCTCTCAAATCTACGAATGATACTAAGTCTAATCCTAGTGAATTTCCAAGTTTGATCAACTCAAGGTCAGAAGCAGTTATTTCCGAAGACATCAATTTAAGAAACTTAGTTAACAAATCCTCTTCCATATATACCATTCTACACTGAAAGTTTTTACTTAATAATTTTAACACAAAGTAATTTTATATTTTTTTACCATTACAAAAAACTAATTCTATAACCTTTATAGATATAAATAACCCTGATGATTGCCTTTTGTAGATAATCTAAGACTCCCAAGCAAAATTTTTTTTATCTGGATTTGTTGCTTATAGGTTAAGTTTGAGTAAAGTAAGATATAATTTTTCTCAATATTAATAGTAAAGAGAAGTCCGATTTCTATTAGTTTTGAATCTTCTGTTAATAAACCAATTATAACATAATGATAAGGAAGATCTACTAATTCTCTAATATTTATTTCCTTTTCGACGATTTCATTGCTATCTTTATTATAATCAGTCTTTATAAACTTCATATCATTTAAAGGAATAGAAATTTTTCTAAATTCCTCAAATTTTTTTGAAAATTGGCTCTGTCTTAAAAACCTTCTCTCATCCTTATCTCTTTCATAGAAATAATCATTTCCATCTTCTATAAGATATAACTTTCTATCTTTATTTGATGCTGCTTTCTCAATTTCCTTTAACTCATCAATAGAATCATCATGAAAAGCTATTAAAATATCGGGATCAACACTTTTTATGAAAAAATTCTTATATATTATTCCCGCTTCAGTTTTTATCCATCCATCTGTATCAATTAAAATAAAATCTGTTTCCTTATGTTCTCTTATATAATTGTCAATCATTTGTCTGCATGAAATTGATACAATAAATTTATAGTCTCCTTTAGGAAATGTTGCTCCTATGAAAACTGTCTTTTCAGATTGGATATTTTCACTCGTTATAATGTAATTTCTTATTGTTCCTAGATTTATTGTGGTTGGAATATAGATTATTTGTTGTCCAAGATCAGAGTCAAGATATCCTCCTTTTAATCCCTCTCTAAGGAAATTATTTGCTAAATATTTAATAAGTGTTGTTTTACCACTACTAAAACCTAAGACCATAATTTTTAAAGGGGTGTCTCTCTCTTCTTTAAGCTTTTCAACTAGTTCATCTTTAATCTTAATCCATGTTGGTGATATTGAATTTTCTTTAATTAGCTTTAGATTTTCTTCATTACTGGTATATACTTCCAATTCAGATTTATTATTTGCATAAAGAGGGTAACATTGAGCACTTGGTATTATTAAAACGTTTTGGTCTTCGGAATTGGTGATATTTGATGTAGAGCTTTCCTTTTTTGGCCGAAAAACCTTTCCAAGAACATCTAATTCTCCTTTTAGTAAAGTCACTCTTGCGGGACCTTTCACTATTAAAGTATTTCCTTTATCTATATTCTTAATCATGAGTTATTCATCTATCATACAAATTAACTTAAAAATATTGTTCAATTACAAATTTCACTTACAAACGTAATTAATTCCGAAAAAATTCGTTTATGATCTGGACTGTTTAATATCGGATGACCATTATTTTTTAACCAAATTTTCCTTTTTCTTTCCGAATTAATCATATTATATATATAATCCATACTTCCTTTTTTTATTTCTGAATCTAAACATCCTTGAAATAAAAGTATAGGACAATCTATTTTCTTTAAAGATTCTTTCATTTCACGTATTAATCTTTTTATTTTTGTTGCAATATTTAGAGGAATTTTATCATACCCTACCCAGGCGTCATTTGTATCCTTTTTAAATGTTTTTGAATCAATTTTGTGATACTTGATAAATAGCTTAAAGAAAGGAATTAATTTAAATAGGAAGCTTCTAACTCCTACTGGAGCACTAATAACAAAGATACCATCGAATTTACGTTTCCTTGCTAAAATCAAGGTTAATATTCCTCCCATACTATGACCTCCAACAATTAATTTCTCACATTTCTCTTGAAGTAAATTTATTTCTTCTTTTAATGCAATCTTCCATGAATCAATAGAGGTTTTTTTTAAGTTTTTGGGATTCGTGCCATAACCAGGAAGTAAAGGTAAATGTATAGTGAAATTATAATTCCTGTGTAAATCTTCGGCTAATGGTTTTAAGTCTGCACATGTTCCACCCCCGCCACCATGAATTAATAAGATACCCACATCATTTCCCTCAAAATAAAAGGGGCCAGCACCGGGCATTATACCTGAAGAAATCATATTTCTATTTTTGTATATATAGCTAAGGAAATCTTATTTTACCATATCTAAATAAAGCAGGAGGGGGAGAATTACAATTCATGAATACATATTATAACTACTTTATATTTATTTTTTCTGAGCTTTATAACAGGGGATGCATATGCTGTTATTTTCATAAAACATAAGTCTACTATTCATAGTTTTTTCACCACAAATATCACATGGAATCGAGTCTTCTATCTGAGCTAAACCGGGAGGATTAAATTCAATTTCATAGATATTGAATACCTTTTCTGGTTTCGAATCGAGTAATTGCTTAACTCTTTCATGTTTTGACTTTTTTTTATCTTCAAGAACATTATCTTTTAAAGAAAGTTTAATTGCTTTTTCATTTTCTCTATTATAAAAATAGTAATTTAGTTTACCATAGTCTAGGTGTATTAGATTTCCTTTTCCATAAGTAGTTCCCATTAAAACTTGAAGTGCGTCAACACTACAATTATCATTTTCAACGACCGCAACAACTTCCTCATTAGGTGAATAATTAAAACCATGTTCTAATACATATTTAGCAGCTAAAACACCTATAGCTAATCCAGGACATATATGACCATGAAATCGGGCAGCTTTTTCCATTAATTCTTTAGTTTCCATTTGAGATTATAAAATTTTTTTATTAAATTCCAATTATATAATTTATTACATGTTTTAAATATATTTAATCTAGAATTGTCTAACAAAATAGTCATCATATTGCTATGAAATTTTTAGTTGATGCGATGTTAGGAAAACTAGCTCGATTCTTAAGAATATTCGGTTATGATACTTTATTTGCTAACGATTTAATCGAAGAATTTGATTTCGATCCTATTCCTGATGAGCAATTATTAGCCTTTGCCAGAAAATCTAATAGGATTATTATAACAAAAGATTATCCATTTTTCAAGCAAATCGATGAAAAAGCTATATATCTGAGAGGAAAGGGCGTTTATAACTATTTAGATCAATTAAAAACTAATTTAGGATTGGATTTTCAATTTAATATCGAAAAAGCCAGATGTACTGTCTGTAATTCGACTTTGAGAAAAATTAAGGAAAAAATTTCTATTAAAGATTTTGTATTATCAGAAACCTACAATCAATATAATGATTTTTATCAATGTATAAATTCAAAATGCAATAAAATTTATTGGAAAGGATCTCATATTGAAGATATTGAAAACAGATTGGCGAAAAATTCTAATCTAGAATAGATAGTTTAGGGATTTTTTTTTTTAAAGTATTTCTCTTTAATTTCCATAAATCTTTGTTTAGTTTTTTCTGCAAGTTCAGTGTAATTTCCTTTCATATACATATTATGAGCTTGATTTAATAATTCAAGGCACTTTCGATATTCAATGTTCTTAAAGTGATTTTCTGAGAGAGATACCAAGTAATCACCCTTTTTCTTATAAAATTCAATGAATTGGTCTGACGTATCAATTTTCTTATCCATTTTTTTTCGACCATTTATAATCTGTTATAAATAATATAATATTTTATGGTGTTAATAATAATAAATTAATTAATATATTTACATTTTGTTTGACTGTTATATTTTTATTAGGACTAAATATTATGTCTAGAAATATTATAGAATAATAAATAGACTAATCAATCCTTTTCTTTTGTGGTACTCTCTCTATAATTAAAAACAATTTTTGCAATTTCACCCAAGTAAATAACTGGATTCATTGTTTTTCCACATTTATTACATTTAAAATCAAGCATTCCTTCTATGGAAATCATTGTACCATCTTCGCATGTAGCGCATTGTTCAAAAGACCATCGATCTATGATTTTTATGACTTCGCTAACAAACCTTTCTTGGACGGATTCTTTCATGATAAATTATCTCTCTTTACAAAATTGTTGAAGATAATCATATCTTAATTTTGAATTTTCTTATAAATATTTTTTTTTCTAAATTAATAAATAATTGCTATGATTCAAATACTCTAGGAATAAAACCTTCAATTAATAAGCAATCCAGCAACACTACTGCTGTAATTGCTTCTACTACGGAAATTACTCTCGGAACTATACAAGGATCATGACGACCAGAAAATGTGAATTCAACATTTTCCATTTCATCAATATTTACAGTCTTCTGAGGAATGCTAATAGTAGCTGGTGGTTTGACAGCTATTGTAAATTCAATAGGCATACCTGTAGAAATTCCTCCGATAATCCCCCCAGAAGAGTTTTTGGTTGTTATAACCTTTCCATTTTCAAGAACCCACGGATCATTATGTTCCGAACCTTTCATGCTTGCGGCTTTAAATCCAGCCCCAAACTCTATACCTTTTATACCGGGAATTGAAAAAATAGCGTGGCTAATTTGTGACTCTAAACTATTAAAAACAGGTCCCCCTTTCCCTGGAGGGTAATTACGTGCGAAGCATTTTACTATTCCCCCAATTGAATCATTTTTTTTTTTAATATCTTTTATTATGTGCTCCATTTCTTCTGATTTCTCAGGATCAACCGTTCTAACAGGAGATTTCTCTCTTCGCTTGATAAGTTCTTTAATATCAACTGAATCATAATTATTCTCATCAATAATATTTCCAATTCCTTTTGTATAGGCAAATATTAAGATGTTATATTTATGAAGGATTAACTTGGCAACAGCTCCAGCCATTACAAATCCTGCAGTAACTCTTCCAGAGAAACGCCCTGAACCTCGATAATCGGAATAACCTCCATATTTTTTTAATGCAGAATAATCCACATGCGAAGGACGCAGATATGATTTAAATTTTTCATATTCTGAAGAATCTATGTCTTCATTCTCAATATATAAACAAATTGGTGCCCCAGTTGTTTTCATATTGAAAATACCAGACACAATTTTAACTTTATCTCTTTCATTTCGAGAAGTTAAAAGATTTGATTGTCCCGGCCTTCTCATATCTAATTCTCTTTGAATAAATTCTAGATCTAACTCGATCCCTGCAGGACTACCATCTATGATTATACCAATTAGTTCCCCATGACTTTCTCCAAAGGAAGTTATTTTGAAAAGGGTGCCTAAACTGTTATCAACCACAAGAATCACTTTAATTTAATTTAATTATACAATATTATTTAATTAATATTATATCTATTATTTTCTATTTATTATTTAATGGATTTAGAAATTACACCATTAATGAACAGTTTAATGGGTGAAATCACGGCACCTGGTTCGAAAAGCTATTCACATAGAGCTTTTATTGCTGCAAGTCTAGCTGAGGGACTCTCAGTTATTAAAAATCCATTAACTATCGGAGATGTAGCAATTACTATTAGGAATTTAAAAGAATTAGGGGTAAAAATAATAAAGTCTAGTGAAAATTCTTATGTTGTTCAATCTAATACGAATACATTTAAAGCTATCAAAAAATCTTTAGATTGTAGAAATTCTGGAACATCCTTTAGAATCTTTAGTGCATTGAGTCTCTTAGTTAAAGGGGGGTTAGTACTGAAAGGTGAATTTCTAAAAAGAAACAGACCGATTATCCCTCTTCTTAATGCTCTACAAATGCTAGGTGCACACTATGAAATTTCTAAAAAGAAGATTAAGATTGTACGTGAAAAAATTTTATGTAATAAAATAGAAATTCCTGGTGATATTAGCTCTCAATTTTTAACTGCCTTATTATTTGTATGTCCTTTATTAAGATGTGAGGATAGAGACTATTTTGAAATAGAGCTCACAACTCCACTAATTTCTGTTCCATACATAAGGATAACTTTAGATGTATTAAACAGTTTTGGTATAAATATCCAAGATGATCTAGAAAAAGGGAAATTTTATATAACGAATGAACAGAACTATAGAGCTCAATCATATGAAATACCTGGGGATTTTTCTTCATCAGCATTTATTATAGCGGCAACGGTTTTAACCCCTAGGCCTTCTAAAGTTGTAATCAATAATCTAAGTATGCAAAATTATCAGGGAGACAGCAAAATCATCAAAATCCTAAAAGATATGGGTGCTAAAATCGAATTCAATGAGAGTAAAAAACAAGTAATTGTGTATGGTGACCTTTCTCTTAATCCTCTAAAAGGATTAAAAATTGACTGTAAAGATATACCAGACTTATTTCCTATTCTCTCCGTTATTGGAGCTTATTCAGAAGGTGAGACTGTTCTCTATAATGCTGGAAATCTACGATTAAAGGAAAGCGATCGAATAGCTGCTATGAGTCGAGAATTAAAAAAGATGGGAGTATCTGTAAAAGAAGAAAATGAAACGCTAACCATTTATCACTGTGAAGAATTATGTGGATCACAGATAGATCATGGATATGATCATAGAATCGCAATGGCATGCACAATTGCATCACTGTATGCTAATTCTAATTCTCGAATCAAGAATATAGATATTGTAAAAGATTCTTATCCTTCCTTCTTAGAAGATTTGGTAAAATTAGGTGTAAAAATAGAAACATAGAAATTTATTATTACTATCTAAAACTTTTCTGTCTACGAGCACGAGCTTTTTTTCCACCAAACTTTTTAGGTTCAATTCTTCTGGAATCCCCACTTAGTAAAGAATCATCATAGTTTCTAAAAGCACGTTCAATTGTCTTTGTTCCTATAAATTTTTGTATAGATTTAGCAATAGCCATTCGTACAGCATCAGTTTGCCCCATAACACCACCACCTTCAACTCGAACATTAATATCACATTTTTCTAATTTAGGATGGTTTATAATTTCAAGAACCTCTTGGATCCTTAACCGTGCTATTTCAGGTTCATAAAGATTGAGGGGAATATTATTAATTTTTATCTGACCTTTTGAAGGATGTTTTAATACGGCTCTAGCTATTGCAGATTTTCTTTTTCCTGATGCCTGAACTACTTTCATTGACATTTAATTAAACCTCAATTTCTTTTTTATTCCATCCTATTCGAGTGCATAGGTTCTCTAAAGTAATGTATCTATTATAATATGAAAGACGCTTTTTTTCAGCATTATTTATTTCAGTTGGAGTCAAATTTTGATATCTTCCTTTAAAACGATCAGGTATATCCGAAATATAGACATGAATTCTTTTAAGCGCTTCCTTTCCTCGCAATTTTTTCCTTGGAAGCATTTGTTTAATAACTCTTCTCATAAAAGTATCAGGTCTCCTTTCATGGAATGGTCCTCTGAGAGGATTTGTAGCGGTTGAGATATTTAATTTGGTTAGATATTTTTCATGAATGTCTCTTTTAGTTCCACTTATAATCGCGTTTTTTGCATTAACAATAACAATGTAATCACCCAACAGAGCTTTTTTAGCAATCTGACTGCAGAAGCGTCCTAAAATCTTATCTGTGGCATCGATTAATTGGTATTCTATAACCATATTTGAAACACTTTAATTTTTTATGTTAATAAAAGATCTTTACTCCACTACCTTTAGGATTTTGTTCTAATAATTCTTCAATGGAAAGTAATTTACTCCCTGAAGCTTCTATTTTTTGTCTCGCTGATTTCGAACAATTTAAACAAGCTAATGTGATTTGGTGATCTAATTCCCCCATTCCAAGCACTTTTCCAGGTATAACAACAACATCATTTTGCTTAGTTTTCTTATTGATCCTATACAAATTAGGAGAAACTCTATTTTTCCTTGAACTACTTAACTTTTTAGAGATTCTTCGCCATATCTTTATTTTAGTTTTCCACAAATCTCTTATCAATTTTCTAATGTAAAAGTTAGTCGGACCAGTTATCTTATGAGACATTAGGAAGTACTACTCTTGTTTTATATAGTATTTTAATTATTGATGTTTTAATAAATTTATGTTATTTCATGAATCCAACTCGATAGCTTCAATTCTTTCAACAAATTCATCAATTTTTTCTAAAAAAATTTCGAATGTCTTTTCAAGAATTGTATTAAAGGGTAAGACTCCATCGCTTTCAATTGAAAAAATGTATGTATTTTCTTTAAATCCCACAGTAATTGCCTTTTCTAGACAATCTCTTTCACAGGATTTACACAATGTACAAGTTTTCCAATATTCTTCTTTCAGTTTTGGTATTTTTCCTTCTGAAAAATTAAATAATTTTTCAGGACACATTCTCGACACAACGCATTTATCAGTACAATTTTTACATTTCTCATCTTCAAATAGTATTTGAGGGAAAAACCTATAGAAAATGTTTGATACAGCTTGCCATTTCACATGATCTTTTGCTTTACCTAAAACTGCATATGCTTCCACAATTAGCTGGTTATTTTTGTCAATTTTAACTATCGGGATTTTTGGATTAACAGGGAGTATTTTTGGATCGTTTGATCTTAAATCACCAGAATATACCTCTAATGGGGTATTCGTAGTATTTGTTACTTCACATGTTAATGACACTTGACAAAGAGGACACCCATAACCACCACAATCACAGTCCTGTGGTAGTTTATACACATCTAGGTCAGTAGTAAGTGGTATCATCCCAAGTCTATGAGCTATTATCTCATCATATAGAGGACTGTCATTTTTCAAGACTATAACTTCATCAACAGCCATTACAGGGATTTCTGACATAATAATTCTTCTAAGGGCATTTGCCATTTCAATCGAAATGTTTTCTACAACAAACACTAGCCTTTGATCAGATTTTTCTAGAACTTCGATAGCCATAATACTGTAATGTGAGTTATTTAAATGTAATTTAAGTTATTCATCATGTAAGATAAGTTTTATTGTTATGTTTTAAGGATTTATATGATGTAATATCCTTGTTTGAAAAAATTGGATTTAATAAAATTTTAGATACTCATAAGCTTTATTTGGTGTTTGAAAACAATATTTAATTTCTTGAAATTCTTTTCTGAAATCTGCTACTTCAGTTTTTACCTTCTCAGGATCTTCCTTATGGATTAAAATTTTAACAAAAAACTCTGCAATATCCGTCATTTCACTTTTACCCATTCCAAGTCTAGTTATTTCTGAAGTCCCAATTCTTAATCCACCCGGATTTTGATAATGCCTTCCTTGTGCTATATCATACGGTAAAAGATTGCGATTAAGAATTATATTGGCTTCCTCTAACAATTTTTCAATATCTCCTCCTAATCCTATTGTCTTTTCAAATTCAGTGATATCAACAACAATCTGATGAGATTCTGTAAAGCCTTTATGTTCCATTAATACGTTAAACCCTTTTTCATATAATGCTTGTCCAAGAGCTTTCGCATTCTCAATTACATTTTTGTGATAATCCTTTCCATATTCTAACATTTCGGCAAGTGCTATTGCTAAACCTGCAACATTGTGAAGATGATGATTAGACAATAAAGCAGGAAAAGCACAAGATCTCAAAGTATCAACTAAATCTTCCCTATTTGATAATAACATTCCATGTTGAGGACCAGGAAGCGTCTTGTGTGTACTCATTGTCATAGCATCTACTCCTTCCCTTAAAGGATCTTGAAAATATCCAGATCCTATTAACCCTGCCACATGAGCAGCATCATACCCAATATTGGCTCCAACTTCTTTTGCAACATCACCAAGTTCTTTAACAGGGTGAGGAAATAAGAAAACTGAACCACCAAATAGCACTAGTTCTGGTTCAAATTCTCTAATTATCTTTGCAGAAGCGTCAATGTCTAAGTTCATTTCATCATTATCAAAAGCTAAATATTCAACATTTATACCCCTAGTAGTACCGGCAGTTCCATAAATTTCTCTACCACTTTTGGCAAATCTGGGACCATGTGAAATATGTCCTCCTCTAACGATTGCCATACAACACATTTTCCCGTTGTTATCTGAAGTGAATGCATTATACATCACCAAATTCGCAACTACTCCGGAAACGGGACGTACATCAGCATGGATACATTTATAGTATTCTTTTGCAAGTTCCATACAGATATCTTCTATTTGATCTATGTAGGTACAACCAGCATAAACCCTTTCACCTGACCATCCTTCCGCATATCGATGTGAAAAATCACTAACGCAGGCTTCATCAACAGCAGGACTCGTAATATTCTCCGAAGCAATTAAAGGAATTGATTTTTTAAACCAATCATGATGTTCCATTAAAATTTCTCGGATTTCAGCTACTTTTTTACTCAACTTTAATCAAATCTTTCTTTAATTTTAGGACGTTAATAAAAAAATAACTCTCCAATTTTTTTAAATATTATGACAACTCTCTTAATCTTTTTATAAGAGATAGATATAAATTTAGGATTAAGAATTGAAGAAATTAAAGAATTAGAGTTGGTTCACTTTAGCTTACACTTATCTTTCAGATTTCTCTAAAATTAATCGGGCTTCATATAAATTTAACTTTTTCCCCGCTTTTTGTTTTTCTAAAGCTTCTGCTAATTTGTCTTCCTTCATTTTTTCAAGCATTTCATTTCTCTTCTGAAATTGTTCAGTTCTTGGAGCAGGTTTTTTAGTAGGTCTATAAGGTTTTTTCCCCTTCGAAAATTTCTTCTTTTGATTCATAACTTTCAAATATTGTTCATGGTATCGATCAGCAGTTTTTTTGTTTTCTATTAGTTCTTCTTCCATTTTTTTCTTTTGTTCTCTCAATTCATCTACTTTTTGAAAAATTTCTAACATTTTTGCATGATTTTCCTGAGATTTGTTAGACCATTTATTTAATTGTTCATAAATTCTGTTTAGATTTATTTTGACAATCTCTATTTTTCTCTCAACTTTGAATAAATCACTATTTTCTTGTTCTGCTAGAAATTCTTGTTTAGATTCAGCTAATTGTTTGATCATATCTATAATGGCATTTTCTTCTGTTATATCAAGATTTTCAGTTTCAATTCTCCTTTCTAGATTATCGATTTTGCGGTCTACTTGTTTTATAGATACAATTTTGTCTGAATTTCTGTTCGATTTTTGAATTGAATTCTTTTCTTCAATAAGCTTATCTAAAAGGGTTTTATATTCTACCTTTTTCTCTTTTAATTCCTTTACTTTATCATTCCAATAGTCTCTTTTTTTTTTATATTCATCTTTCGCTATTTTTAAACTAGAGTTGATCTCTGTCTCAATTTCCTGTAGATCGTTAATAAATTTTTTAGTTTTAAGGTTTAAATCGTCTCTTTTTTTCTTTAAATCATCACTTAAGTTTTGAAGACCCCGAAAAGATGTTTGAGTATTTTGCGAGTTTTTGGGATTATTTCTACTCATAAATTCATACTTTAAATAGTATATATAAAAGGGAATTAATTTAAAAAGGTTAATTATGACAATTTTATATGTTTTATATATTTTTTGCAATAAGAATATTAAAACAATTGGAGCTACAGAAAAAATATTAAAGATTTGGTAATATTAGAAATATTAAAACATATTCACTAAAATGATCTCTGATAAAGTAAAAGAAAATGACTTAATCTTTTTGATCCTTGATAATAAAAGAAGATGGCTAGTTCAAGCGAGACCTGGTGAATCTTTTCATACCCATAAAGGAATTATTGAATTTGATGATATCATTGGAAAGAATTTTGGCACTGTAGTGTTCTCAAAACCTTATGATACTCAAGGATATAAGTTTTATGTGCTAAAACCATTACCTTCCGATTATGTACTACACATGAGTCGTAAAACTCAAATTATTTATCCTGAAGATGCAGGAATTATTTTACTTTACTCAGGGATTGGACCTGGTAGCATAGTTATTGAAGCGGGATGTGGTTCTGGTGCTTTAACTTGCATTCTAGGCAATTATGTTCGACCTAATGGACAAATTTTCTCTTATGATATACGAGAAAAATCTATTAAGAATGCAAGAAAGAATGTAGAAAGGGCAAACCTAGAAAACATAATTTCAATAGAATTTGGAGATATAATTATAGATGATTTAAATCATGAAAATGTTGATTCAGTTGTCCTTGATCTTGCCGAACCTTGGAAAGCGATAGAAAAATCGAGAAAGTATCTCAAATTAAGTGGATCTCTCGTGTCATTTTCTCCAACAATCGAGCAAGTTAAAAAAACAACCTTTGCAATGAGAGATAATGACTTTGTAGAAATTAATACCTATGAATTGATTAAGAGAAAAATTCGAGTTAAAAAAAGAGCAACCCGTCCTGAAGTGAGAATGATTGGGCATACAGGATATCTAACTTTTGGCAGAAAAATAAATAACTTGAAAAATCCCTATCGTGAAAAAAAACCCGACCATAAGGAATTTATAGACTTAGAGGGAATGCCATTAAGAAGTTAAAAACCTTTTAATTGAGCTCCTGTTTTAAATTCCTTCTTTTTCCTATATCTTTCAGTTTTGAAAAAGTGTTTCTTTTTTTCGGGTAAAATGTCTAAATATTTTCTCAAGATATTTTCTATATATTCTTTAGTTGATTTATTTCTTATTTTATTGGGTTCTGATAAATATTCTAAAATTTCTTTATCTTTCGAATCATAGGATAAACCTAAATTCTTTAATGGAATATGAACAGAATGAAGAAACCATCCTGATTGATTTTCTTCATGAGCAATAACCTTTAATATATTTTCATCCTCTTTTTTTATCTTAACATCTAAAACTTTCTTCCCTGGTTTTATTATTATACTTGCATATTCAGGGATCTTAGATTTCGGATCATGTATTTTCTTTAAGAACTCTTCTAATTTTTTCATAGCAGTTTAAAAAGTTGAAAGTGTTTAAAATGAATAAGTTAAAATTCATAAAAAATTTTATTATTAAATGGATTTATTTTAAAATCTAAAACGCCTAGATGTAATTAAGATGAACTACTATAATACTCTAGAAACGCCTCATATCTCTTATAAGAAAAAGATTTGCATTTTAGGCGGTCTAGAACAGTTCAAAGACGAGTTTCAGAAAAAACTAAGCTCATCTTGCCTTCCAATAGAAAACAAACAAAATATTGGGGTAAATATTAGTAAAATTGACCACTTTTACAAATCAAATCAAAAATTTGAATACTTACTGTGGAATATAGATTGTAGACAACATAGAGCATATCTACGTACAATTTTTTACTCGGGGGCTGATGCGATAATAATTCTTATATCTGAAGCAAAAATCGATCAATTAAGGCAATACTTCAATGAAATTAAGGCAAGATTTCCAGAGATAATATTGATATTTTGCATCATTACTGAAAA
>JBHLNR010000052.1:0-20777 GCA_048941385.1 Promethearchaeota archaeon
CCAACGCACTAATCGTAACGTTTGAAGTAATATCCACTCCATTTCTTTTTATCGAGAAATTATACCATGAAGCAGGAAAGTTAAATTTAACGGTATAATTTTCATGTATCTCATTAAATTCAGGTGTTAACATCCATCTATTTTCCACATTATCTTTTAATTCTACTTGTGCTTCAGATAGAAAATTATTAGTTAAGCCAACTTGATAACTCAGATTGAAAATTAAATCTATTGAACGATTATTTTTAATGGCAATATTAAAAATTGTATTGTTTGGGGCAATTATTTCATTAATGGTGAGATTTCCAGTAGATTCAACTGGTCCATCTAATATTGGATATGATGAACCATTAAATTCAGCTGTCATGTTTACTTCTTCAGGATTGAAAGATCGATTGACTCGCTGAATTAACTTATGTAAAAATGGTATTCCAAGACTATCCTGCTTCCAATCACCGTCATAGAGGGCGGTATAAAGATTATGAGTAGACCCACTTCCATTATATAACCAATTATATGTTGACTTATCGGCTGGAAAAGTTAATTCAGAGCCGTTTATCACTAAATAATAGCTTCCTGGAACAGAAAGTGATACTTCTTTATCAAACATTTGCAAATGCCAACCAGGAGTAGACATATTTATTAATGTACTGCCTAAAACATTTTCATCTGGTGCATCAGTACCTCCATCATAACCCTGAATTTGGACATAAACTGGTAGAACAGGAGTTCCTGTTACGTATCCATATATATAAACACCAAATATAATTGTAGGTTCAGTTATATTAAGTTCTACGCCATAACCTAATTTTCCTTTCGAATCTATTATTTGAAACGATTGACCTTTATCTTCAATGGTTTTAATTTCTTTTCCTAATTTAATATCGCTAATATTCATCTGAATATTTGTAATATTCCACTTTTCTGAAGGAAGCGGTATGGTTATCGAGCTTACACTAGTATTGCTATCGATATATTCTGTAGATTCTCTCATCGAAAAATTGGATGATAGAATTATTGTCTCATCATTAGCTTGAGCATGAGAAATATCAATATATTGATTAATGCTTACGACAAAAATAGAAATGAAAAAAATGCTAAAGATCAAGAAAGAATAATTTGTTCTTTTCATTATTTCCATAGTGACAATTTGCAAATATAAATCTGATTTATATAGAATATATGAATTCTGTTTTAGAACAAAATATCATCAGATTGGTAAATTTAAAAAAGAATATATCTTTCAGAAATAGATTCTCAAGGTAATTGAAAAACTTTTTTCTCCATTAAGCTAATTACTATCTCTACATCTCTTGGACTGCATTCTTTTCCAGGCAGCAATGATTTTATGAGAAAGTAATCTCTATTATTCGTTTTCATAAGGGTAACCGCTTTATTAATAAAGCTCCTTTCGTTTTGAGTTATTCTAACTTTCTCAAGCTTTTCAATTTTGGTGATTCTTAAGGGATAGATAAAAGATACATTTAGATGCTGTTTTAGTAAATTTTCTATAGAGTGAAAAGGCTTAACATCTCCGTTGAATGAGTCAATCAGATCTCCATAATTTCTATAGATATCATAAGCTAATTCTTCAATTGCATATAAGAAAAATCTTGATGGGCTCTCTTTCATTATCAATATTAACCTGATATTCACGAATTCACTCATTAAGACAATTGAATCTTTATATTCTAATTTAATCGTTTGGGATTGATCTTCAACCTTGATTAATTCAATTCCAAAAGAATGAATAGCTTGTAAAAAGCCAGATATTAAGGCTGCATCGATTTCTTTCTCTGTGAAATTCTGAGTATAAACATTCAATCCAGATTTTTTATCAGTCACCATGATATAATCTAGATTTAAGATGTCTATACAAGAATTATAGAGTTTTTGTTTCCTTTCAATTTGTTTGATTCTTAATTTTTTTAATGCTCGATAAGATATCGCACTTGCTAAAGATATCCCTGCAATACCAAATATAATTGTAAAGATCATCCATGGTTCTAATGTAAATGGAATAGGGGGTATAAATATTTGAAATTCTTGACTTTTCATTCCAATATCCGTCTGGTTATTCCAATATATATTTGCAGAGTATGAACCCTCAGTCCAATTTGAGGGGATTTCAAATGAAAAGAAGATTAACCCCGAAACAGATTCTTCTATTTTTATTAGCTCTGGTTTCCCACTAGGTTTTATGACAATAAAAGTAAGGTTGCCCTGATTGATTGGAGACTCAACAGAAAATTCTAATTCATCTCCACGTTTCCAATCGGTATTTGTCATCTGTATATTTAAATTGATATTTGGTGAATTTGCTTCAATTTCCCATTCAGTACCATCTTCTATGGTGCTGTTAGGTATGGTAATAGTTTTGTTAATCATATCTATATTTACTAGTGATGTTAAATTTTCCCATGAACTACTTACTTTTTGATAAATCGTAAAATTATACCAATTATTAGGAAAATTAAATTGGACATAATAATATTGAGAAACTCTACTTATCAGTGGAGACATCGACCAAAGATTATAAGATTCTTCAATTTTGGCAGAACTAACTGTAACAAAATCATTTCTTAACTTAATAGAATAATTGTAATTGAAATTTAGTATTAATGATCTATTGATTTTGATTTGAATACTCAAATTAGTTTCTTCAAAAAAATAATCCAAGTTAGCTATTTCTAAAGATCCCTTTCCTATAGTTGAGCCATTAATGACTTCGTAAATATCTCCATCGATTTCTGCTGACATGTTTAGTTCTAAAGGGAAGTAACTCCTAGCAACTTTCTGATTTAATCTAACTAAGAAACTTGTATTTATGGCGCCTGTAGTCCAAGAAGTTATGTAAGAAGAGGTATGTAAATATGGAATTTGAGGATCTGAGTCATCCATTGCCCAATAATACTTTGCTTCCGTATCTACAGGTAAATTAGTCCCATTCATAACTAATGAATAATTTCCAATTGGCAGTGTAATGGCTTCTGAGGAAAAATCTTGATAATACCAATCCAAAGTGAGAGAGATATTCAAATCTATGGATCTGTAAATAGTATTATTAGGGCTCTGATTACCTTCGTCATATCCTTGTATTTGAAATTGAATCGTCTCAGTCGCTTGTGGCGTCTTATATCCCTTGATGTAAACTCCAAATATTTCAGTAGCTTCCAGAATTTCAAGTTGAGTTCCTAATGCGAAGGTTCTAAATGAGGGGTTTTTGTTTTCTACCAGATCTAATGCTGTTTCGCTGTTTTCAATCGTTTTAATTTCACTACCAAGACTTATATCAGAAAAATTAATTTGTATATCTGTAACAGTCCAATTTGCTTCTGGTAACTCGATTTTTACTATACTAGTATTTTCTTTTGTCCCTTCAATCTCTGAATATTCATTGAATCCTAAATTTGAAGAAAAAGATATAGATTCACCATTAGTTTGAGCATAGGAAAGTGGTATAAATTGAATCAGACTAATAACAAGGAATATAAAAATTAATAACCCAATTAACTCCTGTTTTAATTTAGTATAATCTACCAATTCAAACCCTTAAATACCTGTAATATAAACAGATTTATTATTGTAGTTCGATTCTGTCTTTAAATAGTTTATTGTAATAAATTATTTAACATTTTTGTTTTGTGGAATTGAAATTCCAAATATCAGAATTTTGAAATTTTATCCTTAATAATTTATGATAGATATAAATTTTGAAAATAAAAATGTGAGTTAAAATGACAGAAAAAAGAACTGGTGATTTTAGAGATTATGTGGGAATGTTTCCATCTAGTTCATTTGCGGATGATATGTGTTATTTCATTTCTGGTTTCGGGAATACTGGTGTGTTTGAAACAACAGAAGGATTAGTTTTATTTGACTTGCCAATACGACAATTAGCAAAAAGAACGTTTGATAATGTAAGAAAATTTACAGACAAGCCAATTAAATGTATAATATATTCACATGGTCATTTTGACCATGCCTTTGGATCTATACCGTTTCTGGAAGAGATTAAAGAGAAAGGATGGGAATTGCCCGAAGTCATCGCTCATGAAAATTGTGTTGAAAGATTCAAAAAATATCAGATGTTAGATAAATACCATGATTGGATTAATAAAATGCAATTTGCATCAATAAGAGGTAGAGGTGAAGGCGCAGTTGTTTCTCCTCGAGAAACTCTTCTACCTACTATTGTTCTTAAAGGGAATGAGTGTTGTTATGAATTTCAATTGGGTAATATCACCTTTGAAATATATCATAATAAAGGGGAGACAGATGATGCAATATGGTTGTGGGTTCCTGAGAAGAAAACTATCTGTGCAGGTGATTTAGTAATTAATTCCTTTCCTAACGTCGGTAATCCTTATAAAGTTCAAAGATATCCTAAAGATTGGGCTTTAGCATTGGAAAAGATGGTGGAAAAGGAAGCGGAATATATAGTACCTGGTCATGGGAGATTTATTGAAGGGAAAAATAAAGTAAAGCAAGTGTTGATTCAAACTGCTGAAGCAATGCATTTCGTACATGATGAGGTGGTGAAAAGATTGAATGAGGGAAAATGGTTTGAAGAAATTTTCCACGAAATGGTAGAAATCCATCCTACCAAATTTAAAGAAAATCCCTATCTCAGAGAAATATATGGATGCTATCGCTTTGCAATCCATGCAGTATATAGACTTTATCATGGTTGGTATGACAGTGGTAATCCAACGGATTTGTTCCCGTCAAAATCAAATGAAATTGCTAGAGAATTTTTAAAAATTGGTACTGAAGAAGAATATATTGAGCATGCTACAAATCTTTATAATGAGGGGAAATTGCAGTTAGCACTTCACATCCTTGATATAGTTATAAAGGGTGCTGAAAATGAGCATAGTCAAACCTTAGTAGAAACCTTAAAATTGAAAATCAAAATCTTAAAGCAAAAATCTAAAGAAGAAACCTCATTTATCGTTTCAAATATTATTAATAATGCGGTTTCAGGACTTAAAGAAAAATTGAGAGAATTGATAAATTAGTATTATGATGCGGCAATTCTTTTTGGGAAATAAGTCTGAGCTTTAAGATTTTCATGTAAGAGTTTATCTACAAGTTCAAATCTCTTTTCTTTAAAATTTTCATCATACCATAAATTATTTATCTCATCAGGATCATTTTTCCTATCATAAATATCTCCATATCCAGGAAGACTTTCATAAACAGTTAGTTTATACTGTTCAGTGATTAAATGACGGAGTCTTGATTTAAGAGGGCCTATTTCTTCGTCATTTTCTATGAAACAACAATCCCTTATTTTTGTTTTAGGATTTTCTAATATTGGTGATATATCAAAACCTTGCATGTTTGGTGGATGGTGTCTTTCTTTTATATTTAATAAACTCAAGATGGTTTTAGGGTAATCAATCGTACTGACTAAAGAATCTGAAACAACTCCTGCTTTAGTCATTCCAGGCACCTTCCATATTAAAGGAAGTTGCAACACACCATTATAAGGACAAGGTCCTTTAAATAGAAGACCATGATCGCCCATTAAATCCCCATGATCGCTTGTAAATATTATTATAGTATTTTTGGAAAGACCCAATTTTTCTAGGGATGCTAAAATATGTCCTATACTGAAATCAACATATCCTATCGAAGCGTAAGTCAGTGCAATTATTTTTCTGACTTCTTCTTCTGTTGATTCTCGTAAAAAAGCCTTTTTAAAAGGTGGATTTCTCAGATGTTTACCTAAGAATTCATGATTATATAAGTTTTTAACATCCTCAAAAGTACTAGGAAGTTCGATATCTTCCGGTTTATACATATCTTGAAAATTTTTGGGAGGAATTATAGGGTAATGAGGGTCTGGAAATGAACAATGTAAATAAAATGGTTTATTTCCGTAATCGCCCTTAGAAAATCTTTCCAAAAATGCAATGGTACGTTCCTTTACATATGTAGTATTGTAATATTCTTCAGGTATATTATCACAAAATAACCTAAATAAGGAATCATAGTTAAGACATCGTTGTTTAACCTCTTCTGCGATTGAGGGGGATCTCTCCTCTAACCATTCAATATAATGCCCTGAACAAATACTTCCATTCCCCACTACAACCTCTACTTCATCATAACCGTAATAAGGATGTGGAAATTTTTTTCCTACAGGATCCTTTCTACTTTTAGGATCAGCCCAGGTTGCGATGTTTTCTGCCGATAAAGCCTTTTGTTTGAAGGGATTTATCCAGAATTGGTGATGAATCTTCCCAATAGCTGACGTATGCCATCCTCTATTTCGAAGTGTATTTAATATCGTTGGAATATCCTCTCTTAATTTCATTCCATTACTCCTAACGCCGTGTACGTTGGGGTAAAGACCCGTTATCATTGTAGCACGATTCGGCATGCAAATTGGATTTGTACAAAAATAAGTAGTAAATCTTACACTCTCACCAGCGAATTTATCAATATTTGGTGTTTTCAGTGTTTTGTTCCCATAACATCCTAAATAGTCTACTCTCTGCGCATCTGTAATAATAAACAACACATTCATTTTCTCTGGCACTGAAAAATCACGCTACTAAGGTCTTTTAGGGATAATGAGAATAATTTGTAAATTTTGCTAATTTCATAATTTCTTGAATAATTAAAATAAAATATTATTTATTTAAAAATAATGAATACAGATAATTTACCTTAATAGATTTAGAATTCCAAAACCAAATTCATTAACTATTAAATAAATCCACATGAGCCACGCAAAAATAACTCTCTATTACATTACCAAATATACAAATTATGAACTATTGATAGATGGTTTGATTTTAACAAATCAATTAGGATCTTGGGAAAAAACCAAAAAAAGAAAGAGATCCATGAAATTAAAATTTATACGAATGAAAATTTTTTATGCTATCATATTTGGTATTCTTCCAATTTTCCCTCTTTTAGGATATTTTCAAATTGCTGATTTTCTTCTTAATAGTCAAATTGACATAGACATAATTATATTTCATGGATGTATCTACTTCGGATTATTTTTCACACTTCAGTTTTTCAACTTTTTTTTAATGGGAATGTTAGAAACCGGTATGATAATGTCAGGTAGAATTTTTGAATGGCTTGAGACTTTACCAATCGAAAGAAAAAAATTAAAGAGAATAGTGCTCATCACAATTTTTCGTAGCTTTGACATTCCTATTATTGTAATAATAATGACTTTTCCAATAATCACTCTTATTGGAACTCAAAGTATAATAATTTTCATAATTAGCATTTTTGTTTCAATTTTAAATGTATTTTTCTCTTTTAATATCTTACTTTTAATTGGTGGCAGAATACGTCGAGTTTTGGATATTAATGAGATAAATTCAAAAAGATCTTACACAATTCGATTATTCAATATTTTTAGTTATATAACAATAACTCTTGGAAGCATGTATTTAATTCAATGGGCATTTAGTTCAATAGACCGTTTTTTTATTCAATTTATGAATTTGCCAAATCCTGAAAGGACAAACATAATTCTGAGTAGCATTCCTTACCCCTTTAATCCAAGCTACTTAATATTAAATTTTTTCGTTTCTGATAGAACACCATTAAACTTATGGATTAGCTCTATTATAGGACTTGTTATCCTTGTTTTAATAACACTGTGGCTCTATACAAGAGCTTTGAAACAACTTGAAAAGTTGACATTCTCTAAATTTCACGATGTCAAAGATAAACGTGTTTCCAATAGAACCAAAAAAGAATTAGAAATAAAAATCAAATCTATATCTCCTGTAAAAGCTTATTTACGTAAAGATGTTATTCTAATTTCTCATGATCTCAAGACTTTCTTGACGATTATAACTTCAGTTATACTATCCTTTATTTTTCTGTTTTATTACAATACAGGTATTATAGGACAAGATGTTCACATAATAAATGTTGTTTATACAAATTGGATAGGTTTGTTAATATTTCATCCAATTATTTCAGTAATGCTCATTCATAGCATTTTGAGCCTTGAAGATTCAGGTCAATCGGTTCTTACTTCTTTACCCATTATTCCTCGAGAACAAGCTAAAACTAAATTATACATCATTTTTACTATCCAAACGATTGCCGCATTTTTACCTAACTTGATGTTCTTAAATGATTCAAACCTTAATAGTTTATTATTGGCAACATTTGCAGGTTTACCGTTCATTTGGTTATTCTTGATGATAGTGTTTGAGTTAAAAATTAGTTATTTTGGAAAAATTGGAAAACGTTATGTCATTAAAGAAGTGAATCCTGATAATAAATTATTCAAATGGGTCCTTATAATTTCTGTGCAATATATCCTTAGTTTCTGGATGATCTCATTTGTGTTAATGGCTTTTTTGTACAATAATTTGACTGCCATTGCTTGGTTTACAATTCTTACTGGAACCATAGGCCTTGTTATTGTAAGAATAATTTACACTGCAATGTTTCCCTCACGCTCAAAATTAAGGAGGATGGCATATATTAAAGAAAAAAAGGTTTCTAAGGAAGTAGAATTTAAACCTACAGTGATTCAACATCCAACAATATTGAAGTGGCATCCTTGGGTCTCAATATTTTTATTATTGTTTCTGGATTTTTGTTTTCTACAATTAGACATGAGCATCATAAGGGAAGAATCTCCTTATTTTGATCCTAGTATCATTTTATATTTAATGGATATCCTTCATGTCATTATTTACAATTTAGCATTTGCTTCATTTTTATTTATTTTAGTTCCTTTTGCACTAGGTTTACCTTATGGAAGGCAATCTATACGAGATTATTCAAATAGTATAGGCTTGGATTGGATTAAGTTTGCCTTAAAAGGTTTACCTATTATTTCTATAATTGTTCCTTTCATCTTAATCTTGCATGTGCTACTACCATCTACGGTTTCAATACTCAATTTTAACACTGATATTATATATTATAGTAATTTAACTATTATTTCATTTTTCAGTTATATCTTTTGGCAGGAAATATTGTTTAGAGGAGTTATATTAAGAATCCTCTTAAATAAATACTCTAAGCAGACTGCTATATTTCTAAATTCCATAATATTTTGGTTATGGTTTAGCTTTTTGCACAACCAGTCAATCATGATATCAGTTTTATTCTTATTCCTTGGTTTTTTTCTTTCTTTTTTATCAGTAAAAACAAATTCTTTATTACCTGCCATTATTATAAGTACATTAATTTCTTCGATGTATTTCCCTTTCCTTCTATGAGTTAATTAAGCCTATTAAGAAATCCTACACCTGATATACAATTCTAATCATTATTACTTGATGCATAATTCTAATATTAGGTTTAAAACCAGAAATAAGTAGATATTTTGAGCTTATCATTCTTTAAGAGGAGTCATAAAACCTCCAGCAGTCCTTTCTGTCAAAGGGATCATTGATTCATACTCTTTAATCTTTACATTCTTTTCAAATATGAACATACCAATTTTTTGAGCTTTAGAATATAGTTCTTCTAGTAATTGTTGTTTAATTGGCTTTATTAGATGCAATTTTACTGTTGGTTCTGGCTCCTCTTCGGTGTCCCATACTCCAATAACGCGTCCATCTAATGAAATTGTTGCAGCAATATTACCAGAGCGATCAAGTACATATTTACGATAATTAGGATCAAGATATCTTTCTCTTTCTTTATATCCCATAGGATAGGGATCAAGTTCAGGCAACATTGTCAATGCTGGTTCCAGGTTCGTTTTCCTTTTTTCTAATAGATCTAGATCTTTCTTATAAAGGATATAGTTCCCTTCCAATTCAGAGATTTGTATCCTTTCAAGTTGAGGTTCTAAGCGGTTTAATCCTTCTCTAATTTTAGTTTTAGTTAAACCAGACCACCAAGCTATATCATTCTCACTGACGGGACCATATGCTTTAATATATTTTTTCACAAGTAGCTCTATTGCTTGCTGCTCATCAAATTCTAGAACATTAACATCTGGAAAATAATCATGAAATAAAGCATATTTATTCCGTTTATCTTTCCAATCCTTAATTGGTCTTCCCCGTATCAACAATCGATTATTACTCATAACTTGAATAATTCCGGGAATATCTAGCTTCGAGTTCAATTCTTTTCTTATTTCAGAAGCAGAAAGTTCTCTTTTTTTTAAAATGCTAAGGATTTTAGTTGAGATTTCCTGATAATCTTTTAATGAAATTCCTCTAACTTCCATATATTTTTCAAAAGACTTATTTATTAATTCAGATGTTGCAGCGTGGACAATAGGGATCATCTCTTTTGTTTCAATAAACAATGTTCTTCGCATTCCTCGAATTCTTCCAAGATTTTTATTTATGTAAAGCTCATTTTCTAAATCTATTTTCTTAAATGTGTTAGATCTTGCAAACAATGAAAGATAAGATGTTGTAAGATTCGTTGAATGTAAACCGCAAAGATCTTTGGTTATTTGAACAACATCATCAATTTTAGAGTCATTTGTAAGATGGTGCTTTTGTAAATTGAATTTATTGATTATTTTTAACTTGAAGGGATGCATATTCTCTTGTTTATTAAAGGTTAATTCAAAAAAAAAGTTATTAATTACTTAAAAAAAAAAAGAATTTAAGCTGTGAGTTTTTGAAGTAAGAAAGCAAAATTTTTGCCCAAATTCTGGAAAGTAGTCTTTCCTTCTGAATCCTTTTCCATACCTCTTGCACTCGTGACATTAGGGTTTACACCAAGGTTCCAATAACTAGATCCTACAATAAACATTTGACTAATTCCAAAGAAGTAATTAATACTGGAATAAACATGGGCCGCACCTGCCCGTCTTACAGCCACCACCGCTGCGCCAGCCTTATTTTTTAAGAGATCTCCATTTACTTTACTAACTAGACCTGCCCTTTCTATCAAAGCTTTCATTCTAGCTGTAGTATCTGCAAAATAAGTTGGGGAACCTAAGATGATACCATCTGCTTCAATCATTTTTGCTAAATATTGGTTTAATTTATCAGTTTTAACAGCACATTCTTTGTCTCTATTCTGTGCGCAGCGATAACAGGAAATACACCCTTGTATTTTATCCATCCCCATCCAAACATATTCCACATCAATTCCCGCTGCCTTTAATTCATCCATCACAATATCTAAACAAAAACGTGTATTACCGTCGTCCCTTGGACTTCCATTAAATACCACAACTTTCATAATTTAATCCTGAAAGAATTTAATTTCCGAATTATTCTTCAATAATTTTTATTTCGCTTTTATTTTTTTTGTTATAAAATATTCTAAGAGATGATATCAAATTTAGTTAATTGCTCCAATTATCTTTTACTTTTTTGCTATTACCCTAATCTTTTATTTTAAATGGGCAATATCAATTAATTTCAGTATACTAAAATTAATAGAACTAATAGCTTAAAAAAAAGATAAAAAATTTAAAAATATAACTAATAATATTGTATAGTCATAATATATTATCATCCTATTCCCAAACTGTTATTGCTTCTTTTAGATATTCAATTGCTTTTAGTTCATTAGGTTTAATCTTTAATAGTAAGTCAGCACCTCGATTTCTTTTTTCTTCTGAAAATTCACCATCAAATGCAAAGGGAAATAATTTAACAAATTCTACAAGCAAATCTTTAGACTTACAGAATTCGTCAGAAGCTTTAATTAAAGGTTCATATTGAGGTTTATCGTTGTATTGTGCAGCTAATTTTTTGAGAAATTCTATTGCTGTATCCCTACCTTCTAATGCACAATTAGCAACATAACTGTTACCGTGATAAACTAAATCTTCTCCCTTTATTCCCGTTTGAAGGACATTTGCCCATTCTACAAAAGCTTCTGGTCCAGCAATATAATTTTCATGTGTATAAGTATCTCCTTCTACCATAAGAATTGCACGTTCAACTGCTTCTTTATCTCTGACTTTTGGATTTATCTCTATTGTTTCACCAAAAGAGAAGTAATGTAAACTTCCAGGTGCTTCTAATTTGTTATAGGGAATTGGTGTTTCTGGAATACCTTGAACTTGTCTAATTGTACTGACAAGATAGGAATCACCTTCATATCCATAGGCAATGCCATATTCTGGGACAGGGATCCCCCAAAGGACGACCGGGCTTCGTTTCTCATCAAACTCTTTCTTAAAATTATTGAAGAATTCCTTTGCACGTTGATCTCTAACTTCAGGAGAACTTTCGTCCCAATCATCAGGATAATGTTCATATTTAGATCTATCATCATATCCCCCGATTTCAAATCCAAGAGATTGTGTACCTTTGATAATATCATCATATGCAGTATGTGCTGTTGGTCCAGATGGACATGTATTTCCTTTTGATACATTGACTAGAAAGGACCACCCACTATAGCCCCCCACATCAATTATACTGCAATCCTTTCCAAGAGACTTCAAAACGCCAGAAACAGCACCCAAATAGGAGATCCAACTTGGTTGGAATTTTGGTATATAATTTGTTTTATTTTCGCTTATTTCGGATAACATTCTTTTCCGCCACTTTTGTGAATAATATTGTTGGATTCTTTTTCTTTCATATTTCTCTCTAACTTTTGCCTTCCCATAAAATTCGTTTATCGCATTTAGGAGATCTTGTCCATCTTGTGTAATTCGATAATTACCTCGTTCAAATCGCTCTACTAATTTTACTTCTATCAGTGTGGTTAAATTATTAGAAAGGGCTGTCTTCTGTAGGTCAGTTCGATGCTTCAATTGACTAAAATTTAAGGTTTGCCCCGCTAACAAAGTTAATATTTTGATTCTTTTTGGATGTGCAAGGGCTTTTAAAAATTCTGTCAATCCTTCAATATTATCCATTTTTTTTATCTTAGGTTTATATTATGGTATATATTATTAACTTCATATTTAAAACTTCCTATTGATTCAAAACTTTGTTCATGAAATACCGGAACAGAAAATTTTTTTGGAGTATCAATGAAGAATTCAATAAATATTTTATATTGATCTATTATAGAATAAATCAGAACATTTTTAAATTTTAAAATGGAAAATCGACCAGAATTACTTGTACCCATTCAAGATTGGAATTCTCTGAAAGCTGTAACTGGCTTAGCAGATGCTATATATTTCGGTGTAAAACAATACAATATGAGACAAAAAGCTAGAAATTTTGAAAGAGATGACATAGATAAGGTTGTTCATTTTTGTCATAACCAAAATCCTCCAATACATGCGTATTTAACCACGAATATTTTGATTTATGATACAGAATTAGAGGATTTAGAGAAATTAATTTTAAGGGCGACTAATTCAGAAATAGATGCAATAATTGCTCACGATTTAGCAGTTATTCGATTAGCAAAACGAAATAATATTAAATTTCATATATCAACACAAGCGAATATCTCTAATATTGAATCTGCGAAATTTTATGAAGAATTAGGCGCAGAAAGGATTATTTTAGCTAGAGAATTATCATTACAACAAATCAAGCTTATTAAACACTTTTTAAATAGAACAAAAATAGAATGTTTTGTTCATGGATCGATGTGTACTTCGATTTCTGGAAGATGTTATTTTTCTGCTACTATTTGCGACTCTGAAGAATTTTCTGCTAATCGGGGAAATTGTGTGCAACCTTGTAGAAGAGAATGGCGAGTAATTGATGATGAAAGCAATGAATTTATTTATGACGGTCAAATGTTCTTAAATGCTAAAGATTTATGTATGATTGAATATATCCCTGAGCTCATTAACGCAAATATTGATGCTTTCAAGATTGAAGGACGTATGAAAGATCCACTGTATATAAAAACGGTTGCTCAATGCTATAAGGAAGCTTTAGATTCTTTTTATGATGACACATACACAAAAGAAAAAGTAAATAATTGGTTAGAAAAATTATCAAAAGTATTTAATCGCGGGTTTCACACAGGTTTTTATTTTAATCGTCCAACACTTGAAGATATTGAATTAGAGAAAAGAGGTAATATTTCTCCTTATAGAAAATATTACATAGGGAAAATAATATCTTATGATGACAAAAGTAAATCTGCTAATGTCTTACTTGAAAACCTGGAAATCCCCCTAAAATTAGGAGATGAAATAATTATTACAGGTCCTACAACTTCAATGATTGAAACTATACGGAAGATGATTTATAAAGGAGAAAAAGTAAAAAGCATTACTAGAAAGAAATATTCAGATCCCGTCAGATTTAACCTTAGACTAAATAATAAAGTTAAGCCAAACGATAAAATTTATATTTTATCTAAGAATTCTAAAGTGTGAACTCTAATGAATTTCGAAGAAAAAAGAAAGAAGTTAGTCAAGAATCTAAAAAATCGTGATTATCCTGTTTTGACTAAACCGGAAGTAATTAGAGCTATGTTGAAAGTACCCAG
Organism: Promethearchaeota archaeon; assembly: GCA_048941385.1. GTDB lineage: Archaea > Asgardarchaeota > Lokiarchaeia > Sigyniarchaeales > SOKP01 > Loki-b32. The sequence continues at coordinate 14,353 of JBHLNR010000052.1, forward strand.
GCATCTTTTTGTTCCTAAAGATGCTGAATCTTCTGCTTATATAGATTCTCCTTTATCAATTGGTTCTGGTCAAACAATCAGTGCCCCCCATATGAACGCCATGATGTGTGAATACCTCGAATTGAAAGAGGGAGAAAAAATTCTAGAAGTTGGAACTGGTTCTGGATACCATGCTGCCTTATGCGCAGAAATAGTTGCTCCCGTGAATTCAGAAAATCCTGGACATGTATATACTATCGAGCGTCATGAAGATCTAGCGCAAAAAGCTATTATTAACTTAAATAAAACAGGTTATGAGAAAAGAGTGACAGTAATACATGGCGATGGTACATTAGGGCATTCAAAGGAAGCTCCTTATGATAAAATACTAGTTACTGCGGCATCTCCCAAGAAAATTCCTCCTCCATTACGAAAACAATTGAAAGATGGAGGAATTCTTTGTATTCCAGTAGGTTCTAAAAATTTTGGTCAGGATTTATATATTATTAAAAGAAGTGGAGATAAATTCGATTCAAAAAGAATTACAGGAGTTCGGTTTGTCCCTTTGATAGGAAAATATGGTTTTGAGTCTTAAGATAAAGAATAAACTATTTCTTAACTCGTTTTTTAAGTTTTTGTTCCATTAACTTTTTTCGAACCTTTTTAATATGTTCATTGTTCTCAATATTATTTTTTACAGAAGTAGTGGTATAACTCCAGCCATTACGCTTTCCATTATGATTAATTCCCATCGTCTATCCACGAATTTTTATAAGTTTCTATTTGATATTAGACCCTTAATATATTTAAGGATAGTCAAATTCGACGAAATTCTTCCTATTATCAACAAATTTGTAAATTTTAGGAAAGTATAAATATTAGAAAGTCTTTATTTTGAGTTGAATTTCAAAGCTCTTTTCAAATTTAAAAAGAGGAATTGCGTTGATTCCTTGATATATCTTTTGATATCCTTCTTCTGTATATGCGTAGGCGATGATGGGAAAACAATAAATCTTAATTGAATTAGCATCACTAAAGAACTTTAATTCTATACGTACATCATAAGACTCATCATATGCTTTAAAATGAGTACCTTCATATTGAAAAGGTTTTAAAAGATCCATTTTTTTTCGATTGATCAATTCCAATTGTTTACTTTCCCATTGAAATTTATTTGTGTCTCCATTAAAGAAAAAAGGAAGATCTATACCGAGATTTAGATAATCAACGATTGTTTTTAGAACTTTTTCCTTACCTGGAATTTCTTCGAAATTCATTCTTATTATTACTTCAATTTCATTATCTTCTACATATACATCTTTAGTTATTCTAACGGGATATCTATAGTCACTATCTGGATCTTTAACACTACCGATCCTTTCCATCTCTAAGATTGCTTTTTTACCTTCTTTTTCACTACTGGTCACTTTAAAATTTTTATCTACAAAATCACCAAACTCATAATATTCATCTGATTCTAATTGCTCGAAATTAACATCATCATGTAAGAATCTTAAACGAAGCATACTTCTTCTGTATCGATCAACTAATACTTCTTCTGTATCTAGCTTTTTACTTTCATGATATGCTTCCGGCCACCTAGTTAAAGTATTTAGTAAGTTATATGATTTCGGTTTGTAATCTAGTTCAAAAAGTGTGCCGCCATCATTTGGATCAAAATAGAGATTATAAATATCTGATTCAATGATATATTCTGTTTTACTATTCTTATTGAAATCTAGAGGTGTTATATAAATATATGATGTCAAATCGGGATTAACTAATGCATTTATAGTATCAATTAGTTTCTCAGCGTTTATTAAATGAGTATAAACTGAAAACCTTAAGAATTGTAGATAGATCCCACCAAATAAACCATGCCAATAACAATCATTACATTGAGATTTATAAATTTCATCCCAAGCATCAGTTATTTTATTTAGAATGATTGAAATGATCTTATCATCTTGAACGTTTAGTAGATTTTCTTCTGCAGATATTAATTTATTTCTTACATATAGCATTTTTTTGTGCATATTGTTAGATTCAGGGTACTTTACAAGGAAAAATCTCCAAAATCCACCCTTTAAAAATTGATAAATACCTTTTTTAGTCTCATCCTCCCTTAAATTCTTTCTTATTTTCTTAAAATTCTTACGTATAAGAGTTGGGAGTACCCATTCTTCCATTTTGTCATAACTTGCAGTAGGAAGATATATCAAACTTCTTGCAGGGAATTTCTCGATATATTCTGAAAGTGTTATGGATTTAATCCATTCATTATTAACAACCTGTTCGAAAAAAGCAGGAATGAACGGTTTACCATTATCTCCTTCCTCATGACCCTCTCCATCTACATAACATATTTGATGTGTAGTACCCCAAACACCCATCTTTTCAGCATCTGAAATTAACAGAGCGATACGGTCACCTTCCTCATTAGCCATTTTCTTTAAGTAATCAATTGACATATAGGTCGGTTTCCAAGGTGTTAAATATCTTAATTCCTCATTGATTGGAAAAACTCTTAACGTTTTACCTTCATCTTCTGTTACGTATGAATAAAGAGTTTGTTCTTCAGTTATGCCAGTTGATCTAAAATGATTATCATCAACAATAACATACTTCAATCCAACATCATTAAGAAACGATGGATAATTTGGTTCCCAAACACGTTCGGATAGCCATGCACCTTTAACTTCCAAGTTAAATTCATTTTTAATTAGATCTGAAAGTTTTTTCATCTGAGCGATTTTATCTCTATAAGGTATTATCGCAAACATCGGTTCATAGTGTCCACCACCGATAATTTCAATTTGCCCTCTATTAGCCATTATTCTCAATTTATCGATAAACTCAGGTTTATTATCCAAAAGCCATTCTAATAGATTTCCGGAAAAGTGAAGTGTAAATTTAACATCCTCGAATTGAAATATATTATTAATTAGTGGCTCATATGATTTTTCATAGACATCTTCAAAAACCCATGGGAAGTTATCAACTGGTTGATGAAAGTGAAAAACAATAGGTAAATGAATAGAATTTTCGCTCATAGTGATATTCTCACTTTTTTATAGTAGTTAAATATAAGTAAAAGGTTTTTACTTATAAAAGATAACTAATAATATTATTGAAATTTGAAATAAATGGTTCTTATGATTAATTTCATTGATAAAAACTTAGTTCAAGGTGTCTGTAATTCAAATGAATTTAAAGGATGGCTTCTTTCAAAAAGGTGGTTTGGGGATAAATCAATACTCGCAAATTTAGGGTTCGATATCGAGATTATTTATTTCAAAATAATTGCTGAAAGAATTCTCTTAACGATTATCGAAATTAAAATGTCTGATTACTCGAAAACTTATTTTCTCCCACTAATTTGTTATGAAAAAATAGAGGAAATTTTAGAGCCCTCAGAAAAAACTAGAGAGATAATAGTTAACCTTACTGAAAATACCTTCAGTAAGACAATTGTCATATATATCGAAAATGAACAGAAGGTATTAACATTAAATTTAGTAGAAGCAGAATTTTGCTTGTTTTTCTGGAAAAAAATGTTGTTCGATGCAAATATATCGGAGAGTTTTCCATCAATGGATATGGAATTAACTCTTTATGCAAAGCAGTTTGAAGATGATATAAACATGAAAAAAGTCCAGAATTTAATAGAAGCAGGTTTGTATCCTGATAGATATGACCTTTCAATAAATCAGCTTGGTAAAGGAAATACCACGAATCTTCTATTTTTACTAAATTTAACAAATAAAAGGAATCCCAGCCAAACACCTGTTTCTTATGTTCTAAAATCATATAAGGATTACTCAGTAAGCTTAGAACCTTCCACTCTATTTGTTTTAGTCAAAAATAATTTTCCAAATACTCCAAAAATATATGGAACAATTAAAGTAAAAGATAAAGAAACTGTTGGGATAATAGAAAGTGTTCCGAATGAAGGGAATTTAGGAGATATCTTCTGGAGCGAATTAAACAATATGATTTATAAAGTGTTTATAAACATAAACAATGATTATTCTAAATATACTGAAAAAGTAAATTCTTCTAACCTAATTAAGGAAAACTGTATTGAAACCCTAAAAGTATCTTCTGAAATTGGTAAATTTATCAATGATTTACATAATTCATTAATTTTATCAAACCAGAAAGAATATTCATTGGAATCGGTGGAAAGTACTGTATATCTAAAAAATTATACTGAAAGATTGAATACGATTATCTCTGATTTACTGACCAATATGACTCAACAATCCGAAAGTGCTTTTTTTAATTTACCAAAGATTAGTTCAATTTTGATTGATATCAAGGATATTATTGAACGATTTCGTTCTGAGTTCGATGTTCCCGAGATAAGTATTCAACCTGTTCATCAGGATTTACATATGGAACAAATCTTAATTGATAAGATAAATGAGCATTATAAATACTACTTTATTGATTTTGAAGGTGATCCACAACTAAATTTAAATGAAAAGAAAGGTAAATTCCCTGTTGAAAAAGATTTTGCATCATTTCTCAGAGCTTTAAGCTATATAAAATTTAATACATTACTCAAGTTTATTGAAAGAAACATAATTCGCAAAGATAAATTTGAAGTACCTGAAGAGATTCTTTACAATTTATATTTTCGTAGAGCAGCTAAGCCTGTAAATAAAACCCTCGATGTGGTACTAAATGTCTTAAATAATTGGGAACTAAAATTGATGGGTAAAATATTAAAGAATTTAAAATTAGACTATACATTGATTACGTATTTTTACATTGAAAGAGCTTTATATGAACTAAGTTATGAAATTGGTCACCGTCCTAATGCAACTATAGTTCCTATCTTAGGTTTAAAGGAGATCGTGGAAAAAAGTTTAGAATAAATTCTATTCTTCTTCTTCTAATATCTTAGCAAATTCAAATGAATAGTAAGAAGAGATGCGATCAACAGGATGTATTTCTTTATTATATTGTTGGGTAAGACTTTTACTTCCCTTCAATTCTTCTTCAGTATATCGTGAATTAAATTCTTTTTTATTAAAAAGCTGCCATGTAAAGGCTTCTACAAATTTCTTAGGTCCAAATTTTTTTGAGATCAACACATAATTTTGGTCATCGATATATTTGCGAAAAAAACCAAGACAATTACATAGATCTAATTTAAAGATTAAATCATCACCTTTATTCTTAATGAGGGCCATGGAATTGATAAAGCGTGCTAATTTATCTCCTAACGAGATTTGTTCTGTTTCTTCTGCCTTTTCGATAATTTCTTGAAAGAAACTTCTCATAATTATTATAAAGTCTTGGTCATCTAAAGATTTCAAGGAGGTTTTTTGCTTTATTAAACAGTGGGAAAATTCCAAATAGTTCCTAATTAAATTTGCCTTAGAAATGCCTATATCTCTTTTAATATTCTCTAAGCTTGAATTTAGTTCTTCATCAATTCTCACAGTAATAACTACTGACGGATTTTTCGACTCTTTATTATTTTCTGATTGGGTTTTTGGCGTTAAAGGTGAAACTTGTGCAGGATTATTACTCATTTAATGTACCCTCCCACCTTATTGTTTGTAATATTTGTAATAAATATTCATCTAATGTAATATAAGTAACTTTAGTATTTTAATGCTTGTGATTTGCATATGTATTTGAATGATTCATTCTTGATAGAAATGACTCAAACGAGCTCTTCACTATTTTTTAAGAAAAGTACAAAAAATCCTTATTGGATTCGCAGAAAGGTTTAAGAAATTCTAATAATTTATGAATAAGTTGTTATAAAGAGATAAGATTCTAAATCTATTGAAAAAAAATACGAAATTTATTATTATAATGTAAATTTTTTCATAAGCTTGATTTTGAGTTATTAAATTCAAAGTTTTTTTTAAAAATAATCTAAAGTGTGTTAAAATAAGCTGATAGGTTTATTCGAGTCTATTCTTAAAATTTATTAAAGAATTTAGTAAAAATTCATAAAAAAATAGATGGAATTCGACGTTTTTATCTAGATTAAAAAATTTTTTATCCTCATTAAGATTTGAGACTGAAATCAATAATTAGTATAATAGGATTTAGATAATTAGTAATTCGATAATTATTTCTTCATTATATATTTGCCAAAATATTTTATTTCATTAAACGAATGGTTAATTAATACAATTAGTTTTTATAACAAAATCCCAATTTGCACTTTTTTCCATATCAAATGTAAATAAAGTAACTTTCTGCATATTATTGTGACAAATGTTTACATTTTTTTTCTCAAAAATACTTATATTCGGAGAAAAACATAATGTTCTTGTAATCAAAAAGCAATTAATTATTAAGGGTTGAACAAAAAGAAATGGAAATTTCTCAAACTGGCATTTTGGAAGTAAATTTGGAAAATAAATCAGAATCTCTCTCAATAGATACTGATGACCAAATTGAGAAGATTGTAAAAG
>JBHLNR010000242.1:0-4796 GCA_048941385.1 Promethearchaeota archaeon
TATTTAATGTGACTCACACCTAAATAGGGGATAAAGTCATGGAAGATATAAAAATGGAAGATATGTATTATATAGCGTATAAAAAAGCGAAGTGTTTTACAGATCTATTTGCTCACGATATTTCAAACTTATTTCACGTAATTAGCAATTCCTTGGAGTTATGTGGAATGTTATTAAAAGAAGGAGTAGATAAAGAAGAAATTTTAGAATACTTTCAGTTAATTGAGGAGCAAGTAAATCGAGGAAAAGAACTAGTGAGAAATATTAGAAGCCTATCTGAATTAGAAGAATATGAGATGCCATTGGAGCCTATAGAGCTCTTTGAGATTTTGGATAAAGCAGTTTGTTTCATTAAAGCCAATTTCCTAAAAAGAGATATAAACGTAAGGATCTCCTCTAAAGCTGAAAAGATTTATGTACTTGCTAACGAATTGTTGCTTGATGTTTTTGAGAATATTCTAATCAATTCAATTAAATATAACAAGAACGGAACAGTCCAAATTGAAGTTTCAATATCAGAAGTAGGGGAATTCAGTAGACAACTAATAAAATTAGAATTTAGAGATAACGGGATTGGAATAGATGATAATATAAAAAAAGAGATCCTTCAGGAAGGTCACCAAAAATGTAAGAATTCTAAAGGTATGGGGCTTGGACTCTCAGTTGTTGCAGATTTAATCAATTTATGCCATGGAACGATGTGGATTGAGGATCGAATAAGCGGAAATTCTTCTAAGGGCAGTAATTTCATAGTATTAATTCCTAAAGCAACACAATCTCGAGCATTGTGTTCTAATTATAAAAAAGAATCAAAAGAGGTTAAAAATAACAAAAAGAGGTGAATATAATTACCGAAAGTAATAATTATATTAATGATAAGATAAAAATTAAAAAGGACATAAAATGGTATTCTTATGTGGATCCACAACTTGACGCAAAATTAAAAGATTTCATGGAAGATTTTGAAATTAAAAATCAAGCCAGTCTTATAAGAACATTTGTAAATAATGGTATGGATTATATAAAGGCAGTAGTTCAGAGGAGTCTAATTAAAGGTTTAAATAAATATGATGATAAAGTTTTCGATGAGATTATAAGAAAAGCAATCGATAGCTATGAAGTAGGGAACGGTTTTTACGAGGAATTGAAACAGAAGCTTTCCCCTCTTAAACTTTCAATATTAATGTTAGAGAATCATATTAATGAACCTGAATGGTTATTAGAAATACTCAAAAATATTCAACAAGCTCTTGAAGAACTAGAAAAATCAGTAAAGCATCATTTTGAGAAACCTAAATTAATTCGATTTGTGAATAAAGTGGACATCCTATATATAGAAGACAATGAATTAGAACGAAAAACTGTTGAGACTTTTTTCAAAAAACAGGGAATAAATATTAAATCTGTAGAAACTTCGGAGGAAGGTTTGTATTTATTAAATATAATGACTCCTAAAGTGATATTGGTTGATGTAAACTTAAAAACAAGTAAAATTAATGGAGATAAATTATGTCAAATAATAAAATCTCACGGGGAATATCGTTCAATTCCATTAATATTAATATCTGCTGTTGTATCTAAGAACAAAAAACAAGAAATATTAACTAAAACAGGAGCAGAAGATATCATAATTAAACCAATTGATAAGCTAGCAGATTTAAATGTTCTGTTAAAATATGTAAAACAGTCCTAAAATTAAATTCCATTTTTTTTTATTTTTCAATTTATATCTATAAGAGATATATAAAAAAAAAATTGGCTTAAGAGCCATTATTATATGATTAAATTAAATCCAGATGTAAGTGACATATCACATAGGTTCCCTTCGCCATCAAAATAATAGACGGTCCATTGAAAAGTGTTCCATCCAGGGGGAAGCTTTCCAATAAGGTAATTCGCAGGAATAATAGAGTAGAAAAATTGATATCGTCCCGGTTCTGGCCAGAAGTAATTATCATCATCAAAATACCACAAGTTTCCTTGAAAGAATACTTCGGTTCCATAAAACCATACTCGAATTTCGTACGGTGGAAACCAATCTCTGTATATTCTTTCCGAAAACAGTTGTCCCACTCCTAGAATTAAATAGCTCACTTCATTAGCGTAAACATCTCTACCTCCTCCCAATCTATTAGAATTGGGATCGAAAATAGCATTTAATATCTCTTCTTCGACAGTATTATAGTCATCCCATCCATTTTTATCCATAAATGGATATTCGTCATACCCTGCCCATGGCCAAGGAGAATCACCTATTCCATCTTCATCTAAGTCGTTACCTGTATAATCAGACCAATAATTTCCTTCAAGCATGTAAGGATTATGCCAATTATTCATTTCAGATAGATAATCAAATGCTTGGATATAATTATCAAAGAAATTGTTATGATAGATAAGATTATTTTCAGATCCTAAATTTAGCATCATTCCATATGTGTTTTGTGCAATATTATTTCTAAATATGTCATTATTATCTGCATCATTTAACAAAATACCATATTGATTATATTCGACCTTATTCCCCCAAACGATATTGTCTTGAGGAGCTTGGTCTAAGACATTAAAAAGTCTGATGCCAGATATAGAATGTTCAGCACAGTAATTCTGGTATATTATATTTCCATTAGATGATTCGACAACAACACCGCCATAATTCTTTATACATTCGTTTTGTCTAATGTCATTACTGCCCCCCCAATGCAGATAAATGCCTGGTCCTTCATTTTCACTGCAGAAATTTTTTCGAACTTCATTATTATAAGAAGAAATTAACGCTATTCCTGCACCCAGAATTGATTCTGGCCAACCATTATTTAAAAATTGGTTTTTGAATATAACTCCATTAGCTGTATTGCGCAAGATGAGCCCCGCAGCTCCAACATCTGGTGCTACTTTAGCATTGTATAAGATACAATCCTGAATCCTAAAATGAGCTTCAGAATTATCGATCATCAAGCAGAAAGGGGATCCCTCGCCGTTGATCTTCACCTTCTTTATCATATATGGATCTTCTTCAGTTCCCGAACCTTTACACCACGGTTGTAGAGTATAATCAGCCCATGTTAGACCAGGAATGGTATCATTGATATAGATTGGACTAAGCACCAACTCTTTTTTTTTCGCTGTAACAACAAGAATAGGAGCGAAGATTGAAATTGTTAGCAAAATTAAGAGTAGCGTTATTTTAATTGTTTTATTATTCATTTTTAATCACCCTTTTTAATTTAAATTAAATCAACATTAATGATTTCAATGTCGATCATATTTTTTTTAGAAAAATTAGAATATAAGGATTGATTTGAAAATTACTATTAATTCCTAAAACTTACTGGTGAATTTAATTTCAGAAGGGTAAAAATTTAAACTATAATGGCAATTATTTTAACCCAACCTATATTAATTAAAAAATCATTTAGGATGATTATGGACAACCTAACTATTAAAGAAATTGGCACCAAATTAATTCAAGCGGGAAAACTAAAAAATGATCCATTATGCGTATATGGGTCAGAAACTATTCCAGAAAATTCAACTCCAATAAAAAAAGTTCATCGCTGTATAGCAAACGCTATATTTACACTATCAGTCGATAAAAATTTAAGTTCAATATATATCGGTAATGATGCCTTAGAGGGTTGTTGTCCTGGAGGGCAGGCGTGGTTAGGATATAAACCATTTCTACCAATGCTAAAATATTTTCTCTCGACAGGATCAGCAGATTTTAGGGGTGGAGCTGCTGAATTTTTAATCGCGAATCCTGATCTAGCTGAAAAACAATTACATTCTGTTGGTAAAATTACTCCTCTTGGAAAATACACAGTTATTAGTAAATATAATTTTAAAGATATAAAAAACAATGATATTAAAGTCATTTTATGTTTCGGAATTTCAGAACAAATACGAAATTTATGTTCATTAGCTCATTTTCGTCCAGGTAATGCGTCTAGTATTCAAATTCCATGGGGTGCCTCTTGTGCATCCTTTATTACATACCCCGCAGAGATGATTAAAACTGGTCCGAAGAATTGTATTATTATTGGCCCTACTGATCCCACTGGAAACTACTGGTTTCCTCAGAATTATTTATCGATGGGGCTTTCAGTTGAGATAGCAAGAAATATGGCCAATGATCTTAATGATTCATTTATCACAAAGCGACCTGAAGTTGCATATCCTGTAAAAAGGAAAACATTTCCTAATCTATAACTCTATTGTCATGTTTAGATGATATTTGTAAATAATAAATCCTTTTATTGGGTTAGATACGCTGTAAATTTACAAAAATGTAAGCTTAATATATAGTGGACAAATCCTTAATCTTGTAGAAATTTATTAATTTTGGTTTAGAGGTTAATTAAAATAGAGGGATGATTTACAATCTCAAATATTGACAATGAAAAATCTTATTCAAGCGGAATTAAATCAAAGGATTTAAAAGTAAAATTTAGGCATTATAGTGCGTAATCAACGATATTTATCAGCTTATATTGAAAAAAATAAAATAAATAATTGTTCTAATCATATTTGCATAATTTTACAAGCTTTCCTTTTTCAGATAGGTTCATTACAGTGACTTTAGGTCTGCTCATTGCTTCAATTGAATATTTTATTCCCTGTGTTCCTAAGCCTGAAGATTTAGTTCCTAAAAATGGGAAGTGATCTGGACCTCTCTCACTTTTTCCATTTATTTGAACAGTTCCCACTTCTAACTCTTGTGCAATGTTGAAAGCCAAATCGATGTTTTCAGTAAAAATCATTCCTTGAAGGCCATATTCCGATAAATTAGAAATTTCTAT
>JBHLNR010000053.1:0-20559 GCA_048941385.1 Promethearchaeota archaeon
CTAAAGCACAAAAAATTACTCCTGCAATAAGATCTGCTGTTGTCCCTGGATTCATTTTGCCCTTCTGTTCTTGAAGTTTTCCATCTAATTCAATAGTTAGTTCTAAACCAATTGGAGTTGAAATTCCTCCTTTTTTTACAATCTTTAAAGCAGAAACTGATATCGCATTGGCAGGCTCCAAACCCGATTTTCTTATTATAAGTGTATCAGGGTGACTGGCAAGAATTTTTAGGAATGTATTAACTATTGCTATATTAGGGTCTCCAAATTGATTATATGCCTGTAATATATACGGTAAACCCTCATCTAATATTATGTCAAAACCAGTTGAGTATTCGGAGCTAATTAAGTCATATTCCTTTGACAAATTAAATATTTTTTTTAAGTTTAGATTATCAGCACGAATATCATTAAGAGTATTCTCATTATTAATATCATATTTATCGATTTTACCAAGTCCTCCAGGATTACAAATTCTTATTGCTTTATAGAGGTTTATAGTATCTTCTACAGTAGTGTCATCAATGATTTTATTTAAATGATAACGGAAATCAGAAATCTTAATGCTATTAGATTTTATGCATAAGATCACTGCTGCTGTAAGAGGTGCCAATATTAATATATGTCCAAGTAAAACATTCCCTCCACTTTGCCATTTAATCATCTGTTCTGCTGCTTCTACAAATAAAATTCCCAATTCAATAAAACCATAGTTTAAATTATCATTATAAGGCATGTGAAATATCTTTTCACAAAACGTCCTAAAAGTAGGTTGTATTGCTGCTATACCACTTAAAAAATGTTCAAATCTTGTATTTTCAAAGTCTTTTGTTCTATGCACATTTCCCGGTTTAGGCCAACCCGCTAACTCCAATAAACTTGCTAAATTAATACATCTCATCAAGTCATCTACTGATTTGATGGATAAAATTAGATCGGGCTCTTTTACAGACACAAATTGATATAGTACTTATTTTATATAATAATATTTAGTAAGGACAAGAAATTAGTAATAACTTATTTCAATAATTTTCTTTTCTTTTACAGTATATCCTTCTTTTTCACCTGATTTTAATGAAATAGGCCTGAAATCCTTACTTAATCCTTTTTTATACAAGAATTTTTTGATTCTAAGTTTTAAAGCTCGTTTGGACAAACTTTCAGGCATTGAGATCTCAATTTCATTCCCATCACGGTCGATATCGATTTGAGGCAACATTTCAGCTAAGAATCTTACCAAATCTTCTACATGCTGGTCACTTTTAAAACTAAGATCCCTTACGTTTACTGTAAATTCTTTTCTTTTTCCTTCACTCATCATTAAACCACTTAGTATTAAAATTAAAAATAGTATTAATTTTTTATGATCTTATTTATATAATTCATTAACTAATTTCTTTTAGAGAATTTTTAACTTTGTATAATTAAATTATATTTTATATTTATAGTGGTGGAACAAATTGGTCCATTATGTAAATTTAGACTATAAACCAAATGAAAATGATCTTATTGCTATGTACTACGTAGAACAATCGTCTGAATGCAAAGATTTAAAGCAAGCCTGTGAAGAAATTGCGAAAGAAAGTTCAATAGGAACTTGGACTGAAATTGCTACCCTATCAGCAGATATTGCTGAAAGACTTAAACCATCAGCTTTTTATATTGACCCAGATAATAATATTGTCAAAATAGCTTATACTAAAGAATTATTTGAAGCAGGAAACTTACCTCAAATTTTAAGTGCAATTGCAGGGAATATATTTGGAATGAAAGCTTTGAATCATCTAAGATTATTAGATATTAGTTTTCCAAAAAGTATTGTTTCCGCTTACAAAGGGCCTAAATTTGGGATTGAAGGAATAAGAAAATTGGTAAAAGTAGAAAACAGACCCCTCCTTGGTACGATTGTTAAACCAAAGGTTGGTTTAAATGAAGTTGAACACGCAAAAGTCTGTGGTCAAGCTTGGAGTGGAGGATTAGATGTTGTTAAAGATGATGAGAACTTAACAAGTATGTCATTTAATAAATTTGAGAAGAGAATTGAGGAAACTCTCAAGATACGGGATAAAGTAGAAATCGAAACAGGTGAAAAAAAAATATATATGCCAAATATAACCGCACCATTAACTACAATGAAAAAAAGAGCTGATTTCGTAATTGACAACGGGGGAGAATATATCATGTTAGATATACTAACTATTGGTTTTTCAGCTCTGCAGGAAATCAGAGATTATTTAGATGATAAAAATGTTGTAATTCATGCCCATAGGGCTATGCACGCAGCAATTACCAGAAATAAAAAGCATGGAATGACGATGTTAGCTATTGCTAAGTTAATGAGATTAATAGGTATGGATCAATTACACACGGGAACAGTTGTAGGAAAAATGGAAGGTGGTAGAAATGAAGTTATTGAAATCAATAAAGTCATTACAGAACAGAATATTGAGGGAAATAATTTAACAATTCTCAATCAAGATTGGTATAATATTAAATCAACACTTCCAGTTGCTTCTGGAGGTCTAAGTCCTCTACATATTCCAGAATTAATGAAAATTATAGGTCTAAATGCTGTGTATCAATTTGGTGGGGGTTGTCATGGTCATCCTGATGGAACTATAGCGGGAGCTCGTGCGATAAGACAAGCAATTGCTTCTGTCAGTGAAGGATATGACTTAAAGGAATTTGCCAAGAATCACATTGAATTAGCTAGAGCACTTGAAAAGTGGGGTTAACATCATATACTCAAAACTATATCATTTCTGGATATAATTTTTCAAAATAATTTGATACATGACTGGATGCAAAAATTCCTGCTTCGGTGATTAGTCCATCTATATATCTCCGCGAGACGGTCTCGAATGCAGGATTCAGCACATTAATTCCATTTGAGGGATTTTCCCATACTTCCTTAGGATCCCGCATCTCGATTGTCTCTAAGATTCCGAGATTTGTTTCCGGATTATATTTTAAAAGTGGAGAAGCGACGTAAAAAGGAACATGTTCCTCGTGAGCTACCAATGCTAACAATCTTGAGCCAATTTTATTGATTATAGTTCCCTCACTGGTTATGCTATCAGCACCAATTAGAATCAGATTAACTTCAAAATGCCTTACTGCCCACCTCATAGCACTATCTACAACGTGGATTACCTCGATCCCCGCTTCAACTAACTTCTTTGCCGTTTTCCTCCCTTGTAATCTTGGCTGTGTTTCCGTATTAATTACTTTAAAATTTTTATTTTGATTTTTAGCTTCTAAAAGAATAGCTGAAACTAGACTTGAATGACAATGAGTCATCACATTAAATTTGGTATCTACATCAGGAATTCTCCGAGCACCAATTATAGCAATTCTTTTTTTTGCCGTTTGAAGCATATCATGGTACTGGTTCTTATATTTTTCAATAATATCTGAGATAAATTCTGGATAACAACTTTCTTTCTCTTTTTCTAATTTGCTCATAATAAATTTTAAGCCATTTTTCATGGCTGGTTCAGTTGGTCGTGTATCTACTAAGATTTCCACTGCTTGATATAAATTTTCAAAGCAAGTCTCTATATTATCACTTTTTAATCTTTTAGAGTAATTGCTTAAAAATTGAATCGCATGAAGTGCTATATTAGTTGCCCCTTGAATCTCTAAAGATGTAATTTTTTCAGCATCTTTTAATAATTGCTCCATAAATAAACACTTATGAATTTACTTTTTAAGGATTATAGAAATAATGATATAAAAAATTTGATATTTCAAGCTTCTTCATTATCATTTACCATTTCTTCCGGATCTAATTTGTAATCTTCAGGATCTATTTCAATATAAAAATATCCTAAATACCCACATTTAGTGCATTCCACCATGTTTGGAGCTAACCATCCTGATACATTAACAGCACTTTTTAACTTCGGCTCCTTACATTTTGGACAGATTCTAATATTTACCATAATATCTAAAATAATAGTGTTCTTTCATTAACAAATATTACTTATTATATTTGTATTTAATTTCATAATAGTAAATTAAATTTATCCTCTCTTACTATTTAATATCAGTATATCCTACTTGTAGTTTGGATTAAAAAGTTAGTTGATTAGAATTCTTAATAATACTTTAAATTTTCCAGTGTATGAAGGATATAGAACTGCAGAGAAAAAGCTTACCAAATGAACCAGGAGTTTATCTATTTGCAGATAATGAGGAAACTATTATTTATATTGGTAAAGCAGTAAATTTAAGAAAAAGAGTAAATCAATACTTCTTAAAAACTAGTTATAATGATCCTTATTATGAAGAGAAAATTAGAGAATTAGTTAGTAAAATTCATTCTATAGAATATATTGTAACCGAAAACGAAAAGGAAGCTCTACTTTTAGAACACATTCAGATAAAAAAGTATCTACCCCGATATAATGTAATTATGAGGGATTCCAAAACTTATCCTTGGGTGGCAATATTCTATGGAGAAGACTATCCTCGGATAAGAGTAATAAGGAATCCAGAGAAATTTTCTCAAGATAGTGTCTTTATAGGTCCATACACAGATAAAAAGGAGATTATTAGAATATTAAGAGATTTAAGAAAAATATTTCCCTATTGCTCATGTAAGAAGCCAGTTAAAAAAAGTAAAAGACCCTGTTTATATTTTCAGTTAAAACTCTGTCCTGGTCCATGTTTCAATGAAATCACTAAAGAAGAGTATCTAGATAATATCATAAAAATAGAATTATTTTTAAAGGGAGAAACTAGTGAATTGAAAAAGCAAATTAAGGAAAAAATGCAAACTGCTGCAAAAAATCAAGAGTTTGAAGTAGCAGTTTTTTGGAGAGACAAATTAGAAGATATTGATCATGCAACAGATGATCAACATGTTTTTCTGGATTATCTATCCAATAAAGATATAATTGGATATTATACCGAAGAATACTTTTTAGCAATGGTTATAATCCATATTAGAGAAGGTAGAATAATAAATAAGAGTTCATTTGATTTTGATTTAAGAGAAAAATTAGTACATAAACAAGAAATCTTTACTTCTATATTAGAGCAATATTATCAAGACTTCAAGGCACAATTACCTGACGCGATAGTTGTGCCTGAAATGAATCTAAAGTTAGATGTTCTTATCAATTTCCTGAATGATATTAAAAAAGAATTGAAAGTTAGAGCCCCTATTGATGATTATGAATCAAGTATAACAAGAATTGCAAACAAGAACGCAAGAGTTATTGTTCAACAGAAAGGACAAATGGAACTTATTAGAATGAACGAGTCTGATTTCAGAGAAGAAGTTTTAAAAGAAGCAAAAGATGTTTTAAATCTACCTAAAGAACCAAGAATTATTGAGGGTTTTGATATTTCTAATATTGAAGGCAAGGACGCAACGGGCTCAATGGTCTATTTTCTTGAAGGAAAACCTAATACTAAGTATTATCGCCATTTCACCATAAGAAGCAAATCGACACCTGATGACGTTGCCATGATGAAAGAAGTTTTAAAAAGGAGATATTCTATGATTTTGAAGAGAAACTTGGAACTTCCCGATCTAATTGTTGTTGATGGGGGGAAGGGGCAATTAAACGTTGGGATTTCTGTATTACAAGATTTAGGACTTGAAATTCCAATAATTGGATTAGCTAAAAAATATGAGGAAATTTATATCCCGTATCAAAAAGATCCAATTGTACTTCCTAAGAATTCCTCTCTCTTAAAATTATTCCAGCGGATTAGAGATGAAGCCCATCGTTTTGCAGTGAGGTTACATAAAAAGCAGAGGAAAAAACGGTTAATAGGTTCTATTTTAGATGATATTGAAGGAGTAGGACCTATCACACGCAATAAATTACTCAATCATTTTGGAAGTGTAGCAAATATTAAAGAAGCAACAATTGAGGAATTATCTCAACTTATTGGAAAAAAATTGGCTAATAAAATTTTATATGAATTAAATAGATGATAGTTTAAATCTTATAATAATAAAAAAAAATGGTTTAACTATAAATATTCACTTCTAATTCTTGAAATGAGTGTAATAAAAATTATGGTAGTACCTAGAAGTATGAAAGTTGCACTTAGGTTCCATGTTACAATATAAGCGATGAGTGGGTAAACAACAGTTCTTATGAGACTAGCTGCCATATTTATAGTACTTAAAACTGTTGCTCTATTCTGTGTTTTAATTTGTTTATTTATGCCTTTAACAAATAAGATTCTTCGCGAAAAACCAAATCCAATTATTACTAGAATTAAAGGAATACTAACTGGAATATAGTATATCATTGCTATGAGAATAAATCCAATTCCTGGTATTAGAGTATACACCTGTAGAATTTTTTTTTTATTACTAACCTTGTTTTCAAGCTTTGGAATCATATTGTTCATTATTATCTGAATAATTGTCATTAAAGTACTTACCAATCCAAAGAAAATTATCTGCAAATTCAATTTTTCCAGGTATATCTGATAGGTCCATACTAAGAAGGAAACAATTATCTCAACTGATATCTTTTCAATTGCAAAAATTCTTAATATTCTGTTTTTCCTGAGCTCTTTAAATCCTGACTTTATTATTGCTAGATAATTTTCAGTTTTTTTTCTCTCCAATTCATGATTTGGTTCTTTTAGACTTAATGATATTATTGTAGCCACCAGAAATGGGAAAAACATAATAGTCATTACTAGATTCAAAGCCAGATAAGCACCAATGAAAGAGCCAATTGGGGCTGAAATAGCTAACCCTAATAGAAAAAAACTCGTATTTCTAGCAGTCACCTTAGATATATCTTCTTCTTTCTCAAGCTTTCTCAATGTATCGTAAATAAATGCTTGTTCAGTTCCAGATGTTAATGCCGTAGCAAAAGCCCACAATGTCTCACCAATTATAAATATGAAAATATTTGGATAACTACCATATATTAATGCCGCTAAAGCAACAATCAGTGCTCCCAGTACTAAAGAAAATTTACGACTGACATAATCTGCTATTGCGCCACAAGGTATTTCGAATAGTAAAATCATTATAGTGAAGTAGCTTTGAAGAACTATAACTTGGATAAAGGTTAAGTTTCCCCATGTTATAAAAAATGGCAATAATATACCAGAAATGAAATGAAATCCCATGAATAAGTTAATCAAGTATAATTTCCAAATATTTGCCTTCCATGTATGATCTGCCTTTTCCTTGTTTTGGATAGGATTGTTTCGTAAATCTATATCTAATAAATTCTGATCTTTTTCAATATAATCTGCTGACATATTAATCTCCTCTGCTTTTATCATTACCTCTTTAATAAATTTGCCCAATACTATAATATTCTCTAAGGAAATCTAGATTAATTAAAAGTTTTTCTTTCTCTTCATAGTATCTATGATTGAATATCATTCTCAAATGAAGATCTCGCATATTTTGATTTAGCTTTTCTCCGTTGTGAATATCTTTATATCTTTTTACTAGAACAAATTCCTTTTTTTCTGCCAATTCCTTTAATTCTAACAAAATTTTCACCTCTTTTTTTTAATTTCTTAAATTTTTTATTATTTCTTTTTTTCAATAAAAAAACATATTTATCTATCCTATTTTGAAGTAATCGAGTATCAATGCTACTATTATGTAGAAGAAGTATAAGATATGAACACTTAAATAGAAATACTATGTTGTTATGGATTTTTTGATAAACAAAGTATGAGGGAAAGTTTCAAAGGTTTGTTGATATCGCACGTTTCTTAGGATAATGCATTTAAATTAGGTCACATTACCAGAACATACATTAATGTCATGGTTAATGAACTATAGATAAACGGAGTACGGATTAGTATATTATCATGCTCCAACCCGATCCATAAACAATCTTTCATTACCATGATCTTTCAACAAATATGTTTAAAGAATAAAGAGGATAATTTCATATTTAAACCTTACGCCGGTTTGAACCATAATGAGATAAGTGGGAAAATGATGGGAAACAAAAAATCAATTTTGAGGTAGAAAATTTGGATAAATTACATTCTTGAAATAACTAACTTTATAAGTTCAGCTGTAGTTCCACAATACACTCGTGCTAAAGATTCTCTTCTTGCTTCGCTGATAACTCTGATTATAGGTTCTGTGTTTGAAGGATGAATCAAAACAAACCAGTCTCTGCCTTCACCAAACCGTAAATCACGGTCAGTTTGTATTACTTCCTCGCCTTCTTCAATAAGCTCCTTTTTTATACTCTCAATTAAAAAATTAATATTAGCATCTTTTAAATCGATTTTTTCTTGGTGGGAATAATATTTAGGGAGCTGAGAAACTAAATCTGAAATTTTATGTTCTGTTTTTACGATTATTTCTATAATTTTTGCTGCAGCAAAAATACCATCTCTAGTTTTATTAAAATAAGGAAATATTAATCCTCCACCTGGACCTTCTCCCCCAAAAACCAAAAGTTTTTCTGAATCATTGCTCCTTTCTTTCATCAACTTGTTTATTATTGCAGTTAAATTTCTCTCCCCAATTGATGTTCGAATTAATTTTGACTTATATTTTTCTGCTAAAGCATCAAATCGCAATGAGGAAGCAACATTCGTAATTATAATAATTTCTTTTCTTGAATTATAATAATTTTTTAGATAATCTTCTGCAATAAGCGAAAGTCCAATATCCCCTGAATAGTAAGTACCATCATCTCCAATAATAGCTAGTCTATCAGCATCTGAGTCATGAGCAAATCCTAGATCATACTTACCTTGCCATACTTCCATTATGAGGTCGCTAAGGTTGGCTTCTTTTGGTTCAATTCCTCGAGGAAATGTATTTTTAACCAGTAACTCATCATTTATTAGTTTAATTTTACAACCCATTTTGGTTAATATTTGAGGAGTCACAAACTTACCCGTTCCTGCACCTGAATCAACTACGACTCTAAGATTATTTTTGGAGATGATAGCTTCAAGATCAATGTGATTGAAAAGATCTTGAATGTAATCTATATAAGGATTCAAATTTACTATTGGCATACGATTTTTTGTTCTTTTAAAAGAAAAAGAATCTAAATTGATTGTACTTAGAGTAATTTTAATTTGTTCCATTTCAACGGAGTCAAGAAAATTAGTAGTGGAGATTAATTTTAAACCGTTCCATTCTTCAGAGTTGTGAGATCCTGTAATAATAATACCCCCTGGAATGTTAAGTCTGTTTTTAGCATGCAGCAAAATAGGTGTTGGGCAAATTCCTGCATTAATTATTTTAAAATCATTTACGATTAATCCTTCAATAACTTCTTTTTCATAGTCTTTCCCACTTGGTCTAGTATCTCTACCGATAATTATTCTTCTATCCCTATTTTTAAACCACATGCCAAATGCAATTACAATTTTTTTAACAATTTGGGGACTAAGATCTGTTTCAATCTTCCCCCGAATTCCACTTGGAGTAAAGAGTAAATTTGGTTTTTCCATGTTCCACTTTTAATGATTTATGTATGTTTACATAATTGTTTCATTTTCTTCTATACTATATTTTGCATATACTAAAGCGCCCATTAACCCAATCTCATCTTCATGCTTGGTAAATTTAATTTTAGGTGGGTGATTTATAGTAAACTGAAGAGGATCATCTTTAAATTGTTTAATTAAATGAGGTATAATTTGGTCTTTATCTCTCATCATCGCTCCTCCGATGTATACTGATGAACAATCATAATAATTATTAATAAATCCTATTCCTATTTTAGTATAAAATACACAATCGTCCACAATCCTTTTTGACAGATTATCACCTTCACGAGCAGCCTGGAAGATTTCTTTGGCAGTAATTCTAGATATATCTCCTCCTACTATTTCGAGTAGTTTATCTGCATTAATTTCTCTCTTGTTTAAAGCATCAATAGCTCTTGACTGTACTCCTGTTCCAGAACTATAAGCTTCCCAACATCCATAAGCTCCGCATTTACATTTCACTTTACTTCGTGGTTCAACTATTCCATGCCCAATTTCCACAGCATTTCCTTCTTTCCCCATTAATAAATGACCATTGCAAACTGCACCCCCTCCAATTCCCGTTGAAATAGTAATATAGACTAAGTTTTCCCTTTCCTCCTCCTCCGCTTCGAAATGATATATTCCAAGCACAGCACTACTACCATCATTAATGAAATATAACGGTATTCCAGGAAAATTTTGTTTAATTGGCTCTTTTAAGGGAATCACTCTAAATCCAAGATTTGCATTATTGAAGACTACTCCAGAATGGATATTTAAGGGTCCAGCTGAAGCTACTCCTATCCCGATAAGTTGATCTCTTTTTATTTGATTTTCTTCTAATAACTCAGACAAGATTTCACAAACTGAATTACTAATTGATAATTTGGTTTCCTTTAATGTTTTAGTCGTTTTCTTTTTAATATTATCTTCTTTTAAATCTTTTGTACATATTGCAACTCGAATCCATGTACCCCCTATATCAACTCCCGCAATAAATTCCTCTTCCATTTCCCTCACAATAAAGAAATTGAAAACAATAGAAGATATAAAATTGAATATTAATATGGTGTTATCTATACCATATTAAAATATTTGGAAAATAGTTAATAGAAATTTACTTGAACATTCTTATCATTTACAACTTCTTCTATATATTTGACTATTTCTTGCTTTTTAACATCATCAATACTAAATACAAAATATTCTGCTGGAATTCTTGCAGTTGAATAGATTTGAACATTATCTGGTTTAATTTTTTTGATAGCATTTGCCAACTCAAAAATATTTTGTTCATTAATATTTGGGGTGAATTCTTCCTTATATGAATTATAAAATAATGTTTGAATTGTTAATTTATGATCTTTGGGCATAGCTTGCTTTAATTCAGCTAAAGAATCTATAATAATTCCAATTTTGTTGGTAGCTATATGTGGTCGATTCGTACGGATAAAATCTTCATTTGTAGCCACATCTAATTTCGCTAATACTACCTCGAATTTTTTAATCCTATCTCTTATAAGTTTATGATGCACAGTACTAGAATTGGTAAAAATCGTCAACTTGGGTGTTTGTTTAATCCAATCTAAATTATTCCTTACTTCTCTTGCAATTTCTAGAAATTCTAACAAATTTTCATTTAGTGTTGGTTCTCCGTTGTATCCAAAGGTAATAGAATCTAAATGAGGAACCTGAGTTAATATCGATATTAATTCTCTTCTAAACCTTGGGGAAGGGGGTAGTTTAATTCTGAAATCAGGAGAAACAAGATTATCCTTTTCAGTAACACCAATTTCGCAGTATACACAATTGAAAGTGCATAATTTATAATTAGGTAACACATTTATACCCAGTGAGAGCCCCAATCTCCTCGATTGAAAAGGACCATAAGTGTATATTCTCGGCATTATCTTATAGGTCAAAGATAATTATTAATATAATTTTCTATTGACTTATTTAATTCTTTCGGTTGTTCTATCATGATAAGATGCCCTGCGTTATCAATTATGACTAACTCTGAATTTTTTATCTTTTTATGGAAGAATTCTGAATATTTGACAGGAGTCATATCATCTTCCTTACCAACTAAAATTAAACAAGGAATTTTGATCTGGTCGGTCTTACCAAGTGTATCAAATTCATCACAAATCTTAAAATCATCATAACAGACATTCGAATCTGTTTTCAAGAATTCATTTTTAAGATTTTCACCCATATCCTCTATAAATTTTGCGAAGTCATTTTTTACAGTTTCTAAAATTGAAGGTAGGACACGCAATCTCCCCCCTGTTCCTATTAAAAGTAGTGCAGTGACATCATTTGGGTATTTGAAATAATAGGATTGTATCACAGCTCCACCTAATGAATGTCCAGCTAGAATAACTACTTTTAAATCTAAATATTCAATGAATTTCCTTAGGACATCTACATATAATTCAAGAGAGTGTTCTGGAAACTTATCAGACTTATTATGAGAGGGCAAATCAAGAGCGTATAAATTATAATCAATATTCAACTTAAATTGATCCTTCCAAATGTCTGAATTTCCACCAGAACCATGAATGAATATTAGAGCACGTTGCGAATTATTGTCTTTAACTTGATAGTGTATCTTTTTGTCTGTGTAATTAAAATATGGAATTATTACATCACTATTGAACTATTTTTTTTATATATAATAAAAGTAGATTCTAAATTAGGTTTGTGAAATTTAATTATCTATGTCAACATCTCGGTGTTGCATTTCAAGGAGACGTTTATATTTTCCATTTAAGGTTAGTAAAGATTCATGATCTCCTTTTTCTATTATTCCCTTTTTATCAGCACTTAGAACTACAATAAGATCAGCATTTTTTATAGTTGAAAGACGATGTGCAATAATTATAGTAGTTCTTCCTTCGCGTGCTTTATTTAAAGCGTCTTGGATTAATGTTTCTGTATATGGATCTACAGATGAGGTCGCCTCATCTAAAATTAGAATTTTCGGGTTGGTTATAAGAGCTCTAGCAAAAGCTATTAATTGTCGTTGACCAATTGAGATATTTGAAGCATTTTCCTTTAATTTTGTATCATATTTTTTATGAAGTGTGTCAATAAAATTATGTAGACCCAAAAATTTTGAGACTTCGATCATCCGTTCTTCATCTTCTGGTGTAGGATTTTCATAAGCATATAAAAGATTTTCCTTGATTGTACCAGTAAAAAGAAAAGCGTCTTGAGGGACAAGACCAATTAGATCCCTCAAATCTTTTTTACGAATCTCTTGGATATCAATTCCATCAACTTTAATTTTTCCACTATTTATATCATAAAAACGTGCTATCAATTTAATTAATGTTGTCTTCCCGGCCCCAGTTTCTCCTACAACTGCTAAAGTAGTTCCTGCAGGAACATTTAGGTTTAAATCTTGTAATACATACCCCGTAGATTGTTTATGTTGGAGAATTATTTTTTGTTCAGTTATTGCATCTTTTACTATTTTCGGAATATTTACTTCGATCTCAGAGGGGATTTTTATGCTAGCTAGCGTTTCAAGTATAGATTTTGGAGACATTCTGGTCATTCCTCCACCCATTATGTTTCCACCTTCACCTCCCATCCCCCCACTACGTTGGAGAGAGGGATTGGAAAATAACGATCTTTCTAAAAGCTTAACCATCATATCTATACCTTCTGGCGGAATCATTTGTTCCATTGAAAATGATGGTATTGGTTTTATTTCTTGACTTTCTAAAGGTGCAAATGAAGTTTTATAATCAGGATTATTTTGTGCAAAATCAGTACCTGGAACGGCATATTCAAATTCACTGAGAACATCATCGATGATTTTTGGAATTTCTGATGGTTCATTTCTCATGAAATTGATCATTAACTTTTGTCTAACTTCATTAGGCATGTGCATCATATTTTCAAAAATAAAAGAAGAATATGGTTTCGGGAGAGATTTGATTAATTCTAATCCTTGCTTCATCATAGGATTTTGCGGCATGTCACTTGGATTTATGGGGAATGGTTTTATAGATTTATCATTACCACTATTACTAGGCTTATTAAGGATATATCCAAAACTAATGTCTTCAAATTGAATATTACCCTCTACTTCATTAAGATATTTGGGGTGAGGGCTATCAGGAATTTCAACCTCTTCTTCTAATAATGTATAGATACGATCACTTGCTGCCATCGAGGATTGTATCACCTGTTGCATTTGCATTAACGTCATAAAAGGTCTAAAAAATTGTCCTAAATAAACGACGTATGCTGTCAGAACCCCTGGTGTTACTACTACACCAAAAATCGAAAAGTTACTAAGAAGAGCAAAACCACCTGTTAACAGAATGGCAGCAGTTAGAATTGTAGTTACTAAATTTATAAATGGAAAGATTGTCGCCATATGTCTCCGAATTCTAACCATCGCATTATAATTTGCTGTATTAGCAACATCAAATTCTGAAGATGCTTTTCTTTCTTGACCATAAGCCTGCACTACTTTTGCCCCTGCAATATTTTCTTGGATCGAAGAAGTCACCTTACCAATTGTTTTTCTTGATTCTTTGAAAAGTCCCATTGCGATTTTTCTGAAAAACCAGGTTAAAAATAGGAAGAGTGGAAAAATAGGTAAGCTGATTAAAGCTAAAAAAGGATTTAAATAAAACATTACTGAAATGGTCGCGATAATTGTCACTAAACTATTAACAATTGATACAAATTGTCCTCCTACTAATTGGTTAAGGAGAGTAACATCATTCGTAGTTATTGACATAACATCTCCCGATGATTTTTGATCAAAATACATAAGAGACATATCTTGAAGTTTGAAAAAGAGGTCGTTTCTAATTTCAAAAGTTATTCTCTGAGATATTTCTCCGACACCATATTGAGCTAAATAACTTGTAATAGCCATCAGTAGCATAAGTGATAAATAAACTATACTCATTATTAGGATATAAGTTACATTTCCTCGAATGATGCCTTTATCGATGATACTTGCAGAAATTGCAGGAGTTAATGCTGTTATTATGCTTCCTATTAAAAGTAAACCTATAAAAAACAAAAATTTCCCTTTAAATGGCAAAAAGTAGGAAATCAGCCATTTCCATAGAGTTCTTCTTGGATGTTCTAACTCTGTTTCTTCAAAATCGAACATAAACCTAGGACGATTCACAGCCATTGGTTGTATAATTTCCTGTTCTTGTTCCTGTTCTTCTTTTTCCTGTTCTTCTTGTTGATTAAGGTTGTTTGACAATATAATTCACCTCTAATTGCTTTCTGCTTCAAGTTTGATTTTAGATTTTTGTTTTTGATATAAAGTTTCATAGATTTGCTTGTATAGAACATTCGAGGCAATCAATTCATCATGACTTCCAAATCCAACAACTCTTCCCCTATCCAAAATTAAGATGTAATCTGCACCTCTAATTGTAGAAATTCTCTGAGTAATAATAATTGTTGTAGTTCCTTTCATTATTCTTAATAATTCTTTTTGAATTTGAAATTCTGTTTCAACATCGACTGAGCTTGTAGAATCATCAAGGATTAAAATTTTAGGTTTGATAAGTAAAGCTCTAGCTATTGATAGTCGTTGTTTTTGACCTCCTGATAACCTAGTGCCTCTTTCTCCTACAATTGAATCGTAACCTCTAGGTAAAGAAAGGATAAATTCATGTAAGTTCGCGATTTTTGATGCTTCGATTATTTCATCTTTTGAAGCTTCTTCTTTCCCATAAGCAATATTATCAGCAACAGTTTTGTTGAATAGGAATGTTTCCTGTGAAACTATTCCTATATTCTTGCGCAAATCCTTCAAGAGGAACTTTTGAATGTCTATATCATCAATTTTTATGCTTCCCTCATTAACTTCATAAAATCGGGGAATTAAGTTAATAATTGTTGACTTGCCTGAACCTGTTGTTCCAAGTATTGCTAGAGTTTTTCCTGCAGGTACATTGAATGACAGATCTTTTAGTATTCTATGATCTTGAGTATATCCAAATGATACATTTTCAAACTTGATATCACCATTCAAAGAGTCTATAGGAATGGCATCTGGTAAATCTTTTACATCAGGCGTTGATTCCAAAACTTCCCTGACACGGGTGAGTGCGGCATCCGCCTGAATATAAGCCAGCAATATCTGCCCAAACATCATTATTGGAAAACTAAGTGATATAATATAGGATTGCAACGAACCCAAACTAGCCAAATTCATTGATCCTTCAATATACCTAAACCCACCAATAAAAAGGGTAACAATTGTCATGAAACCAATTATTACGTAAACTAAAGGCATATATAATGAATTATATTTAACAGATTTTACACTAGCATCATAAAATCTAGTATTGTTTCTTAAAAATTTCTGACGTTCCTTATCTTGCGTACTAAACATGCGTACAACCTGCGCACCTACTATATTTTCTCTCATCGTGTTTGTTAATTCACCGAAACTATCCCTGGTTTCTAAAAAAATAGGTTTTAGCTTCTTTGCAATATAATATGATACCAAGAGTGTGGCTATAATTGATATTACCAAGATAAAAGACAATTCAAAACTAAACAGTAAAAATCCCCCTACGACACCTATCATTTGAAGACTTGACTGAAGCCCTAGCGTTAAACCCATCCCAAATATCATTTGGGTTTCTTCAATATCACTTGTTGCTCTTGAGATTAATTGACCTGTTTCAGTTTTATCAAAATAGGAAAAAGATTGTTGATATATAGCATTGCCGATATCATTTCGAAGATGATATATTGCTCTAGATGAGACTTCTGCTCCCTTTAATCTTGCCGCTCTATTTGTAAAATACCTAGCAGTTTCAATTATGGTAATTATAAAAAAACTCATAGTAAATCGATAAATTCGTGAACTTGAAGATAAGGAAAGTCGAGGATCAAGTACACCAACCATTCTGCCAATGTAAATGGGTACGATCATATATAGAATAGTTGATACTAATAAATAGATAAATTGTGAAATGAAAAATTTCTTTGATTTTAACCAATATTTTATTATCATTTGAAATGAATTCATTGATTATAACTCTCTTTTTTTAATCTGTTTTTTTTTTGTTTAATTGTAAAATTATATCTTCAATTTTTTGTAATCTTGAATTCAATCTTGATATATCTTGAGAAATTCTCATTTTTTGAAGTTTTAAAAATTCCAATTTCTCTTTTTCAGACTTTTCATCTAATCTATCTAAAATGATATTAAAAGGACCATGTTTATGAAATCCCTTAGGGATTACACCTTTATCATCTCCAAGCATCGCAGTTTTCAATGTTTCAATTGATTCATCAATAATATTTTGCTTTTCGAGCATTAATTTTAAGGTCGCTTTACCTTTAGGTGTAACGTGATAGATTTTCCTATTTCTCCCTTTTTCCTGTTCTTCTGTAAAGGTTATCAAACCTTTTTCTGTCATATCTTTTAGTACAGTATACATAGTAGATGAAGGAGGATCCCATATCCCTAGGGTTCGTTTTTCTATCTCTTTACCGATTCTATAACCGTAAGAAGGATTTTTTTCAAGGACAATTAATATAAGGGAACTTATAAATCCTGTCTTCATGGCATTTTCAAATTTTTCAGCTATTTTCTCTGCCATCATTATATCCTTATTTTTTAGAATATCTCATAATTTGATATATATCATAATTTAAATATCTTTTTATTATATAATATCACGGCTAAGAACTGTTTTCATAACATTTTTCTGTATCTTTCAATTAAACAAATTTAGTGATGTTAAATGGTAAAAGTTTTTATAACGGATACTTCAAAATCAATAGATCAAGCAGTTAAAGAGATGTTTTTACACTTTAAAAAATCAAAGATTCCTATCATTAAAAGTTCGAATAAAGTCTATATAAAAGTTAATGGAATAGATTTCAAGAAACATACCTATACTTCTCCTGAAGTTTTAGAAGCCGTAATAAAGTATTTGCAAACACTTAAAGCAGAAGTATTTGTTATGGAAAATTCTACCCAAGCGAATTTGACGAGAGTCGTATTTGAGATTACTGGCTATAAAGATATATGTGATAAATTAGAAGCTAAAATAATATATTTAGATGAAGAGGAAACTAAACCTTTTGAATTCAATGGAAAACCTTCTGCTGAAGAAGACCCTAATGGGTATAACTTAAAAACCTTTAGATTATCCTCCACAATAGTTAAGATTATAGAAAATCGCAATGAAATTACTTATATTAACATTCCAAAGCTGAAAACTCACTCAATGGCAGGAGTGACTCTTGGTATTAAGAACCAATGGGGATTTCCCCAACATGCAGATCGAGGAAAAGATCACAATTTTAATCTTCATTCAAAATTTGTAGATCTTTATGAAATTATTAAACCTGACATTACAATAATCGATGGTATTGAAGGAACTATACATGGCCACTATCCCCCCACAACATGGGAAGATCGACTTGTAAGACAATTTAATATATTGATTGGTGGACATGATACCATAGCTGTAGATACTGTAGGTGCAAGAGTTTTTGGTCTAGCGATTAACGAAATTCCTCATCTAAAAATTGCATGTGAAAGAGGGTTAGGAGAAGGAGATCTCAACAAAATAAAGGTAATAGGTAAGGACTTAGAAGATTATAAGGAGAAATATGGATGGGATTTGTTACAAGAATTCCCTGATGACGTTAAAATCGTAAAAGGAAAGGATCTTTTATGTAGAGAGGGATGTCAGAATAATCCATTAGCAGTATTACAAGTTTTTGCTAATGATCATAAAGTCAAGTTTAAAGGTGGATGGTTCTTAATAATGGGAAAAGGTCATGATGAAAATCTCATTAAACAATTAAAGGCTGAGGGCTATACTAAAGGGCTTGTAGCGGGATATTGTGCTATTGATGAAATTGGAAAACAACTAAGAAAAGAATTTGGTAGGAGGAATGTTTTTTTCTCAGGAGATTGTAATAACTTAGCGGACACAGTCACTGCTGAACTCAAGTTATCTGGTATGACTGCTCTTGATTTAGTACCTTTTTCATTTGATGAACTGATGGAAATAATCCAAGAGGCACAGAAGCATGGCACCAAGGCCTTAATCCCCACCGCATTTTAATTTCATAATCATATGTTTTATTCATAAAACATAAAATGAAAAATTTTTATAAAGATTATTAACGAATAGAATTATTGTGAACCTTAGTTCAGTCTTTTCTGAGATTAAGCATCTCTTATCAATACCCGACGAAAAGTTTGACTTGGAACATTGTTTCAATCATTATTGTGATTCGGAACCAGAAGAAAACAAGCTTGAAATAATTGGTGATATTTTGAGCTTTATTAATAAATTTTCCATGTTTCATGAAAATAAACCGCTTATGAGTTCCCTCTATACTTGTATTATTAATACACTTGCTATTAAACCTGATTCTATTTTTGATTATGAGGAACTGTTCCTCAAAAATGCCATCATGCATTTTGTCCAACAGTATATTGATTATTCAATTTCAGAGATAACTCAAAAAGATCAGATCTTCAATCTTCTAACCAAATCATTGGAAAAGCTTGAAATTCAACCTTTAATTATGAATTTAGGATTATTGATTAAACCAATGTATCAAGATCAATCCTATATATCTAATTTAAATCGTATCGAAGAAGTTGAAGTTAGGTACAATCAAATAAATGGTAATGAACTTCAAATTAAAGGTGAAATAGATAGTTGGCTTAAAAATCAAGATTTAAATTTAGACAACCAAGAAGATCTCATAGATAAACTATCAAAAGAGTTGGATATATTATTCTTAAAATATAACTTGTTAAAAGACTCAGAGAGAACCAAAAAATTACATTTGGAAGCTATAGAGATGCTCAATATGAAGCTAACAATGCTAGCCTTAATGGAACAGTTTCCAGACGATTCATTTGGACCAATCACTATCAAATAAACCTAAAAAGATTAAATAATAAAGATTGAATAAAATTATTTTGTGGATGAATCAAAATAATTTCTATATATAAATCCAAAAAAAATTAAATACCAATTCTACTATTATATTTAAAAATGGTTTTTAAACTATGAGAATGTGAGAATATTGGGTGAAAATGAAAAACCTCCAACTAAGGAAGTAATAGAAGCAGATAAAAAAATAATGGATGATCTCTATAAAAAAGAAAAAGAAGAAATAGAATCTTACCTAAAAATTACTGAAGAAGAAAGAAAAAAAGCATTTGAGGAGAGTACTAAATTAATTTCAGAATTAATAGAAGAAAAAGCCTTTATGATCGATCGTCGTAAAGAAACTACAGCTCAATTGAAAGAGTTACATCCCGACATTGAAGGTACCGCTGAAAAAATTGAGAAATCGATTGGTGAAAAAGCATTTATGATAGATAGGCAAAAAGATACGATATCTAAATTGAGAGAAATACATCCTGATATAGAAGGAACAGCTGATAAAATAGAAAAATCAATTGGCGAAAAAGCTTTTATGGCTGAAAGACAAAAAGAAGTAGCCACTCAAAGAACTGAGATGCACCCTGATATCAAGGGAACTGCTGAAAAGATCGAGAAGTCGATTGGTGAAAAAGCATTTATGATAGATAGGCAAAAAGAGAGTGTGGCTCAGTTGAAAGAAATCCATCCTGACATCGAAGGAGCCGCTGAAAAGATTGAGAAGTCAATTGGCGAAAAAGCATTTATGATTGATAGACAAAAAGAAAGCGTGGTTCAGTTGAAAGAAATCCATCCTGACATCGAAGGAACTGCTGAAAAGATTGAGAAATCGATTGGTGAAAAAGCATTTATGATTGACCGCCAAAAAGAAGATTTTGCAAGAAGAGCAGAAATCCATCCCGATATAGAGGGCACTGCGGAAAAAATAGAGAAATCTGTAGAAGATAAAGCGTTTAAGATTGATAGACAAAAAGAAAGTGTGGTTCAGTTGAAAGAAATCCATCCTGACATCGAAGGAACCGCTGAAAAGATTGAGAAGTCAATTGGTGAAAAAGCGTTTATGATTGATCGCCAAAAAGAAGATCTTGCTCGACGGGCAGAAATCCATCCCGATATAGAGGGCACTGCAGAAAAAATAGAAAAAACTGTAGGAGAAAAAGCCTTTATGATG